>JBGGME010000159.1:0-2811 GCA_041288195.1 Hyphomicrobiaceae bacterium
GGGATGCGGCCGGCCTACGCGGAGGTCCTCCCTCTGCGTCCTCCCTCCGCCGCCCCGTCTTCCGATCGACGCAAGACGGCTGCGCGTGCCTACGAGAGCTCGCTCAAGTCGTTCGTCCACACCGTGTCGGCGTGGGGCGCGACGCCGGTCCTGATGACGCAGGTCAATGTCGAGCCGCGCACGGAAACCGAGCGCCGCAGCACGTTCCTCGACCGCAAGCAGCTCGCCAAGGTCGTAGACCGGCCGGAGGACTTCGCCAGCATGCACGATCACTTCAACGCGATCCTGCGCGCGGTGGCAAAGAGCGAAGGCACGATCCTGATCGATCTCGCCGCCGCCCATCCCTGGGCTTTCAGCGATGTCTACGATGCCATCCACTTCACCGACCGCGGCTCGCAGCGGGTCGCCGAAATCGTCGCTGCAGCCTTGCAGGACCATGTCGCGGAAAGGGCGAAAGCCGCAGCCAAGGCGAGGCCCTGAGCTTCTCTCCGCCTCTATCCGGTGCCGGCCCGCGGCGACCTTATCCCCGCGGCTCGCGCCTGTGGTACAATGGCAAACCCAAGTATTGATTCGAGCATATTTGGAGCATTGTGCATTTTCTTCTTGCGTCACCCAATATTCGTGTTGACAGCGTAACGCTCCTCAGGTACTGTTCAGCTATAGCTCGACAATTGTGTGCGGCCCCGCTTCGCGAAACTCGCTGGCAGCGAGTGTCCGGGCCCGCTCCGCTCCCACCCCTTGATCCTCCGCCGATGCCGAGACCGCCGCTCACCCCCGAGCAGTGGGCCCAAGCGCGTCGTCTGCGCGACGGCGGCGCCACCTTCGCCGCAATCGCGAGGGAGATCGGCGCCCACGAGTCCACCATCGCCGGCCGCGCCCGTCTGGAAGGCTGGCCCAGGCCTGCCGGCTCCCTGCCCGCCGCTGCACGCGGCACAGGGGCCTTCCACCGCGCCGAAAGCATCGCGGACATCCGCCACAGCGTGCTCACCCGCTACTACCGCGTGATGAATCTCAATCTCGAGCTCATGGAGCTGCATATGAAGAAGCAGGTGAAGGACGCGAAGAAGCGGGGCGCCAACCCTGCCTCCATCGACCCGGACAAGAACATGCGCCCCATGACCGCGGTCACGAAATCCCTATCGCAAGCCAAGGAGTTGGACGCTGACCTCGATCGAGCTGCCGGCGGAGGGCCCACTGCAAGCAACCCCGGTTCCGCTGCATCCGAGGAGGAAGCCCTCCGCAGAGAGATTGCGGAGCGCCTTGAGAAGCTTATCCCGCCTGCCTGACGGCGCCGAGCGGATTGCCGCCGCGATCGATCGCAAGCAGTGGGACCGCATCGTCTTCGATTGGCTGCTGACTTCGCGCCATGATCAGCTGCCGCCCATCCTCACCTCCGGCGGCCAGCCCTGGCACACCTGGCTCCTGCTCGGCGGCCGCGGCTCCGGCAAGACGCGGGCCGGCGCCGAGTGGGTGCGTGCGCAGGCGCTGGCCACTCCCGATCTGGCCGAGCGGCGCGCGCACCGCATCGCGCTGGTCGGCGAGACCATCGGCCAGGTGCGCAGCGTCATGATCGAGGGCCTCTCGGGGCTCCTCTCCATCCATCGCAACGACGAGCGCCCCAGACTCGAGGCATCCAGGAACCGGCTGGTCTGGCCCAACGGCTCGATCGCCCAGATGTTCGCCGCCGACGACCCCGACAGCCTGCGCGGGCCGCAGTTCGACGCCGCCTGGTGCGACGAGCTCTGCAAGTGGCGTGTCCCCGACATCGCCTGGGACACGCTGCAGTTTGCCCTGCGGCTGGGCTCGCTGCCCCAGTGCGTCATCACCACAACGCCGCGCGCCATACCGGTGCTGAAGAAGATCATGGGCGACCAGGCCACCATCACCAGCCGCTCGCGCACCGCCGACAACGCCAACTATCTGGCGCCGGCCTTCCTGGCCGAGATGCAGCGCCGCTACGGCGACACCATCCTCGGCCGCCAGGAGCTGGAGGGCGAGATCGTCGAGGAGCGCCTCACCGGCCTCTGGAAGCGCAGCCACATCGCCCAGAGCCGGCTCGCCGCACGCCCCGAGCTCGTGCGCATCGTCGTCGCCGTCGACCCGCCGGTCTCCTCCACCAGCGGCTCCGACAGCTGCGGCATCATCGTTGCCGGCCTCGGCGTCGACAAGCGCGGCTACGTCATCGGCGACCGCACCATCCAGGGCCGCGACCCCGCCACCTGGGCCAGGGCCGCGGTCGCCGCCTATCACGACTACCTGGCCGACACCATAGTGGTGGAGACCAACCAGGGCGGCGACCTGCTGGTGGCCACCTTCCGCAGCATCGACGCCCGCGTCCCCGTCAAGAAGGTGTACGCCTCGCGCGGCAAGTACGTGCGCGCCGAGCCGATCTCCGCGCTCTATGCCGAGGGCCGCGTCGCCCACGTCGGGGAGTTCGCGGAGCTCGAGCGCCAGATGTGCGACTTCGCCGCCGACGGTCTCTCACAAGGCCGCAGCCCCGACCGCCTCGACGCCCTCGTCTGGGCCCTCACCGAGCTGATGCTCGTCGACCACCGCCACCCGCACCTGCGCTTCATGTGACCAAGCGAGCGGAACGCTCGCGCGGTCATCCTCGGGCTTGCCTGCACCGGCGAAGGCCGGTGTCCCGAGGATCCCCTTCGCCACACGCCGACCCGAAATCCGAAAGCCCCCTCGCATGCCCGAGCCGCAACGCTCCGTCCCCGGCTGGCTGTCCCGCACGCTCGCCCGCCTCGCGCCTGCTCCCTCTCCCCCGCGCGGTTTCCCCTCCCCCTTGCGGGGAGGGGCCAGGGG
>JBGGME010000160.1:0-11660 GCA_041288195.1 Hyphomicrobiaceae bacterium
CGATGGGCGAGCTAAGCCCGTGGCGTTCCATCCTCCCCCCTCGAGGGGGAGGAGCGGCATGCGGTGCTAACCTAATTGCGTGTTATCCCCGCCTTTCGAAGCCGTGGCATACTGCTCCCACCTCGGCTCGCGAGGCTGCCACTCGAGGGGCGGTCTCATGGGACGGCCGGGGGGCCGCGTAAAGGCGACACGGTTCGAACCCGTGCGCTTGGGCTAGGTGATCGGATCGGTCAAGCAGCTTCCATTGCGGCGACGGGGCGTAAGAGCCGAGCGCTCAGGCCTCTAAACACGGTCCGGCGGCTAAACGCCCCGTTCCCATTCTCCCAAACCCTCGAGGCCAGTGGCCTGCGAGGCGACTTGTGTTGGGTGAGATGGTGAGGTGGTGAGTGGTGAGATTGGGGGGGGAGACCATTCATTCGGATGGAGGCTCCGCCCGACCACGCGGCAGAACCTCCATCCCACCATCTCACCACTCACGTTCTCACCTCTGCGTGTCATTCCCGCAAGCGCGAAGCGCGCCAGCGGGAAACCAGCGCCGAATTGCGGCCGTGGAGGTTTGGGCTGGATCCCCGCTCTGCGCTTCGCTTGGCGGGGATGACGTCGGGGAGGGCGAGACCGTCAGCGGTAGCGCTTGCGGTACATGCGAATGCGGCAGGGGCCGGGGGATTCGTGGAAGCCGCCGCGGCGGGTGCCGGGGAAGGGATACCACTGGCGGCCGAAGCCGCAGGCGCCGGTCTCCCGACTGCGCAGGGCGAAGAGCTCGTCGTAGTAGGGGGTGCGGACATCGTCGTGGGTGAAGATCCCGCCGACCTTCGTCACGAGCGGCTCCGAGCGGTCTGGCGGAGCGAGCGGCCCCAAGGCAAGGGCCGGCAAGGCAGCTGTGGCTGCGATCGAGGCTGTCAGGACGGCGATCCCGGCAAGGCGCATGGGCTTGGTCCGATTGGACTGGGTTGCGAAATGGACTGGGAGCACGGTACCGCCCCAAGTCTTAGCAATTCGTGAAAATGCGTTGCAAATCGAGCCATTGGTCAGGAGCGGCAGTCGCTGCGTCCTCGAGCGCAGGCGGCTCGAGGGCGCGTGGGACTTACCCGCATGGGCTCGCAGCCGCGGTGGCGCGGGGCGACGGATCGTTCTCGCTACTGCCTACAGTTGGCTCACTATCTCGCCACCCACCATCCGCCCCCGAACGGCCGAGAAAAGTTGCGGCAGGACGAGAATGCGATAGTGTTCGCTGCGACATGCAACGCCATCAGCGTGAACCTGGCGAGCATGAAGGGAGGATGATTGATGCTGAAACGACTGTCGCTTTGGGCAGCCCTGGCGGCTGCCAGCCTTGCAGGCCTCGCGCCGGCTGCGGCCGAGACACCCGACCAGTTTCCCACCAAGCCCATCACGCTGATCATACCGTTCCAGGCGGGTGTGAGTGCCGATCTCCTGTTCCGGGGGTATGCGGAAGCCGCGTCGACCCATCTCGGGCAGCCCGTGATCATCGACAACAAGCCCGGCGGTAGCGCCACGCTGGGACCGGCGACGATGGCCGCCAGCGCCAAGCCCGACGGCTACACGATCGGCCAGATCGCCATTCCCGTGTTCCGCGTCCCCTACATGCAGAAGGCGACGTTCGATCCCGTGAAGGACTTCACCTACATCATCCACCTGGGCGGCTATACGCTGGGCACCGTGGTGAAGGCGGACGGCCCCTTCAAGGAATGGAAGGACGTCATCGAGTTCGCCAAGGCCAACCCCGGCAAGTTCACCTATGCCACCATCGGGCCGGCCACCACCAATGCCATCGGCATGGAGCTGATGGCGCGCCAGTCCGGCGTGCAGTTCACCCACATTCCGACCAAGGGCGGCGGCGAGTCGATTGCCCAGATCCTCGGCGGCCACATCATGGCGATGACGGAGTCGCCGGCCTGGGCGCCGTTGGTGGCCGCGGGTCAGTTCCGCCTGCTCGTGCTGCTCAACGGCGAGCGCAGCAAGAAATGGCCGAATACGCCGACCCTCAAGGAGCTCGGGTACAGCTACGAGTTCGACTCGCCCTTCGGCCTTGCCGGCCCCAAGGGCATGGACCCGGCAATCGTCAAGAAGCTGCACGATGCCTTCAAGAAGGCCTACGACGACCCGAAGGTGATCGAGTTGCACGACAAGTTCGACTTCACGCGGCGCTACAAAAGCACGGCCGACTACCAGGCCTTCGTGCCGAAGATGGCGGCTGAGGAGAAGGCGGCGCTCGAGAAGCTCGGCCTGGCCAAGAAGGACTGACGGTCAAAGGCCTGCCGTCGCGAACGCGGCGGCGGGCCTTGTCGTGACCGAAGAGTCCTGCCCGATTGTCCGACAAAGGCTGGACTCCAATCCGCAGGCGAGACAGACTGACACCAACAGCCGCTCAAGCGGCGGACTATGAGTGGAGGAGCGCACGTGACGCAGGCCCGCATCGCCTGGGCAATCTTTGCCATTTTGCTAGCCGCAATCGCACCTGCGAGGGTGGCGGCGCAGACCTACCCCGACAAGCCCGTGACGCTGATCGTACCCTGGCCCGCAGGCGGGGCGACAGACATTGCCATGCGCGCGATCGCGGAGGGGGCGACCAAGCATCTGGGGCAGAACATCGTCATCGACAACAAGCCGGGCGCCTCCGGCACGCTCGGGCCCGCCGTCATGGCGGCCAACGCCAAGCCCGACGGCTACACCATCGCTCAGATGCCGATCACGGTCATGCGGCTGCCGCTGATGCAGAAGGCGGCGTGGGATGCAGTCAAGGACTTCACCTACATCGTGCACCTGACGGGCTATACCTTCGGCATCACGACCAAGGCCGACGGTCCCTTCAAGACCTGGGCCGATGTCGTCGCGTACGCCAAGGCCAACCCCGGCAAGGTCACCTACGCGACCCCGGGCGCCGGCACCTCGCTGCACATCGGCATGGAGCAGATCGCGGCCAGGTCGGGCATCCAGCTCACGCAAGTGCCGTTCAAGGGCAACGCCGAGTCGAATGCCGCGGTCCTCGGCGGCCATACCATGCTGCAGGCGGACGGCAGCGGCTGGAAGGCGCTGGTCGATGCCGGCCAGCTCCGGCTGCTCGCCATCTGGACCGACCAGCGCAGCAAGAACTTCCCAGATACGCCCACCCTCAAGGAGCTCGGCTACCCCTTCGTGTTCGACTCGCCCTTCGGCATCGCGGGCCCCAAGGGCATGGACCCGGCCGTCGTGCAGAAGCTGCATGATGCCTTCAAGAAGTCGATCGAGGACCCTGCCGTCGTCGCCACCTTGGCCAAGTACGAGATGGTGCCTCGCTATATCGACACGGCCGCCTACCGCAAGTTCGTGGAAGAGATCATCGCCAGCGAGAAGGCCGCGCTCGAGAGGATCGGCCTCGCCAAGAAGGACTGATGCTCCGTCCGCAGCGAGCCCGCCCCAAATCCAACGACCAGGAGGAATCACAGGTGTCCCGCCGTATTGCTGCCGCTCTGGCATTCGTGGCGAGCGCGGTCCTGACCCCCGCGACAGCATTCGCCCAGGCCTATCCCACCAAGCCCATCACCATGGTCGTGCCGTGGCCGGCCGGCGGCTCGACCGACATCGTCATGCGCACCATCTCGGAGGCGGCAGCCAAGCACCTGGGCCAGCCGGTCGTCACCGACAACAAGCCGGGGGCCTCCGGCACGCTGGGTCCGGCGGTCGTCGCCGCCACGGGCAAGCCCGACGGCTACCTGCTGGCGCAGATGCCGATCACGGTCATGCGCCTGCCGCTGATGCAGAAGACGGCCTGGGACGCGATGAAGGACTTCACCTATATCGTGCACCTGACGGGCTATACGTTCGGCATCACCACCAAGGGCGACGGCCAGTTCAAGAGCTGGAAGGAGGTCGTGGAGTTCGCCAAGGCCAATCCGGGCAAGATCACCTATGCCACGCCCGGCGCCGGCACATCGCTGCACATCGGCATGGAGCAGATCGCGGCCCATTCCGGCATCCAGCTCACCCACGTTCCGTTCAAGGGCGGCGCGGAGACGAACGCCGCCGTGCTCGGCGGGCACACGACGCTGCAGGCGGACTCCACGGGCTGGAAGCCGCTGGTCGACGGTGGCCAGCTGCGCCTGCTGGCGCTCTGGACGGCGGACCGCAGCAAGAACTGGCCCGATGCGCCGACGCTGAAGGAGCTGGGCTATCCGTTCGTGTTCGACTCGCCGTTCGGCATCGCGGGGCCCAAGGGCATGGATCCAACGATCGTGGCGAAGCTGCACGATGCCTTCAAGAAGGCGATCGAAGAGAAGGCAGTGATCGATATGATGGCCAAGTACGACATGGTGCCGCGCTATCTCGACACCGCCGCCTGCCGCAAGTCGGTCGAGGGGTTCATCGTCACCGAGAAGGCGGCGCTCGAGAAGATCGGCCTCGCCAAGAAGGAGTAGGACACGAGAACCAACAAGCTCCGTCACGCGACAGACATCGGGTCAGGCCATCCGTCCAACAAGGGCCGACCCGGGGGTGACGGAGACGACAAGGAGAAGGGAGGAGGACGATGCGTCGTCGTGAGTTCCTGAAGACCGCCGGTGCCGCCGGAACGGCTGCCGCGCTGCCGCTGCCGGCCCTCGCGCAGGGTGCCGCCGATTTCCCCAACAAGCCGATAACCCTCATCATGTCGTGGCCGGCGGGGACCGGCATCGACATGTGGCATCGCGCCATGGCGGAGGCGGCGGGCAAGATCCTGGGCCAGCCCGTCATCGTCGACAACCGCACGGGCGCCAGCGGTACTGCGGGACCCGCGCAGATGGCGGCCAACGCCAAGCCCGACGGCTACACCATCTCGCACATCCCGATCACCGTCTTCCGCTTCCCGTTCATGCAGAAGACGCCGTACGATCCACTGGCCGATTTCACCTACGTCATCCACCTCTCGGGCTTCATGTTCGGCGTCGGCGTGCGCGCGGATTCCCCGTTCAAGACCTTCAAGGACATGATCGAGTTCGCCCGCGCCAATCCGGGCAAGCTCACCTACGGCACGCCGGGCGCCGGCACCTCGCTGCACATCGGCATGGAGCAGATCGCGCAGAAGGCCGGCGTCAAGTGGACCCAGGTGCCCTTCAAGGGCGGGCCCGAGACCTGGGCCGCGCTCGAGGGCGGGCACGTGATGGCGGCGGCGGAGGGTGCGGGGTGGTGGCCGCATGTGGATGCCGGCAAGGTCAGGGTTCTGGTGCTGTGGACCGAGCAGTGCAATCCCCGCCTGCCCGACACGCCCACGCTCAAGGAGCTGGGCTTCCCCTTCGTGTTCGATTCCCCCTTCGGGCTCGCCGGCCCCAAGGGCATGGACCCGGCAATCGTCAAGAAGCTGCACGATGCCTTCAAGACCGCCATGGGCGACCCCAAGGCCATGGAGATCCAGAAGCGCTACGACTACGCCACGCGCTACATGGGCAGCGAGGACTACACCCGGTTCGTGCGCGAACTCGTCAACGAGCAGCGGCAGGTGATCGACGCGCTGGGCATGGCGAGGAAATCCTGAGGGCGTCGGGCAGCGTAAGTCGGGCAGGATGCGGCGGGTGAAGCGAGGTTCGTTCGGCAAGGGAAGACGGCGTGATACGCAACTCTGAGCTTTGGGGCGGTCTGTTCTGGCTGGGAATAGGCGGCTACGTCGTATGGGCCGGTCACGACATGGGGCTCGGCCGGCTGAACGAGCCCGGATCCGGCTTCGCGTTCTACTGGATCGGCATCCTGATGTGCGCCCTGTCCCTGGCTATCATCGGCCAGGCCATCGTTTCCGGGGGACCGACACTTGCTTCTCTCTGGGAAGGCACGCGCTGGCGCAAGGTGGCGCTGGTCGTCGGGCTGCTTCTCGTCTACGGCGTTGTCTTCGAGCGGATCGGGTTCATTCCCTGCACGCTGGCGCTGCTGCTGATCCTCATGTGGTTCGTCGATCCGGTGCGATGGTGGCTGGCGATCATCATCGCCTTCGCCGCCACCTTCGGCGTCTGGGCAGCTCTCACAAAGTGGCTCAAGATCCAGCTGCCCTCGGGCATCCTCAACGGCATACTCTGAAGGGCAGGCCCAATGGAAATCGTCGCGGGTCTCGCCCAGGGGTTCTCCGTCGCGCTGAACCCGATCAACCTGCTCTACTGCTTCATCGGCGTCTTCATCGGCACGCTGGTCGGCGTGCTGCCGGGCATCGGTCCGGTGTCCGCCATGTCGCTGCTGCTGCCGGTGACGCTGTCGGGCACGCCGGAGGCCGGCATCATCATGATGGCCGGGATCTACTACGGCTCCATGTACGGCGGCTCGACCACATCGATCCTGGTCAATATTCCAGGCGAGGCGGCCTCGGTTGTCACCTGCCTCGACGGCCACGAGATGGCCAAGCGCGGCCGGGCGGGGCCGGCGCTCGGCATGGCGGCGCTTGCCTCATTCGCAGCCGGCACCTTCGCCATCATCGCGCTCATGCTGGTGGCGCCGACGCTGGCGCGCGTCGCCGTCGCCTTCGGTCCGCCCGAGTACTTCAGCCTGATGGTGCTTGGCCTCACCATCCTGAGCTTCCTGAGCCAGGGCTCGATGGCCAAGGCGCTGCTGATGGCGGCATTCGGCATCCTGCTCGGGCTCATCGGCATGGACCAGATCACCGCGCAGGCGCGGATGACCTTCGACCGTCTCGAACTGCTCGATGGCATAGGCCTGGTCCCGATCGTGATGGGCCTGTTCGGCGTCGCCGAGATTCTCTCCAACCTGGAGCGGGAGCTCAAACGCGAGGTGATCCAGGCGCGCATCGGCGGCCTGTGGCCCTCACTCGCCGACTGGGCGGCCTCCAAGTGGGCCATCATACGCGGCACCACACTCGGCTTCTTCCTCGGCATCCTGCCGGGAGGCGGCGCCGTCATCGCCTCGTTCGCGAGCTACGCCATGGAGAAGAAGCTCTCGCGCACGCCCGAGCGCTTCGGCAAGGGCGCCATCGAAGGCGTGGCGGGCCCGGAGGCGGCCAACAATGCGGCGGCCGGCGGCGCCTTCATCCCGCTGATGACGCTCGGCATCCCCCCGAACGTGGTGATGGCGCTGCTGCTCGGCGCCTTCGTCATCCATGGTTTGCAGCCGGGCCCGCTGATGATGGTGCAGAGGCCCGATCTGTTCTGGGGCATCGTCGCCAGCATGTACATCGGCAACGCCATGCTGCTGGTCCTCAACATGCCGCTGATCGGCATGTGGGTGCAGGTGCTCAAGCTGCCCTATCGTGTCCTTTTCCCGCTCATCCTGATGTTCTGCGTCGTCGGCGTGTTCGCTTCCGGCAACGCGGTGTTCGACGTGTTCGTGATGGTAATCTTCGGTGTGCTCGGCTACCTGATGCGGAAGTTCGGCTACGAGCCGGCGCCGCTGGTGCTGGCGTTCGTGCTGGGGCCGATGCTCGAGAACAACCTGAGAAAGTCGCTGATCCTCTCGCACGGCGACTTCACGATCTTCGTAGAGCGGCCGATTTCCGCGACCTGCCTGGTGCTCGCCGCCGCCGCGCTGCTGGCGCCGCTGCTGCCCGCGCTTGCGCGAAAGCGATCGAACGTGGCGCTCGATCAGACCTGAGGCCTTTCGGGTAGGCGATATCAGACCTGCGCCGGCGTCGCTTGCGGCGTTCGGGCCCCGCGACCTATGAATGGGCGAACGGCCGCCCTAGTCGACCATCGCGCGGAGAGACGCCCTTGTCGAAGCTGCCCGAGTACGAAATCTACGCCATCCGCTACGCCAAACAGGACAAGCGGGCCGAAGGCCACATGTTCCTCGGCGGCGACCACAACAAGATGATCCAGGGCCTCGACTTCTTCACCTACGCGCTGAAGGGGGCGGGGCGCAACTGGATCGTCGACACGGGCATGACCGAGCCCAAGGCCAAGCGCATGGGCCGCGCCTACAACTTCATCTGCCGGCCGAGCGAGGCGCTGGCCAGGATCGGCATCGACGCCAAATCCGAGCCCGACGTGATCCTCACGCACGCCCATTTCGACCACGTCGGCACCATGGAGGACTATCCAAAGGCGCGCTTCCACATCCAGGACGAGGAGATGATCCACGTCACTGGGCGCGACATGACGCACGCGCCGTTTCGCGCCGCCTATCACCCCGAGGACATCAAGCCCCTGATCGACCTCGTCTATGGGGGGCGCATGGTGTTCCACGACGGCGACGTGGAGTTGGCGCCGGGGATCGAGTTCCTGCTGGTCGGCGGCCACGCGCGCGGCCAGGCCGTCCTGCGCGTGCACACGGCGCGCGGCTGGGTGATCCTCGCATCCGACGCCGTGCACGTGTTCGAGGAGACCGACGAAGAGCGCCCGTTTGCGATCTTCTACGATCTGCCGGGCATGCTCGAAGGTTACCGGCGCATCAACAGGCTGGCGGGCTCGCGCGACCTCATCATCCCGGGCCACGACGCGCGCGTGACCCAGGCCTATCCGGCCGCGGCCCCGGGCCTGGAGGGCCAGATCCTGCGGCTCGACAAGCCGCCGAAGTGGTAGTTCCCTCTCCCCGCAATTGGGGAGAGGGAGACACGGGAGAAGCGTCATGCGCGAGATGGTCCTGATCGGGTTTCTGCAGGCGCAGAACTGCACGAACTTCGCGGGCTCCTGGCGCCATCCCGACTCCATGAGCGACTTTCTCTCCCCCGACTATTACGCGCGCATCGGCCGCGTGCTGGAGGCTGGCAAGTTCCAGCTCGCCTTCTTCGACGACCGGTTGGGCATGCCGGAGTTCCATGGCGGGCGCTTCGCGGAAGCGGTCGAGCACGGTATCCGCTGCGTGAAGATGGACCCGATCGCCTGCCTGATGCCGATCGCCATGGCGACCGAGCGGCTCGGCGTCGGCTCCACATACTCGACCACCTACTATCACCCCTACCACGTCGCCCGGCTGTTCCAGACACTCGATCTGATGACGCGCGGGCGCGCCGCCTGGAACGTGGTGACCTCCATGAACGACGTGGAGGCGCGCAACATGGGGCTCGAGGAGGCGATCGAGCACGATGCGCGCTATGACCGCGCCGACGAGTTCATGGAGGTCGTGCACGGCCATTGGGACGCGTGGGCCGACGACGCGCTGATCGTGGACAAGGCATCGAAGCGCTTCGCCGACCCCGACAAGGTGCGGCGCCTCGATCATAAGGGCGAGCACTACCGCTCGCGCGGGCCCTTCACCGTACCGCGCTCGGCCCAGGGCCACCCGGTCGTGATCCAGGCGGGGCAGAGCGGCCGCGGCCGGCGCTTTGCCGCGCGCTGGGGCGAGCTGATCTTCACGAGCAACCCGGGCCTCGAGCCCTCGCGCAAGGTCTACGCAGAGACGAAAGCCGATGTGGTGCGCCTCGGGCGCAATCCCGAGCACCTCAAGATCGCGACGCTCTGCCATCCCGTCGTCGCTCCGACCAAGGCGGAGGCCGAGGACAAGTTCGCGCTGATCGAGACACTGCCGCTCGAGGTCGACTCGCTCATGCTGCTGTCGGAGAACAGTAACTTCGACTTCGGCTCCAAGCCGCTCGACGAGCCCTTCACGGACGCCGAGCTCGCCCGCTTCAGCGGCACGCAATCGCATCGCGATCGTGTCGTCGCCGCGCTCGGCGGCCGGAAGCCGACGCCGCGCGACTTCATCACCATCACCCGCCGGGGCAAGCTGCCGCCGCCGTGGGTCGGAGGCCCCAAGGAGGTCGCCGACATCTTCGAGGAATGGTTCACCGCGCCCGCCTGCGACGGCTTCGTGATCGGCGCCGCCTGCGTGCCCGGCAGCTACGAGGATTTCGTGACGCTGGTCGTGCCCGAGCTGCAGCGGCGCGGGCTGTTCCAGACGGACTACAAGGGCGCGACGCTCAGGGAGAACCTGGGCCTGCCGCGGCCGGTGGTGAGGTGAGTACACAGCGCGTCAGATGCGTCTCGGCCCGGCGGTGTCTGCTTTCTGCGCCTTCTCGTCGAGCTACCTAGCCGCCAATCCGATCCCGACCACGGGACTACCGCCACACAGCATGGAGAGCACGATGGAGAGGTCTTACTCGGGCGCTGACCCTTTTGCTCTCACGCACTTCGGGATGCCCGTGGGTCGAACGGCGCTGGTGGTGATCGACATGCAGAACGACTTTCTCCACCCGAATGGTTGGTACGCAAGACAAGGCATCGCCATCGATCACATGCAAGCAGCTATCCAGCCAACTGCGAGGCTGGTTCGCGAAGCGCGTGCGCGTGGCGTGCCCGTGATCTGGACGCGGCATGGCTTCCGCGACATGCGCGATGCCGGAATATTCGGCCAGCTTCGGCCATTCTTCCAAGAGGGCGGCTTGCGCCGGGGCAGTTGGGGCTGCGAGGTTCTGGAGGAGTGCGGTCCCCTCGCAACCGACTGGTTTGTCGAGAAGCAACGCCTCTCCGCCTTCTTCGGGACCAATCTGGAGGTGGTGCTCAGATCGCTCAAGGCTGAGACAGTGATCATGTGCGGGGTACTGACGAACCAATGTGTCGCAGCCACATCGAAGGATGCAAACTTCCGCGACTTCGCTCCGATCGTGGTACGCGAGGCTGTCGGAACCACATTGCCTCACCTGCACGAGCCTGCCTTGGAGATGATGGCGGTCGGCTGGTGTGAGGTGCGAGGGCTCGATGATACCCTTTCCGGGCTTGGGAAGTTGCCGCTTGTGAATGATCCGGAGCGATGAGGGCGCGAGCTTGCAAAGCCCGCTTCGCGAGCGTGGCCGTCCCTCGTTCGATGGCGGGCGCCAACCGTTGCTTGCGTCGAGCTGCGATGCAATTCTGCCGGCGGACGGCCGCGAGATGCGTCTAGGGAGAGAGCTGCAATGCACGAGCTTGCGACTGGCTACCAGCTGATCGAGGGGCCCGTATGGGACCCGGCCAAGGGCCTCTATTTCAGCGACGTGCTCGGCGGCGGCATCCATCTGCTCGACCGCAGCGACAAGGTCTCGCTCGCCGTGCCGAAGCGGCGCGGCATCGGCGGCATGGCCCGGCACGCCGACGGTGGCCTGATCGCCGGTGGCCGCGACATCGTGCACGTGAGCCTGGCGACCCACGCCATGAAGGTGCTGCTCGACCAGAAGGGTGCCGGCGACTGCGTCGGCTTCAACGACCTCACCACCGACGCCAAGGGCCGCGTCTACGTCGGCTCGATCGCCTTCGCGCTGTTCAAGGGCGAGCAGCCCAAGCCCGGCAACCTCTATGTCATCGACCTCGACGGCGCGGTGCGGCCGGTCTCGGACGGCATCATCCTCACCAACGGCCTCGGCTTCTCGCCCGACGGCCGTCTCCTCTACCACTCGGATGCCCGGCGCGAGCTGGTGCGCGTCTACGACGTCAACGAGGAAGGCTCCGTCGGCCATTGGCGTGCGTTCGCGGCGATGGGGCCGGGCAGCGTGCCTGATGGCCTCAAGGTCGCGGCGGACGGCTCCGTGTGGGTGGCGGACGCCCACGGCGGCCGCGTCGCCGTCTACGGTCCCGACGGGGCGCACCGCCGCGACATCAAACTGCCGCTGCCCATGGTGACGAGCCTCTGCTTCGGCGGCGACGACATGCGCGACCTCTACATCGTCTCGGGCGCCCGCAACGGCCCGAGCGAGACCTGCGGCACCCTCTGGCGCACCCGCGCCGACGTCGCCGGCCTGCCGCTGCCGGTTGCGCGGGTGAAGGTGTAGTCATCCCGGGCCTTGTGCC
>JBGGME010000161.1:0-52038 GCA_041288195.1 Hyphomicrobiaceae bacterium
GACGGCCAGCATGCCCGGCTTGCCCCTGTCCGTGACGGTATGCGGATAGACGCCGCTCTCGCCGTTGGCGCGCACCAGCCGCGACACCGGCGTCCAGAAGGCGTTGTTGCGATTGGAGCTCACGACGAAGCCGCCGGCAGACTTGCCGAGGTCGATGCCGTCGCCGGTGTTGCCGTCGGCGGCGGCGGACGCATCGCCGGCCTCGACCGGCAGCAACTCGCGGCGCAGCCGGTCGCTGTGCGAGAACCCACCTGAAGCCAGGACGACGCCGAGCCGCGCTCCAATCGACATCGCCTCGCCCGAGGCGGTGCGCACCTCGATGCCGACCACTGCCTTGCCGTCCCGCCTCAGTCCCGTGACCGTCGTGCCGAGCAGGATCGGGACATCCAAGTCCAGCAGCGACTTGACGAGGCGGCCGGCGAGCGCGTTGCCGAGCACGAGGCTCGTCCCCCGGTGGAAGCGCATGCGATCGGCGCCATAGCCGGCGACGAGGCGCGCAACGCGCAGCGCCGAGCGCGCCGACTTGAAGACATTGCGGAAGTGCACGATGTCGGCGCGCGCCACCATCATGCCGCCGAACAGCGTGAACTCCGGCAGCGGCGGCCGCAGCTTGGGGAACCAGTCCCCGAGCTCGCGCGCATCGAACGGGACCGGCTCCAGCACGCGCCCGCGCAGCGTCGCCCCGGGCACGTCGGGGTAGTAGTCGGGATAGAACGGCACGGGTGTCAGGCGCACGCTGGTGTGGCTCTCGAGGTATTCGATCGCTTTGGGCGCCTCGGCGAGGTAGCGCGCGCGCAGGTCCGCCCCCTCGGGTGTGCCGACGACGGTCTCGAGGTAGTTGGCCGCCTGCGCTGGCGTATCGTCGGCACCCACCAGCGACCGCTTGGTGGTGTTGGGCGCCCACACCATGCCGCCGGAGATTGCCGTCGTGCCGCCGACGAGCGGCGTCTTCTCGATCACGATGCTCTTGAGCCCGCGCGTGGCGGCGACCGCAGCCGCCGTCATGCCGCCGGCTCCGGCGCCGATCACGACGACGTCATACTCGCTCGCAGCGGCTGCCTGCGGCATGCCCGGCTCACTCTCTGGCGATGTGCTGCCACTTTCATCGGGGCGTTGCCGAAAGGCAAGCATGGTGGTCAAACGCGCCACAGTTCCGCGTTTCCGAGCCTGGCGCCATTGATCCGCCGCGACCCGGCGTCAGGTGGGACCTGCCGGCAACCCTTGCTATCCTGGCCGTGAACGAGTCGACGGCCGCCGGAGGCGGCGCCTTCAGCGTGGACAAGTTGATGCGGGGGCAGGACGACTGATCACGTTTCCCTGTTTCGTTCGAGGACAGAGGGCAGGAGTTTCGTTCCGGCCAAGCTGGTGAGATGAGCACGGAGCCGAAAGCGCAGACGCCAAGTCGCGAGCCAGCGGGCCCCTACCGCTCGCTCGCCATGCGTCGCGCCGACCAGCGCCGGTTCTATGTTCTGCTCGGCTGCGCCGCGCTGGTGCATGCCTCCCTCATCATCGGCTTCGTCACCTCCGCGCCGCGCGTCATGGGCGAGCGCTCCGGCCAGCCCGACGGCATCAGCGTCATGATCGTCGATGCCGCCGATCTCGAGAGCAAGACGACGGTGCCGCTCGACTCGGCCCCGCCCGGCATGACCGGCAGCGTTGCCCCGCCGCCCTCGCCGACCAGGCCGCAAAGCGAGCCGCCGCCGCCGTCAGAGGCGCCCGAGCCGCCCAAGTCTGAGCCCAAGCCCGAGCCCAAGCCGAAGGAAGCGGCGGTACGCCCCGTCGAGCAGGAGAAGCCATCGCCTCTACCCGCACTGGAGGCGGCGGCCAAGGAGACCCCCGCCAAGGAGAGGCCCGCTGAAGAGAGCGCCACCCCGCCCCCTCCCGCACCCAAGAGCAAGCCCAAGACGCAGGCCAAGGCCCAGGACCCGCTGCAGCTCAGCATGCCTGAGTTCGCGATGCCGCCGGGCGGCCTCGGCGCTGCCGTCTCCCGCCCGCCCGGCATCACCCGCTCGGGCGAGAACGACGACTTCGCGCGCGGCGTCATTCGCGCCCTGCGCCAGACCATGCCCGCCCCGTCCGGCGTGCGCGGGCGCGTCACCGTCCGGCTCCTGCTCAACGACAACGGCAACCTCGTCGAGGTCGCGCTGTTGAGAGCGGCCGACGACCCGATCCTCACCCAGAGCATCGTGTTCGCCGTCCGCCAGGCGAGCTTCCCCTTCCCGCCCGCCGGCGCCAATCTCGCCGACCGCACGTTCATGGTCACCTACATCTACCGCTGAGGGCAGCCGCGGCGCCTGTTGCGTGCAGGCCCGATCCAGCGCCGCCTTCGGAGCCTCGAGCCTCAGTCCAGCACGTGGCACAGCATGCCGTCGGCGAGCTGGGGCTCGAACCAGGTCGACCGCGGCGGCACGACGAGCCCCGCGTCCGCCACCGCCATCAGATCGTCCATGGTCGTGGGAAACAGCGCGAACGCCACCGCCATCTCGCCCGAGTTGACGCGCCGTTCCAGCTCGCCCAGGCCGCGCCCGCCACCGACGAAATCGATGCGCCCGTCGTTCGCTGGGTCGGTGACGCCCAGGACCGGCTCGATCAGGTTGCGGTGGAGCAGCGTGATCGCAAGCCGCCCGATCGGGTCCTTGTCGGGCACGAGCTCGCTGGTGAGCCGCAACCGATACCAGCGCCCGCCGAGGAACATGCCGAACTCGGGCGCAGCGGCGGGACGCACCGGAGAGGACGAGGCGACGACTGCGAAGCGCGCCTCGATCTCGGCCAGCAGCTGCTCGGGCGTGCGGCCGTTGAGATCGCGGACGACGCGGTTGCAGTCGAGGATCGTCATCTCGTGGTGGGGGAAGATCACGGAGAGCACATACCCGTGCGCGCCCTCGCCCTGGCCGCCTCGCGCCGCGGCGACGCGCGCCGCTGCGGCTGCACGATGGTGGCCGACCGCAATATAGAGCGCGGGCAGCGCATCGAACCGCTGCGTCAGCTCCTCGATCACCGGCGCATCGCCGATCACCCACAGCTGGTGGGTGACGTCGTCGTCGGCCGTCACCGCGACATCGGGATCGCGCTCGGTCAGCCGCTTGAGCAAGGTGT
Organism: Hyphomicrobiaceae bacterium; assembly: GCA_041288195.1. GTDB lineage: Bacteria > Pseudomonadota > Alphaproteobacteria > Rhizobiales > Hyphomicrobiaceae > AWTP1-13. The sequence continues at coordinate 3,097 of JBGGME010000161.1, forward strand.
CGAGCTCGGGCGCGTGTGGATAGGCCATCGTCACCGGCCCGCTCTGGAGATCGAGCGCCTCGATCTGATCGACGCGATCCTGCTCCTTGGCCGGCGTCGTCGGGGCGTGCCGGCGGATGCGACCGCTCGTGTAGTCGGCGAGCGATGCGATGCACGCCAGGCCCGTCTGCCGCCCGCCTTGCCAGGTGACGCGGTAGGCATAGCAGTGGGGATTGGCGTCGCGCATCAGCACGCCCTCGCCGATCATGCGCTCGAGGTTCTCGGCCGCCGTTGCGTGCACCGCCTTGCCATAGGGATCGGTCCCCTCCGGCAGGTCGATCTCGGCCCTGGAGACGTGCAGGAAGCTCCAGGGCTTGCCGTTGGCGCGCTGGCGTGCCTCCGCGCTCGACAGCGTGTCGTAGGGCGACGCGATCACCTCGCGGCAGCGCGTGGGCACGGGGCGAAGCGCACGCAATGGACGGATCAGCGTCATGTGCATCTCCCGCTTTTCTTTTTGGTTTTGCACCGTTTAGCGGCAGCGCCCGAAGCTTGCAACCGCCGCAAGGTAGAGTGCTTAGCCCCCAGCTGCGCGCGTCAGGCGAACTCCGCCCGCGTGTAGCCCTGCAGATAGAGCAGCGCGGTCAAATCGCCGTGCGCGATGGACGCCGCCGCCTCGGCCATGACGATCGGCTTGGCGCGGAAGGCGACGCCCAGGCCCGCCGCCTTGATCATGGCGAGATCGTTGGCGCCGTCGCCCACCGCCATCGTCAGCGCGGGCTCGAGCGCGCGCTGACGCGCAAGCCGCTCGAGCGCCGCGAGCTTGGCCTCGCGCCCGAGGATGGGCTCGGCCACCGTTCCGCCGATCCTGCCGCCCGCCACCTCGAGCGTGTTGGCCTGCTGCAGATCGAAGCCCAGCCGCCCGGCGATGCGCTCGGTGAAGTACGTGAAGCCGCCCGAGACCAGCGCGCAGGTGGCGCCGCCCTTGCGCATGGTCGCAATCAGGGTCGCGGCGCCCGGCATCAGCGTCACGCGCTGGTAGACACGCTCGAGCACGTCGGCGTCCAGGCCGCGCAAGAGCCCAACCCGCTCCTTCAGCGCCGCCGCGAAATCGAGCTCGCCGCGCATGGCCCGCGCCGTGATATCGGAAATGCGCGCGCCGAGACCGGCGATGTCGGCGATCTCGTCGAGGCATTCCTGCTCGATGATGGTCGACTCCATGTCCGCCACCAGCAGCCGCTTGCGGCGGGATGCCAGGTCGGCCGGCACCACGTTGACATCGACCGGCCTCGGCGCCAGGGCGGCCGCAACGCTCGCCTTGAGCGCCTCGCGCCCCATCCCCGGTTCCGTTGCGAGCACGGCCTCCCACGCCTCGCCCGCGCCGAGCCATCGCTCCCTAGCGATCGCGGCGGGGGCCAGCACGGCCCGCGCAAGCTCGACCGCGGAGGCGTCGAGGACGCCGGCGCCGGGAACTGCGGTCAGGACGAGGGCATGGCCTGCGGCTTGCGACATCCTCTCCTCACTTCGCGCGCTCGATGGCTTCGCGGATGAAGCGCTTGGCCTCCTCCGCGTCGCCCCAGCCCAGCAACTTCACCCACTTGCCGGGCTCCAGGTCCTTGTAGTGCTCGAAGAAGTGCTGCACCTGCTCCAGTGTGATGCGGGGCAGGTCCGTGTAGTTGGCGACGTGCTCGTAGCGCTTGGTCAGCTTCGGCGTCGGCACGGCCAGGATCTTCTCGTCGCCCCCGGCATCGTCCTCCATCTTGAGCACGCCGATGGGGCGCACGTTGATCACCGCGCCCGGCACGATCGGCCGCGTATTGGCCACCAGCACGTCGATGGGATCGCCGTCCTCCGACAGGGTGTGGGGCACGAACCCGTAGTTGCCGGGGTAGCGCATGGGCGTGTGCAGGAACCGGTCGACGACGAGGGTGCCGGCCGCCTTGTCCATCTCGTACTTGATGGGCTCGCCGCCGATCGGCACCTCGACGATGACGTTGACGTCCTGCGGGGGGTCGATGCCGACTTTGATGGCGTCGATGCGCATACACTCTCTCCTCGGCGAGGCCACCCCGCCGCCACGTCCCTGCACGCTCAACCCTTAGGCCGGGCCGGCAGCCCCCGGCAAGTCGGGCCTCGCGCCATGGGCGATTGCCGGTTGCGCTGAAGCGGCCCGATACCGAAATAGATGCTCATGCAGTTCATCTTGGCCATGCTATTCTGCTGCGAGATCCCCGATGGTGGCCTATCCAGAAAAGGCACTCGCAAGCATTTGCTGATAGTAACCCCGCAGCATGGTCGCCGCAGCTTGACTCTCGCGACACGCATAGCAAATGTCCCGCGCAAACAAGGACTTTGCGCCGGGCTCCGACCAGGCAAGGCATAGGCCAGGCTATGGACCAATCCGCTACCGTTCGCACCTATCTCGATTTCGAGAAGCCGATCGCCGAGCTCGAGAGCAAGGTGAGCGAGCTCAAGACCGCCAACAGCGGCGAGCACGCCTCCACCTCCATTGCCGAGGAGGTGACCAAGCTGCAGCAGAAGGCGCAGCAGGCGCTGGTCGACACCTACTCCAAGCTCACCCCCTGGCAGAAGACGCAGGTTGCGCGCCACCCCGACCGGCCGCATTGCCTCGACTACGTGCGCGAGCTGATCGAGGACTTCACGCCGCTGGCCGGCGACCGCTATTTCGCCGAGGACGCCGCCATCATGGGCGGTCTCGGCCGCTTCCGCGATCGCCCCGTCGTTGTGATCGGCAACGAGAAGGGCTCCGACACCGAGAGCCGCATCCGCCACAACTTCGGCATGGCGCGGCCGGAGGGCTATCGCAAGGCCGTGCGGCTGATGGACCTTGCCGACAAGTTCGGCCTGCCGGTGATCACGCTCGTCGACACCGCCGGCGCCTATCCCGGCATCGAGGCCGAGGAGCGCGGACAGGCCGAGGCCATCGCCCGCTCCACCGACCGCTGCCTTGCCCTCGGCGTGCCGATGGTGACCGTCGTCACCGGCGAAGGCGGCTCCGGCGGCGCAATAGCGATTGCCACCGGCAACCGCGTGCTGATGCTCGAGCACTCGATCTACACGGTGGCCTCGCCCGAGGCGGCAGCCTCCATCCTGTGGCGCGACTCGGCGCGCGCTATCGACGCCGCAACCAGCATGAAGATCACCGCCCAGGACCTCAAGACGCTGGGCGTCATCGATGTCATCATCACCGAGCCCGTCGGCGGCGCCCATCGCGACCCCGAGATGACGTTCCGGCGAACCGGGGATGCCATTGCCAGGGCGCTCGGCGAGTTTGCGGGCATGAGCGCGGAAGCGATCCGCCGCAAGCGCCACGAGAAGTTCCTGGAGATTGGTCGCAACCTCTAGGCGTGCTGCCCAATCGCACAATCGCCCAATTCCCGCCCATAGGCGGCCTTGCTCATCGCTAAGGTGCCACACACCGGCAGAAAGATCGCCGGGGGATGGAATGTGGGGTTTTCTCCGCGTTAAGTGGATGTTAACCTTTATGAATCATTGGTGATCTGCGCACACCTGGGGCACTGAGGGTATGAGTCGGATCATCCTGGGCAAACTGCTTTGGCGCGCCTGCCGGGCACTGCCGCCGCTCGCGGCGGCTCTGGTATTGGCGTCCTGCGCCAGTGGCCCCGAGATCGTCGCGCCGCACCTGCGTCCGCTGCCGAAGGACACCATGATGCTCCTCGGCAAGAAGGGCATGGACGCGCAGACGCCGATCTTCATCCGCATCTTCAAGGAAGACTCGGAGCTCGAGGTCTGGAAGCAGCGCGACGACGGCCGCTACTACCACTTCAAGACCTATCCCGTTTGCAACTGGTCGGGAGAGCTCGGCCCCAAGCTCCAGCAGGGCGACCGCCAGGCGCCCGAGGGCTTCTACACGATCACGCGCGAGCAGATGAACCCGGACTCCAAGTATCATCTGGCGATGAACCTGGGCTACCCCAACGCCTATGATCGCTCGCACCGGCGCACCGGCGAGTTCCTGATGATCCACGGCAAGTGCAAGTCGGCCGGCTGCTACGCCATGACCGACGCGCTGATGGAGGAAATCTACGCCATGGCGCGCGAGTCCTTCCTGGGCGGCCACGACGGCTTCCAGGTGCACGCCTTCCCGTTCCGCATGACGGACGAGAACATGGCCCGCTACGCGAGCCACGAGGCCTATCCGTTCTGGAGGACCTTGAAGGAAGGCTACGACTACTTCGAGCTGACGCGGCAGGTGCCGGCGGTGGCCGTCTGCAGCCGGCGCTACCACGTCAATGTCGCCTTCCGCGGCAACGCCACCCGGCTCGATCCCGAGGGCGCCTGCCCGATCTTCGTCAAGCCGAGGCCGGACCCCTTCAGGCCCAAGCCCGGCGAGCAGATCGCCGAGCAGCGCATCATCGTGCCGGGACCGAAGACGCGCGGCCTGGCGAGCTACGACGACGGCACGCAGCGCTCGGGCCTGATGTCGACCGGCACCATCGGCCAGTCCGCGCCCGCCCCCGTGCCGAGCATGGGCCTCGCCCCCAACCGGTGAGCCCGCGTCCGCAGCCCCCACGTGCCTGGCGAGCGCTGGTCCTGCGCAGGTTGTGGCTGGGCCTCGCGGTGTTTGCGGCCGCCGCCGGCGCCATCCTCGCCGCACGCCACTGGCTCATCGACTGGGACGCTATCGCCATCGACGCCGAGCGCGACCGCCGTCTGGCGCTGGCATCGGCAGGCACGCCGCTCGCCGGCACTCCCGACCTCGCCGACCTTCCCGGCCGGCTCGCCGCCCAAGGCCTCAGCCTCGGCGCCCCGGTCTTCATCCGCATCTTCAAGCGCGAGTTCGAGCTCGAACTCTGGATGAAGCGGGAGGAGCGCTTCCACCTGCTCGCCACCTACCCCGTCTGCCGCTGGTCGGGCACGCTCGGCCCCAAGCTGCGGGAGGGCGACCACCAGGCACCCGAGGGCTTCTACACGGTGGATGCCGCCGCGCTGAACCCGGCGAGCCGCTGGCACCGCTCCTTCAACCTGGGCTTTCCCAACGCCTTCGACCGCGCCCACAACCGCACCGGCTCCTTCGTCATGGTGCACGGCGGCTGCGGCTCGATTGGCTGCTTTGCCATGACGGACCCGGTGGTTGACGAGATCTGGCGCCTGGTGACGGCAGCGCTCAAGGCGGGCCAGCCCCGGTTTCATGTGCACGTCTTCCCGTTCCGGATGACCGAGGAGAACCTGGCCAGCCGCGAGCATCAGTCCTGGGTCCCGTTCTGGCGCACCCTCAAGCAGGGGTACGACGCCTTCCAGACGGCCAGGCTGCCGCCGCGCATTGCCGTCTGCGGGGGCACCTACAGCTTCGCCCCGGCTGTGCCGCCGAGCGACGGCAGCCACGAGATCGCAAAGGGTTGCCTAAGCTTAACGGGCGGCACGGGTTGAGTTGGACCCGCCGCGACCTTATGGCCGAGGGCTTGCCCAAATTATGCTCGAGTTGAAAGTAAAGCATACCCGATGAATGTACGTGCCTTGTGTGAGCGTCTCCCCCGCGCCGGCCTGCTGGCCGGGCTCGGGGCCGCAGCCGCAATCCTCGCCGTTCCGGGACATGCGCCGCTCCGAGCCGAGCCCGCTCCGGATCAACCGACCGCGCAGCTTCTCGAGGGCCCGGCCTCCACCTTCGGCGTGCTCAGTCGTGCGCGCCGGCTGCAGGCCAAGGGCATAACCGCCGGCAGCCCGGTGATGATCCGCATCTTCAAGGGCGAGTCGGAGCTCGAGCTGTGGCTCAAGAAGGGCGAGCGCTTCAAGCTCTTCGCCACCTATCCCGTCTGCTACTGGTCGGGCAGGCTCGGCCCCAAGCAGCGCGAGGGCGACCGGCAGGCGCCCGAGGGTTTCTACACCGTGGGCACCGAGCAACTGCACCGCCAGGGCCGGCATCCGCGCTCGCTCGACCTCGGCTTCCCCAACGCGCTCGACCGCGCCCAGTCCCGCACCGGCTCCTACATCCTGATGCACGGCGGCTGCCGGTCGATCGGCTGCTACGCCATGACGAACCCTATCATGGAGGAGGTCTACTCGTTGAGCGAGCAGGCCTTGCGCCAGGGCCAGGACCGCATCCAGGTGCACGTCTTTCCCTTCCGCATGACCGACGCCAACCTGAGCGTCTTCGCCGACCACAAGTGGCACGATTTCTGGCTGGGCCTCAGGGAGGCCTACGACCTCTTCGAGCAGACCCATACGCCCCCGCGCATCGCCATCTGCGACAAGAAATATGTCGTGGGTCGGGAGCTGGCCCTGGGCGATCCCGCCGCGCCAGCTTCCCCCGGAACGGCCACGTGGGGCGCCCACAGCACCTGCGAGCGGGACGAGGTAGCGGCGCTCGCGCAGGCCTCGCCGCTCGTGCGCACCGCCACCCGCCACTACGTGCGCTACATGCGCCACGCGCGCCGCTTCGCCGGCCGCAATGCCCGCCGCGCCTACGCGGCAACCCGCCGCTCGCGCGTTGCCGCCTACGCCCGGCGCATGCGCACCACCTCGGCCAGCTACTCGCGTCGCGCCCACTGAGGTCGACCGGCCCTCCCCTCCCGTCTCCGGCCGCGACCCCCTCTGACAATCAGCCCAGCATCGCACTGGCTGAAAGGCCCTGAACCGCGCTAGGCTCAGGTGCAGGCGGGATTGTGGCTCGCCGGAAGCTCCGTTGATGGGAGGAATGCACCCAATGAGAACAAGCTCGCTTGCCGCCCTTGTTGCGGCAGCCGCAATCGCGTTCGCCGGCTCGGCCGTCGCGCAACAGCCTCGTACACTCAAGATACAATCCGCAGTGCCGCCGACGTCAACCACGCAAGACTCCTTGCGCTTCTTCGCCGACCGGGTCGACAAGCTGACCGGCGGCAACCTCAAGGTCGAGGCCCTGCCCGGCGGCGCGGTCGTCCCGCCGTTCGAGATCCTCGACGGCGCGCACAAGAAGGTGATTGACGCCGCCTACGGCATCTCCTACTGGTGGGTCGGCAAGAGCGTCACCGCCACGCTGTTCTCCAACACGCCCGCCGGCATTGCCGGCATGGACGCCATCGACTTCATCGGCTGGCTCTACGAGGGCGGCGGCCTCGATCTGTGGAACGAGTTCTACCAGAAGGAGCTGAAGCTCAACCTGGTGGTGTTCCCGAGCATCCCCCCGAGCCCGCAGGCGCTCGGCTGGTTCAAGCGGCCCATCAAGGACCTCGCCGACTTCAAGGGCATGAAGTGCCGCCAGACCGGCATCGTCTCTCAGCTCTATGCCAAAATGGGCATGGCCGTCGTCAACATGCCGGGCGGCGAGATCCTGCCCGCCGCCGAGCGCGGCACCATCGACTGCGCGGAGTGGGTCGGCGGCGTCGAGGACCTGCGGCTCGGACTGCATACGGTGTGGAAGTTCCACTACACGCCGGGCATGCACGAGAGCGCCTCGGTCGCCGAGATCGCGTTCAACAAGGAGGTCTGGGACAGCCTGCCCGCCCAGAACAAGGAGGCCATCAAGTCGGCCGCCTCCGAGACCTTCCTGCGCTGGTGGGCGAGCTTTCAGAGGCAGAACGCGGACGCCATCGCCGAGTTCGTCGAGAAGCACGGCGTCAAGCTGCTCACCACTCCGCCCGAGATCAACCAGGCGTTCCTCAAGACCTGGGACGAGTTCGCGGCGGCGGAGGCGGCGAAGAACCCGTTCTTCAAGAAGGTTTGGGAGTCACAGCGGGCCTACGCCTCCAAGGTCGTGCCCGCCAAGCGCTTCATGTTCCCGCCCTATAACGTGCAGGCCGATCACTACTGGCCCGCAAAGAACTGAGCCGGCAGCCGGCTTTTTCCAGACTGCGGAAGGGCGGCCCCGGCCGCCCTTCTTGCTATGGGCCATGGCTTTGTGCGGATCTGGATCGATCCGCTCGGGTCCCGAGCGGCTCGTCCTACCGCACGACGCTCGGCAGCCACAGCGCGATCTGCGGGTACATCAGCAGCAGGAACAGGACGAACACCTGGATCACCATGTAGTCGGCCATGCCCTTGTAGATGGTCGACAGGCTCCACTGCGGCACGACGTTCCGCAGGTAGTAGGCCGACATCGCCACAGGTGGACTCAAGTACGCCGTCTGCATGTTGACGGCGGTGAGCGCGCCGAACCAGATCAGCAGGTCGAGCTTGCCGAGGCCGAGCTGCAGCTTCTCCACCACCGGCAGCACGATCGGCAGGAACACCAGGATGATCACCGGCCACTCGAACGGCCATCCCAGGATGAAGAAGATGAACATGATCAGCGCCAGCTTCCACCAGTCGCTCAGCGGAACCGAGAGCAGATAGCTCGTGATCAGGCTTGCCGACCCGAGCTTGGTGAAGACGGCGCCGAACACGGTCGAGGCGACAGCCAGGAACAGCACCATGGCCGAGGTCACCATCGTGCCGATGCCCGCGTTCATTGCCGATCGTCCACTCAGCCGGCCGTAGACGAGGGCAAGCAGCGCCGCGCCGAAGGCCCCGCAGGAAGCGGCCTCGGTCGGCGTCGCCAGGCCGCCGACGATGGTGCCGAGGGTGAAGCCGATCAGCGCGCTCAGCGGCGCGATGCCCAGCACGATTGCGCGGAAATAGGCGTTGCGGAAGTAGGGGAATGCCATGAGCAGCGCCGCCAGGACGGCGAGGCCCGACAGCTCCATCGAGCCTGCGCCGACGCGCACGCGACCGACGCCGGCCTGGCTGAGCAGCAGGTCCACGAGCAGATAGGTCATCACGAGGAGGCAGAAGAGGCCCAGCGCAACCACCGGGACACCCACCTTCTCGGTGGTCATGGCTTCATACGCGTCCCGGCGCTCGTCCATCGTCATGGACGGGCCGAGCTTGGGATTGATGAAGCTGCGGACCAGCGTGTAGGCGATGTAGCAGCCCGCGAGCAGGAAGCCCGGCCCGAACGATGCCGAATAGAGCAGGTTGACGGGAATCCCCATGGTCGGGCCCATGACCACCAGCATGACGCTCGGCGGAATGAGGATGCCGAGGGTGCCGCCCGCGGCGATGGCGCCGGCCGACAGCCGCGCGTCGTAGCCCGTCCGGATCATCATCGGCGCGGCCATGATGCCGAGCACGGTCACGGCGGCGCCGACGATGCCGGTCGCCATGGCGAAGATCGTTGCCGTGAGGACCACCGCCAGGTAGAGCGAGCCGCGCACCGGCGCCAGCAGGCTGCGCAGGGCCCCGAACAGCCGCTCCATGAGCCCGGACTGCTCGGTCATGTAGCCCATGAAGATGAACAGCGGCACGGCCGGGAAGATCTCGTCCTTCATCGTGCCCCAGATCTGCAGGTAGGCGAGATTGAAGGTCTGCTCCCAGCCGAGCCCCAGCCCGCCGAAGATGATGGCGAGGAACAGCAGCGTGAAGGAGATCGGGAAACCGATGAAGATGACCGCGATCATGCCGAAGAGCATGATCAGTCCGAGGGCCTCGGCGTAGCTCATGGCTCTCAGACCTCGATCTTCTCATGCTTGGTCAGGAACTCGCCGGTCCGCCAGGCCCAGAGGCTTTTCATCAGCTCGGAGATGCCCTGCAGGAACAGCATGAATGCGGTGAGCGGGATGACGCCCCGCAGCGGCCACAGGATCGGCGCCCAGGCGCCCGAGGCCGAGCGTTCCCAGATCGAGAACGCGTAGATGAAGTCGTCGATCGAGATGAAGAACAGCACCGCCATGGTCGGCAGGAAGAACAGGATGAACGCCAGGCTGTCGATCATGCCCTTGGTGCGATCGGAGAACGCCTCCCACAGCATGTCCGTGCGCACGTGCGCGCCCTTGAGCAGCGCCAGGGCCGAGCCCAGCATGAACAGCGCCGCATACGACATCGTCGTCACGTCGAGGGCCCAGACGGTCGGGTCCCTGAGGACGTAGCGGGCGAAGACCTCGATCACGTTGGCAAAGATCAGGGGAATGATGAACAGCACGAAAATGTAGCCTGTCCACTCCGTGAACTTATCGATGGTGCGGATGACCGCGAGATAGCCGCGGGATGGCCGCCTCGGCGGCGTAGCAATGGTGGCCATTACGAACTTCCCCCCTTGGGGCAGCCGGTTCTGGATGGCCCGTATGCCGGCGCGCAATCCAGTCCGTCTTATTGGCCCCTTCGCGTTGCGAGGAATGTTAGTTTAGCCGCGGGCGCGGCGCCAGCGGCTCCGTGGGCATCGCCGCGGCCTGAGTACGGCCGGCCGGCGCGCCCGAAGGTTGGCAGGTGGCGGTGCACGGAAAGTCGCATCTCCGGCCCAGGCGGTTACACGGACCGCCTGTTGATGCTAAGCATTTTCACGCGCGGCGGCCGTGGCGTCCGATGCCGGCCGCTGTCTCCCGAAACATGAGAGAGGAAACGATCGATGCGCAGATTTCTGCTCTTGGCGGCCCTGACGGTTCTGGCAGCCGGACCCGCCCTGGCGCAGGGGGCTTATCCCAACAAGCCCGTGACCGTGGTCGTGCCGTTCGCGGCCGGCGGCCCCACCGACGTCGTCGCCCGCCTGGTGGGCGAGCACATGTCGCGCACGCTCGGCCAGCAACTCGTGGTCGAGAACGTGGGCGGTGCAGGCGGCACCACCGGCATGACGCGCGTGGCCACCGCCACGCCCGACGGCTACACCCTGGGCGTCGGCAACATGGGCACGCAGTCGGCGGCGCCTGCGCTCTATCCCAACCTCAAGTACGACCCGGCCAAGAGCTTCGAACAGATCGGTCTGTGCAATTTCACTCCCCAGGCGATCGTCGCCAAAAAGGACACCGCGGCCCCCGATCTCAAGGCCTTCATCGACTACCTCAAGGCCAACAGCACCAAACTGAGCTACGGGCACGCCGGCGTCGGCTCCATCAGCCACGTGTCCGGCACCCTGTTCAACGCCCAGTTCGGGCTCAAGCCCGCGCTCGTCGCCTATCGCGGCACGGCGCCTGCGCTCAACGACCTCGTCGGCGGTCAGATCGACTACATGGTCGACCAATCCCTCAACGTCATCCCGCAGATCAAGGGCGGGACCATCAAGGTCTACGCCATCGCTGCGCCGGCGCGGCTGGAGAGCCTTCCCGACGTGCCGACCACCAAGGAGCTGGGGGTGGACTTCATCTTCTCGGCATGGAACGCCATGGTCGCCCCCAAGGGCACGCCCAAGGAGATCGTCGACAAGCTATCCGACGCGCTCGGCAAGGCGCTCGACGATGCCACGATCAAGGCGCGCTATGTCGAGCTCGGCAGCACTGCCCCGCAGGGCGCCGATCGCGGCCCGGCCGGTTTGCAGAAGCTGGTCGAGAGCGAGATGGCGCGCATCACGCCCGTGCTCAAGGAAGCAGCCGCAGCCGCTCCTGCCGAGAAGAAATAGCGCGCGGCGCAGCTTGTCGGCGGGGCCCATGCGGCTGACGGACGAAGAGAAGGCGATGCTGGCGGGCGGGCAGGGTCCCGTCCGCCAGTGGGCGATCCGCCATCAGGTCGCGGTCGGCGAGTTCTTCGACGCGCCCGACCTCGTGCCCGTCGGCCAGGCCCACATCATGGCGGACACGGAAAGCCTGGGCGAGGCGGGCGTGGCCTGGCTCGAGGGCCTGGCGTGCAGCCCCGAGAAAGAGCGCCGCGTCGCGATCCCCACCATCACCGACCCGCGCGGCCTCGACTTTGCCTCCTACAAGCGCCTCAGGCAGACCGACGCCATGGCCGACATCGAGGCGCGCGCGATCCGCGCCTTCGAGGCGCTCGGCGTGCTGATGACCAACACCTGCATCAACTACCAGACCATCCTGCCGCCCGTGCGCGGCGAGCACCTGGCCATGGGCGACACCGGCGTCGTCATCTATTCCAACAGCGTGATGGGCGCGCGCAGCAACTTCGAGGGCGGCCCCTCGGCGCTGGCCGCGGGCCTCACCGGCCGCACGCCGCGCTACGGCTATCACCTCGACCAGCACCGCGCCGGCACAATGCTGTTCGAGGTCGCCCATCGCCCAACCGACTTCGCCGACTGGGGCGCGCTCGGCGGCATCGTCGGCCGGGTCGCCAACAGCTACTGGCAGGTGCCGGTCGTCACCGGCCTCGAGGACAGGCCGCCCAACTCCGACGAGCTCAAGCACTTCGGCGCGGCGCTGGCGAGCTTCGGCTCCGTGGCCCTGTTCCACATGCCGGGCCTCACGCCCGAGGCGCCCGCTCTGTCGGACGCCTTCGCCGGCCGCGCGGCTCCCGCCGCCGTCCCCATCGGCAAGGCCGACTTCGACGCCTTCTACCGCGGCTACGCTGCGACGGGCGACAAAGTCGACGTGGTGGTGTTCGCCGCACCGCAGCTCTCCCTGATCGAGATGGCCGAGGTTGCAGACCTCATCGCCGGGCGGCGCGTGCACGAGGCAACGTCGCTGGTCGTCGCCACCTCGCCCGAGATCAAGTTCGCCGCCGACCGCATGGGCCTCACGGCCCGCATCGAGGACGCCGGCGGCATCGTCGCGGCGGGCGTGTGCTTCTACCAGAGCTACGCGCGCGAGATGGCGGAGGCCAACGGTTGGCAGCGGCTGCTCACCAACTCGGCCAAGCTCGTGAACATCCTCGCCGGCTACGGCTACAAGCCGACGCTCGCCAGCATGGCCCGCTGCATCGACAGCGCGGTGGCCGGGAAGGTGCTCTGATGCCGATCGCGCTCAAGTGCCACAAGGGGCTCGGCCCTGCCGTGACAGGCACGGCACTGGTGGCCGACGACAACTTCTCCACCCGCTACGACCTCGACCGCATCGAGGGCACCTTCTCGCGGCCCGCGCACAAGCTCTACGGCCAGAGCTACCTCGACAAGGTGCTGGTGCTGGTGACCGCCAAGGGTGGCGTCGCCTCGGCCTGGATGCTGCACGAGATGGTGGCCCGCGGCATGGCGCCCAAGGCCATCCTGTTCGACCGCGCCAACACCATCCTGGCGCAGGGCGCCGCGTTCGCGCAGCTGACCATGGTGGACCGCTTCGAGGCCGGCTCCCCCACGACGCTGATCCGCACCGGCGACGAGGTCGCCATCGACCCTGCCAGCGGCCTCGTCACCATCCTCAACCGCGACGCCTGAGCGATTGTGCATTCCCGGATGCCGAGCCAGGCTCGCAGAGCCAGGGCGAGGCAAGCCGGGACCCTGCCCCGTGCTATAATTCGCGTTCCCGCCCATCAGGGGAGCGCATCATCCAGCGTCGTGAACAGGAAGTGCGGCGTGTACTCCTCGATGGGCATCTCGTGCGTGATGCCGAGGACGAACGGCGTCTCCACGCCGTCCCTGATCGTCCAGGCCCCTCCGCGCTGGGCGGACGCACGGATATTGCGCGCGCGCTCGTAGGGCTTGCGCAACAGCGTGCTCTCGGACCTGACGACACCGTTGCGATGCCATCCGCGCGGTCCCCCGATCTTGTCGAGGAGCACCGCCTGCGATTCCGACTGGAGCTTTTCGAAGGACTTGCCGTAAAGCTCGGAAGCGTCGAGCCGCAACAAGGCTCGATGCCCCGGCGAGGAATGAAGCAGCCGGTAGTTGTGATCGAAGAGAACGGCGATCGCATCCGAGGTGTCGATCAGCAGCCGCAGCGCACGCTCGACATCGCTGACGCCCGGCAGGACCAGGGACCGCAAACGACGCTGAATGCCGAGCGCCGGCTGGTCCCGCCCGCGCTCCCACCGGCTCACCGTCGTGGCATCGACGTTCAGGATTTCGGCGAGCGCGCCTTGAGTGAGGGCGTGCCGTCGCCTGTAGTCCTTCAGCGCCTGCGGCCAATCCTCCATGGCACTCCTCGCCGCGCACGCTGCGGTCGCTGTCAACGGCACGAATTGGTGCTCTCGTGACGCCGCAGACTAACAGATAATTCGCCGTCGGCTCAAAGGCGACGAATGACATGACCCAGCCGACATCGACAACCTGGCCTCGCTGTAGACTCGCCCTAACCTTCTCACGAAACGGCACGCAGCAATCGCTCGAGTACGACCCCATGAGATGGTTGGAGCTATGCAGGTCCCGCAATCTCCACAGTCCTGCGCTATGTCTATGGTGGGGTCAGCACGATGCTCCAACGAAGCAGGACATGGGCGTGCGTCCAGCGCAATAACCGACGCGCCGCGAACGGATCACAAGGCAGGAGATCACCCAAACAATGCCGCAATGGGAATACGAAGTCCTCGATCTGAACGAGATTCCAAAAAGGACAAGTCTGCTCGATGTCCTGAACGATGCCGGGTCCCGGGGATGGGAGCTGGTCTCCATCAGCTCCCTGAACATCGCGGTGCTCAAGCGTCAGATCGCCCCGCCTCCGCCTCCGGCGGAGACGCGGAAAGCTCGCCAGAAATAGCCGCCGAAGTGGGGGACAGGCCGCGCCGACCGGTCGCCGGCAGCCCGCCGGACCTCACGCCTTCTTCTGCTCGCGCTTTGCTGCCTTCTTCTCCCGGCGCAGGATGTTGAGCGCCCGACGCTGTCTGGCCTGGATCTTCTTGCGGCGAGAATCCGACATCTTGGGCATGAAAGATTGTCCTCCCTTGTCTGCGTATCGAAGAGTGCACGCCGAAGATCGCGGCAGCAAGCGTGGCGGTCCGGGAAAGCCTGCGATCCCGCCTACGACCGCGGCTGGGCGGCCTTCGGCGAGGTGGCGCGTGGTGGGGTGCGGCGGCCCGCGGCGGCCGGCGGCTCGGGAATGGGCGGGGGCTCGACGCGCGGCCAGCTGAAGTCGTCGGCCCTGCCGGGCTTGGGCTCGGGACGCTCGCCCTTGACCAGCACCCTGTAGTAGGGGCTCAAGCTCGGCGCCAATGTCCGGCGCGTGGTGCCGGGCCCGAGGCCGGACGGCGTGATCGAGCTCAGCGCGACAAGCCCGCCCCCGACATCGTCGGCAACGACGTCGCCCATCTGCGAGGCCTTCTCGCCCGTCTCCTTGCGGGTGACGAGGGCGATCACGGCCGAGGGGATGGCGGGGCGCAGGATGTCGATGGTGACGGATTCCTCGCGCCCCCCCGCGCCGATGCTTCTGAGCGTGATGCGGCCATTGTCCGCCTTCTGCTCCAGCGAGGCCGGCTCCGCCTGCGCGGGCGCTTCCTTGGGCCGTGCGGCGGCGGATTTCTGCTGCGCGGCGGCCTCCTCCTTGTTGGCGCTGATCGTGCCTCTCCAGCCGCCGTCCCCGGGCGGGGGCTGGCGCGGCTTCAGGGCGGCGATCCGCTTCTGCTCGAGGTCGTTGCCGGCGAGCGGGATGGCCCGCTCGTTCTTGGCCTGCGCCAGGTCGCGCTTGACCTCCTGCTCGACGAACAGCGCGAGCTTGCGGTTGCCGGCATAAGTGAACATCACGCCGTCGTTCTCGCGCAGGAGCTTCTGCTTGCCGGTGATGTCGGGACCCCAGGGAGCGTAGTTGCCGGCCTCGTCGGCGAAATGGGCGGCGATGTCGATGAACTTGGCGCCGTTGAGATACGCCTTCTCGCGCACGATGTCGTTCATGGCCTGCGCGGCCTCGTTCTGCTGCGGGCTGCGCATGGCGGGTTGGCCTACCCAATAGACGGCAACTCCGCGCCGCTTCAGCGTCTTGATGAAGGAATCGACCCGGCGCCCGTATTCCTTGCGCCACTCGTCCGTGCCCCAGCGCACGAAATCGCGCGGGGACGTGCGCATATTGTTGCGGTCGTACATGCCGATCATGACGACGCCGATGTGGAAGGCCTCGCGGCCGGGCTGCTCCTCGGCCTTCATCTCATCGTCGAAGTCGTTGCGCGTGAGGCCGCCGAGCACGCGATGCTTGCGCGACACCTGCATGCGGCTGTCGCCGGCAAACGCCTCGACCAGCCCGCTCAGGATGCCCTCGGCCAGCGGGTCTCCATAGGCCTGCAGCTTGTAGACGTCGCCCTCGGGGAACGGCGTGACGTAGCTCGTGCCGGAGGGCTCCTCCTGCGCGGCCGACGGCAGCGCCAGCGCGACCGCGAGCGCCAGCCCCATCAAAACCGCAACCAGCGCTGCAGACCTAGCGCGCATGCCGACGTTCGCCCTGCACTATCGGCCTCTGGCCGCCCCGCGAGACGCCCACTCCCTTGAGTCGCAACCCCGGGAAGATGCTGCAGTTTCCCTGCCACCGCAAGCTGTCGACAACATGGCCGCCGGCAGCGGGGCGCCATCGTGTCCTCAAGGCGCCGCGCTGTCCCGCAGGCGCTCCAGCAGTTGGGCACTGGGATGGCCGTCCTCGGCAAGGTTGAGGCCGCGCTGGGTGGCACGAATGGCATCACGCGTACGGTCGCCGATGACGCCGTCGATCCCGCCGGTATCGAGCCCGCGGGTCGCAAGCAGGCCCTGCAGCTCCTGGCGCTGGGCCCGGCTGAGAGGCTTGTCGTCCGCGGGCCAGGATGCCGCCAGCGCCGCCCCACCGGCGATGCGGTCTGCCAGGTGACCGACGCTCAGGGCATAGGCCGTCGACTGGTTGTACCTGAGCAGGGCGCGAAAATTCCCCGTGACCAGGAAGGCTGGCCCTCCCGCACCTGCAGGCAGAAGGAGCCGCAGCGGCTGTCCCGGGGGCAGCTCGTCGCGGCCCGAGATCGTCCTGACGCCGGCGGCCCGCCATTCCCGCAGGCTCTGCGCGCGACCCGGCGCCGACCAGGCGAAGTCGAAATCGGCCGGCAGGGCAACCTCCTGGCCCCAGCGCACGCCGGCGGCCCAGCCCGAGGCCTTGAGATAGTTGGCGGCCGAGGCCAGCGCGTCCGCCACCGAGCCCCAGACGTCGCGCCGGCCATCCCTGTCGAAGTCGACCGCGCGCGTGGCGTAGGTCGTGGGCATGAACTGCATGTGCCCGCCCGCGCCGGCCCAGGAGCCCACGAACCTGTCAGGCGCGACTGCACCCTCCTGCACCAGGCGCAGCGCCGCGATCAGCTCCCGCCTCCACAGCTCGGAGCGGCGCGCATCCATCATGGCAAGCGTCGCCAGCGAGCGGATGACACCGCGCGACCCCATCTGTGCGCCGTAGCGCGACTCGATCCCCCAGATGGCGAGGAGGATGTGGCGGTCGACACCGTAGGCGGCCTCGATGGCCTCGAGCAGGGCTGCGTGGACCGCAGCCAGCTGCCGGCCGCTGTCGATGCGCTGCTGGCTCACGACGTCCGACACATAGGTGCCGACGGGCTTGCTGTGCTCGGGCTGCAGCAGCGCCAGCTCGACGACATCGGGGTCGGGCACGAATCCGGCAGCGGCCCGCTCGAACAGCCCCCGCGAGATGCCGCGGGCCTGCGCCGCCGGCCACAGCCGCTCGAAGAAGGCCTGCGCATCGGCGGTTGCCGCCGGCTCGGCGCGCACGATCGGGGCCGCGCACAGCTCTGCCGCCAAGCCGACGGCTGCCGCAACGATCCACGACCCCCAAGGTCGCCTATTTCTCCTCACGTCCGCGGTCTCCTTTCTCCTCACGTCCGCGGTCTCCCCCCTTGCCGGCGTCGGCGCCTTTGAGCGGCGCTCCTTTGTCCGGCCCCTTGCTGCGCAGGTGATTGAGCAGCGCGTCGGCCGGCCAGCAGTCGAGCTTGAGGCCGTTGGCCTTCTGGTAGGCACCGACCAGGGCGCGCGTATTCATGCCGGCCTTGCCGTCGACCTTGGCCACCGCATAGCCCTTCGCCTTCAGCCCCTCCTGGATCGCCTCGATGCTCTTGGCCGAGAGCTGCTGCACATTGGCCCACGGCACCACGAAGTCGCCACCACCGGCGATGCGGTCGCCGAGGTTGCCGACGAACAGCGCGTAGAGGTCGGACATGTTGTAGCGCTTGATGACCAGGAAGTTCTCGAGCGCCAGGAACACGGGTCCGTAGGCCCCGGCGGGCGCCAGGATGAAGGCCGACTGGTCGAGCGCATGCGCCGGAAAGTCGCCGGCCGCGCGCGTGACGCCGAGCCGCGCCCACTCGCGCACCGGCTTGGCGTTGTCCGTCCCCTCCATCAGGCAGGAGACGTCCTTGGGCAGCCGCACCTCGTAGCCCCAGGTCTGGTTCGCAACCCAGCCCTTGGCGCGCAGCTGATTGGCCGCGGAGGCCAGCGCGTCCGGCACCGAGCCCCAGATGTCCTTCTTGCCGTCGCCGTCGAGGTCGTAGGCCAGCGTATAGAACTCCGACGGCATGAACTGGGTGAGGCCCATGGCCCCGGCCCAGGAGGCATTCATGGTCTCGCGCGTGCGCACGCCGTCCTGCAGCATCTTGAGCGCATGCAGCAGCTCGTTGCGGAACATGTCCTTGCGGCGGCCGAGCCAGGCCTGGGTGGCGAGCACCTTGACGGCGTAGTGGGGCGAGCGGTGGGCGCCGAACGCGGTCTCGCGCCCCCAGATTGCCAGCACGAATTGCCGCTGCACGCCGAGCTCGCTCTCGATCTTGGCGAGCCACTTGGCGTGGGTCTCGCCGAGCGTCTTGCCCTGCTGGCCGAGCTTGGCCAGATAGGACGCGCTCACATATTGGGCCGGCGTCTTGGTGAACTCGGCCTGTCCCTTCACGTCGCTCTCGGTCTTGCCCGGCAGCACGAGGTCGGGCAGGGACATGTCGGGCTCCACGCCCTTGAAGGCGCTGTCGAAGGTTGCGCGCGAGACGCCCATCGCCTGCGCGTCGGGCCACAGCGCCTCCAGGAACTTGCGGAAGGAGTCGGCGCTCTGCGCGGCGGCGCGGCCGGGCGCGATCGCCAGGAGGAGCACGGCGAGGCCGAGCACGATCGCTCCCGCCACCGCCGGCCTCGATCGGGCACGGAGGCACACGGGCGTGGCGTAAATTCCCAGCGTCGGATCGGACACGCGCGCTTCCCCCACCCGGCCAGGGCTCGGGCCTCGAAAGAGCCGTGCCCTGGCGTTCTTCTCGTCTCGAGCCCACTGGCACGCAAGCCGACCGTTTCTGGCCGATTTGCGGCGCCTGGCACATCTGACGGCCCACCGCCGGGCGCCGTCAAGCTGTGGCCGTGCCGTGGGGGCCTGCCCGTCCACGTTGCACATTCGGAATTCTCGCCCGCACGGCCTGCAACAGCTTGCGTCCGTTACCGTTTCTTGGCGGATGTGTCGCAGTCTGTCTGCCAAGCCCTCTTGCGTTCACCTTTCTGGCGGATACATACGCCAGTTGAATGCACGCAACGGGACACCTGAGATTTTCAAGATGCCGAGCCAGATCAAGCGCATACGCAAGGCCATTTTCCCCGTGGCGGGGCTTGGCACCCGCTTCCTGCCCGCCACCAAGGCGATGCCCAAGGAGATGCTCACCGTCGTCGACCGGCCGGTGATCCAGCACGTGGTGGACGAGGCCCGGGCGGCCGGCATCGAGCACTTCATCTTCGTGACGGGGCGCAACAAGGGCGTCATCGAGGACCATTTCGACAGCCAGTTCGAGCTCGAGCGCACCCTGTCGGAGCGCGGCAAGAAGGCGGAGCTGGAGCAGCTGCTCGCCGAGCTGCCGCAACCGGGCCAGACGAGCTTCACGCGCCAGCAGAAGCCGCTGGGGCTCGGCCATGCCGTGTGGTGTGCGCGCGAGATCGTGGGCAGCGAGCCGTTCGCGCTGTTGCTCCCCGACATGCTGCATCACGCGCGCCGGCCCTGCCTCGGCGACATGATCGAGGCCTACAATGAGAAGGGCGGCAACCACATCGCCGTGGCGCCGGTGCCGGAGGACCAGACCCACCAGTACGGCATCGTCGGGGTCGAGGATCGCGCAGCGAAGGTGGCCCGCGTCACGAGCATGATCGAGAAGCCCAAGCCCGGCACCGCGCCCTCCAACCTGCACATCACCGGCCGCTACATCCTGCAGCCCGAGATCTTCGAGATTCTGGAGCGGCGCGAGCTGGGCGCGGGCGGTGAGATCCAGCTCACCGACGCCATGATCAACCTGGCGAGAACACAGCCGTTCTTCGCCGTGCGCTTCGACGGCACCATCTACGACTGCGGCGGCAGGATCGGCTTCCTCGCCGCCAACATCGCCTACGCCATGGACCGCGAAGAGCTTGCCGCCCCGTTGCGCGCCGAGCTCACCAAGCTGCTCTCGAGGTGAGATGGTGAGTGGTGAGTAGGGAATAGCGCCCGACCGTCATGCCCGCCAAGCGAAGTGCTGAGCGGGCATCCACCCCCAATCTCCACCATCGGAGTTTGCCTCTGGATTCCCGCTGACGCGCGCGCTCGCGGGAATGACGACGCCCGCCTACTGCCGCACGCGCATGCCGAAGCGCACGATGTCATCCTCGTAGTTGCTGTCGGGCGCAGTGGTCTCGTAGGCGATGTGCTGGTAGCGGCCGTAGATGACGATGTTGCGGCCGAGATAGTAGTCGAAGCCGACCTCGCTCGTGAGCGTGTGCTCCACCACGTCGGTGCTCTCGTAGGGCGTCACGACGTATCTCACGCCGGCGATGCCGACGAGATAGCGCCGGAAGGTGTGGCGCGCCTCCAGTCCCACGGTACGCGACAGGCCGCCGAGCGAGCCCGTCATGGTCGTGTCGACGAAGTCCGAGCTGGCGGTCAGCAGGAAGGTGGTGAGCGCGGTGGCGCGCCAGGCGAGGTTGGCATCGACGATGAAGCCCTCGATGGCGGCGAGCTGGCTGCTGTCGGGCTGCTGGCGGCCCCAGCCGATGCTCGCCTCGCCGCGCACGGTGGCGTCCCAGTGCCCGAACGACACGCCGGCGCGGTAGCGCTCGCCATGCGAGGAGCGCAGGATGCCGTCGGACGGCGGGACAAAGAACTCGCGCTCGACGGCCTGGGCCTCGGCGAATACGTCGACCCGGTCGCGTACGGCCCAGCTCGTGCGCAGGGCTGCATCGCGCTGGGTGTAGCTGCGGTCCGTGTTGCTGATGATGCCGCCGCCGATGATGGGGACGGGCGCGAAATACACGTCGATGACGGCGCCCCTCAGCTGCAGGCCCAGCCGGTTGAAGTGATGGTTGAACGCGCCGGCCGCGCGGTTGGTCTCGATGTCGCCGCGCCTGGCGGCGTCGGTGGGCAGGTTCTGGGTCGAGCGGACCGAGCGG
The DNA here is from genome assembly GCA_041288195.1 of Hyphomicrobiaceae bacterium. Taxonomy (GTDB): domain Bacteria; phylum Pseudomonadota; class Alphaproteobacteria; order Rhizobiales; family Hyphomicrobiaceae; genus AWTP1-13. Next base: position 23,972 of record JBGGME010000161.1, read on the forward strand.
TCGAGCTGATTGGCGACCAGCCCCTCGACATTGGTGCGCTTGGCGATGTCGAGCCGGCCGCGGGCCTCGAGCGTGTAGGCGCGATCGTCCTCGGTCGAATACTCCTTGTAGAAGGAGGCAAGCCCGCTGCCGCGCAGCTCCACGGCGTGCCGGCTCCAGTCCGAGACCAGGCGCAGGGAGCCGCGCGTCTCGAAGGCGCTGTCGGCGTTGGGCGTCGGGCTGCGGAAGATGTTGTTGGTGAAGATGGCGCCGAACTCGGCCTCCGGGAACAGCACGAAGCTGCCGATGCGGACGCCGGTGGCGACATAGGGCTCGATGCGGAAAAGCTCGACCGTGCGCCGGTCGGTGAGCGGGTCGGGCTCGATCTGGAAGAGGTAGGGGTTGTAGCCGGCGGGCGGACCCTCGAAGGCGGCGATGTCCTGCGGCGTCCTGGCATCGGTGCGCCGGTCGGGATCGCCGTCGGGCACCGGCCGCGGCTCCTCCACCTCGATGACGCCGTCGCGGGGGCCCTCGATCTCGGCCCTCACGGCCATGTCGCCGTCGCGGGCTGCGGTCGCCACCGCGGAGCTGCCGTCCTCGGCCTCCGCCGCATCCTCTTCCTCCGCATCGGCCGGGCGCCGCTGGGGCGGGGCGACGGGGGACTCCTCCTCCACCGGCGGCTCCACCTTGGGCCGGCGGGCCGGCGCGCGCGGCTTGAGCACGGGCGGAGCCGTGACCCGCAACTCGATGGGGGTTTCGGCCCTGGCAGGCACGAATGCGGGCGCGAGCCCGGCCGCTAGGCCAAGGGCAACCAACACTGCAACGTTCGAACGGGAACCCACCACGGCTCGTGCACGCCCCAAAACAACCAACCATTTGGCCGACAGAGACGCCACAAACTCGTGACAGACCACCACACTAGAGGACCTGCCGTTAAGGAGTGGTTTAGGTTGCCTGTACCGCTGGCGGGACTAGAGTGGGACTGGCGAATCGAACTCGGGGGATCAATGGCAGCAGGCGCCAAGAGAAAGCTGCGGCTCGTGCACGGCGGCAAGCCGTCGGCTGCGGACGCGGCACAGTCGGCGGTGCGCACGCTCGACCTCGAATGCGACGGGCTGAGCGCCTTGCGGGCCGTGCTGGACGCCGGCATGAAGCAGCCGTTCCGCGCCGCCGTGGAGACGCTCGCCGCCGCCAGGGGCCGGGTGATCGTCACCGGCATCGGCAAGAGCGGCCACATCGCCCAGAAGATCGCCGCCACCTTCGCCTCGACCGGCACGCCGGCCTTCTTCGTGCATCCCAGCGAGGCCAGCCACGGCGACCTCGGCATGATCACCCGAGACGACGCCATCGTGGCGATCTCCTGGTCGGGAGAGAGCGTCGAGCTCGGCAACATCCTCACCTACTCGCGCCGCTTCAAGGTGCCGACGATTGCCATCACCTCGCGCGCCGACTCGGCGTTGGCCAAGCAGTCCGACGTGGTGCTGGAGCTGCCGCGCGCCAAGGAAGCCTGCCCGCACGGCCTCGCCCCCACCACGTCGACCACCATGCAGCTCGCCATCGGCGACTGCCTGGCGATCGCGCTGCTGGAGGCCAAGGGCTTCACCGCCCACGACTTCAGGGTGTTCCACCCGGGCGGCTCGCTCGGCGCGTCGCTCAAGTTCGTGGCCGATGTGATGCACACCGGCGACCGCCTGCCGCTGGTGGGCGAGGGCGCGCCCATGAGCACCGCGCTCGTCACGATGACGCAGAAGTCGCTGGGCTGCCTCGGCGTGCTCGATGCCAAGGGCAAGCTCGTCGGCGTCATCACCGACGGCGACCTGCGCCGGCACATGGGCGACAGCCTGCTCGGCCGCAGGACCGGCGACATCATGACCCGCAAGCCCAAGGTGGTGGCGCCGGGCATGCTGGCATCGGCGGCGCTGGAGGTGCTCAATACCTCGCGCATCACCGCGCTTTTCGTCGTCGACAAGGGCAAGCCCGTCGGCGTCGTGCACGTCCACGACCTCCTCCGCGCCGGCGTCGCCTGACCTCTCCGTCATCCCGGCGCCACATGCGAGCGAAGCTTGCATGTGGAGGAAGGCCGGGACCCAGACACCTCACGGAACCGCGCCTGGATCCCGGCCTCTCCCCGCGAGCGCCCTGTCGGGCGACCGCGGCGCCGGGATGACGACCTCAGTTGCTGAACAGGTTCCAGGGCCAGGGAGCAGCAGCCTGCTGGGGCCGCTTCGGCTTCGGCTCGGTGCGCTCTTTGGTTTCCACTTTCGGCTTGGGTAAGGGTGCAGGTGCCTTTGCGGCGGCCTTCGGCTTCGGGGCGGGCGCCGGTGCAGACTTGTCGCCGGCGATCGCCACGAACCGCAGTCGGCCTTGCGGCGCGAGGTGAGGGCCTACGTTGGCTGTAGACGCGGCGATGGGAGCAACCACCGCACTCTGCGGCGGGCGCGGCTCGTAGTAGCCGCTCAGGCTCAGGCCCCCGAGCATGGCGCCCGAGGTCACCAGCGACAGCGCGAGAAGGGCCCGTGCCCTCGTCATGTCGGGTCTCTCCCACGAGCCGGCGCAGCCATGCCGCACCTGGAGGACCCCGCACGGGGGATTGGATAGCGCCGGAATGTGGAGGCTCTGCGGCCGGCGGGCCCCAGCCAGGCGCCGTATCGCCTCAGTCCTGGAACACGTCGGCCCACTCGGGGTGCTTCTGCCGCTCCGCCTTCACGTAGGGGCAGAGCGCGAAAATTTTGAAGCCCTCGGCGCGCGCATCCTCGACCATGCGCGTCACCAGCGCGCGGCCGACCCCCTTGCCGCGAAAGGCGTCGGGCACGCCGGTGTGGTCGGCGATGATAAGCGCGGGGGACGCGCGGCTGTATGTGAGCTCGGCCTCGGCATCGATGCCGTCGAGCCTCGCGATGTAGCGGCCGCGCGAGGCGCTGTCCTCTCGGGTGATGTCGAGTTGCGTCATGCCCCCTCATATCGGCCCTGCGCCCGCCGAGGGCAAGCCCGGGCGTCCCGCGCCACTTGAACTAGGGCGCGCTGCCGTGCTGCATTGCAACACCTCGCTCGGCGTCCGCAGATCCCCTTCAGGCAAGATCCCAATGAAGCCCACCGTCCTCGTCCCAGCCGGTTTCACGAAACGCCTGCTCGGCCGGCTGTCGGAAACCTACAATCTGATGGGGCCGCTGCGGCCGGAGGGCCCCAACGCGCAGGAGCGCGAGGCGCGCGTGCTCATCACGCTCGGCAGCCTCACCACCAGCGCCGCGCTGATGGACTCCCTGCCGAACCTCGGCCTTATCTCCTGCTTCGGCACCGGCTTCGAGGGCGTCGATCTGGCGGCGGCCCGCGCCCGCAACATCGTCGTCAGCCACGCCGGCGACACCAACTCCACCGCCGTCGCCGAGTTCGCCATGGGCCTCGTAATCGCCACCGCGCGCGACCTCGTCCGCGGCGACCGCTATGCGCGCGCCAACCGCTGGCGCGGCGACATCATCGAGCGGCTGCCGATCGTGCCGGGGCTCGCGGGCCAGCGCCTCGGCATCTATGGCCTGGGCTCCATCGGCAGCAAGCTCGCGCAGCGCGCGGCAGCCTTCGAGATGGAGATCGGCTATCACAACCGCAAGCCGCGCCCCGGCGTGCCCTACGCCTACCACCCCACGCTGCTGGAACTCGCCACCTGGGCCGACATCCTCGTCGTGGCCGTGCGCGCGGACAAGAGCAACACGCACGCCATCAACCGCGAGGTGCTCGCCGCGCTGGGGCCGAGGGGGCACCTCGTCAACATCTCGCGCGGCATTGCCGTCGACACGGAGGCACTGTGCGACGCGCTCGAGGCCGGCACCATCTCGGGCGCCGCTCTCGACGTGTACGAGAACGAGCCCAGCATCCCCGACCGCCTCAAGGTCCTCGACAACGTCGTCATCACCCCGCATATGGCCGCCATCTCCGCCAACGCGCAGCGGGCCCAGCGCGACATCATGTTCGCCAACCTCGAGGCGTTCTTCGCCGGTCGCCCGGTGCTCACCCCCGTGCCGGAGTAGCTGTCATCCCGGAATTTCGCGCCTGCCCTCGGGCTTGTCCCGAGGGACAGCGAAATATCCGGGACCCAGCAGCGACGATCAAACCGCTAAACCTTGAAGTATTTCGTGTAGCGCGCCTTGATCTCGTCGGCTTGCTGCTCGACGGCGACGGGATCGTCCTTCATCAGCTTGATGTCCTTGAGCGCGCGGCGACCCGGCTTCTCCTTCACCTGGGCGTGGAACGAGCGCAGGCCGCCGGCATCGACGATCAGCTGCTGGCATTCGAGCGAGAACATGTAGATCACCGCCAGCCGCGCCGCATTCGGGTTGGGCGCGTTCTTCATCACCGCCGTGGGGCCGACGATGAGCGGCGTGCCTTCGGTGGGATAGACGATCTCCACCGGCTCGCCCTTCTCCTTGAGCTGGAACAGGAGATACTCGGTACCGTCGGCCATGACCGCACGCTCGCCGAGCGCCAGCTTCTTGGGCGGATCGGCAGCCGACTGCACCTGCATCACCTTCTGGGCTGCCAGCTTCTCGAAATACTGCCAACCGAGGTCGCGCGCGATCTGGAAGGTGGCGGTCATGATGGTGCCGCTGTAGCCGGGGTGCGCCTTGACGATCTTGCCGGACCATTTGGGGTCGAGCAGGTCGGCGAAACTCTTGGGCGCGTCCGCAGCGGCCACCAGCTTGGTGTTGTAGCCGACTGTGCTGAGCGTGGTGCGCCAGGTGGCGAACAGGCCGTCGGGGTCCTTGTGCTCGGGCGGAAAGTGCAGCGCCACGTCCTCCGGAACGAACGGCGCGAGCAGCCCGTCGCGCTTCCAGACGATGAGATGGGCGGCATCCGAGCTGTTGACGCAGTCCACCGCGTAGATCTTGCTGCCGTACTCCTGGCCGATGCGCTGGTACACGCGCTCCGCGCCGGAGCGCTCCACGCGCATGGCGATGCCGGGATACTTGGCCTCGAACGCCTTGGCCACGCGCTCGGCCACGGGCAGGTCGACGGACGTGTACCAGACGACCTTGCCCTCCTTCTTGGCCGCCTCGATCAGCTCCCGCGTGACCTTGCTCGGGGCGGGCGCCGCGGCGGATGCTGGCCGGCAGGCGAGCGGCAGCGTCAGCGGCGCGGCTGTGAGCCCCGCAACGAAACGGCGCCGGGTGAGCGTTGGCCTCGGCATGCTGTTTCCTCCCTCTTCTTTTTTGAGGCACCAAAGTACGCCAGGCCGCCACAGGCGTCAGCAGCCGGCCCGACGCCAGCGCACAGACGACAAAGGTCCAGCGAGGCCGGCCGTGCCTTCAAGCGCGCTCGCGATGCGCGCCGTTCCAATCTCCGGCGCGCGGTCGCGCGTGTTCATGTCCGCTGGCCACGAGACTTGGCCTTGGTTGCTCGCAAACCGTGCAGATTGCGGAAATTCTTTCCAGATCAGGCTATTCCGCGAGACACGCGGCTTCACAAGCTCGCGAGGAGGCCTGCTCGCACGCCGGCCCTGGCCCCATATTGCTGCAACGCAACATCCAATCAATCCCAACCGGAAATCCGATGCCAAAGACATTGTCGCGCAGAGCGCTCGGCGTTCCTGCGGCGCTCGCCCTGCTCGCGCTCTCGCTTGCCGGGTGCGAGCCGAGCCAGCCCAATGCCGCGGGGGCCGCGCCGCCTCCGCCGAAGGTGACGGTTGCCAAGCCCGCCAAACGCATGGTCGCCGACCAGGACGAGTACGTCGGCCGCTTCGTCGCCGTCGACGCCATCGAGGTGAGGGCGCGCGTGTCGGGCTATCTCGCCGCCATCCACTTCCAAGACGGACAGCTGGTGAAGAAAGGCGACCTGCTCTTCACCATCGATCGCCGCCCCTTCGAGGCCGCATTCGCCCAGAGCGAGGCGAACCTCGCCCAGGCGCGCGCCAACCTCGCGTTCGCCGAATCCGACCTCGAGCGCGGGCAAGGGCTCGTGCGCGGCAGCACCATCACCCAGCAGACCTTCGATCAGCGCACGCAGGCCAAGCGCGTCGCCGACGCGTCGGTGAAGGCGCAGGAGGCGGCCGTGCGCCAGGCCGCGCTCGATCTCGAGTTCACGGAGCTGCGCGCACCCGTATCGGGCCGCATCGGCGACCGGCGCGTGTCCGCCGGCAACCTCGTCACCGGCGGCACCACCGGCACCACGACGCTGCTCGCCACCATCACGTCGATCGATCCGATCCGCTTCGAGTACACGATGGATGAGGCCTCCTACCTGCGCTACATGCGCCTTGCCGGCGATACCGCGATCGCCGCCACGCGAGGCGCCAACATCCCCGTCAGGCTGAAGCTGATCGACGAGCCGACGTTCTCGCACGAGGGCAAGACCGACTTCGTCGACAACGCCATCGATCGCAGCACCGGCACCATCCGCGGCCGCGCCGTGTTCCCCAATCCCGACGGCACGCTGACGCCCGGCATGTTCGGCCGCATCCAGGTGGCGGCCGCCGCGCCTGCCGAGGCCCTGCTGGTGCCGGATGTCGCCATCGGCACCGAGCAGGTGCGCAAGTTCGTGCTGGTCGTCGACGGCGAGAACGTCGCCCGGCCCAAGTACGTGACGCTGGGCCCCGTCGTGGATGGACTGCGCGTGGTGACGGCGGGCCTGGAGTCCAGCGACCGCGTCATCGTCAACGGCCTGATGCGCGCCCGGCCCGGAGTGAAGGTCGCGCCGCAGGAGGCAGCCGGCAGCGCGGATGCTTCCGCCTTGGCCGGCAACGCCGAGACCACCGCCAACTGAGACCAGAGCGATGCGCATCTCCCGATTCTTCATCGACCGGCCGATCTTTGCCGGCGTCGTCTCGCTGGTGTTCGTGATCCTGGGGCTCGTCTCCTTCGGGCGGCTGCCGGTCGCCCAATACCCGGAGATCGCGCCGCCGGTGATCAACGTCACGGGCCAGTACCCCGGCGCCAGCGCCGAGGTGGTCGCCTCCACGGTGGTGACGCCGCTCGAGCAGCAGATCAACGGCGTCGAGAACATGCTCTACATCTCGTCGAACGCGACGGGCGACGGGCGCTTCACGATCGCGGTCACCTTCGAGCTCGGCACCAATCTCGACATCGCCCAGGTGCAGGTGCAGAACCGGGTGGCGATCGCCCAGCCGCGGCTGCCCTCCGACGTGCGCAACATCGGCGTCACCGTGGCCAAGGCCTCGCCCGACCTGATGATGGTCGTGCACCTCTACTCGCCCGACAAGTCGCGCGACACGCTCTTCATCTCCAACTACGCCAGCATCCGCGTCGTCGACGTGCTCAACCGCATCAACGGCGTGGGCTCGATCAGCGTGTTCGGCGGCCGCGACTACTCGATGCGCGTGTGGCTCGATCCCGACCGGCTGCAGTCGCTCGGGCTCACGACAGGCGATGTCGTGACTGCCTTGCAGGCGCAGAACGTGCAGGTCGCCTCGGGCGTGCTGAGCCAGCCGCCCGTAGACCAGCCGCGCGCCTTCCAGGTGGCGGTGCGGACGCTGGGCCGGCTCGCCGACCCCCAGCAGTTCGCCGACATCCTGGTGAAGCAGACGCCCACCGCCGTCGTGCGGCTGAAAGACGTGGCGAGGGTGGAGCTGGCTGCCCTCGACTACACCACCAACTCCTACCTCGACCGCGATCCCGCCGTGGCGCTGGGCATCTTCCAGCTTCCGGGCTCCAACGCGCTCGCCACCGCCAAGACGATCCAGGCGACGATGGCGGAGCTGTCGAAGGAGTTCCCGGCAGGGCTCAAGTACACCATCGTCTACAACCCCACCGAGTTCATCCAGCAGTCCGTGGACGCCGTCCTCGAGACGATTCTCGAGGCCGTCGTCCTGGTCGTGCTCGTCGTGATCCTGTTCCTGCAGACCTGGCGCGCCGCCGTCATCCCGATCGTCGCCATCCCGGTGTCGCTGATCGGCACCTTCTTCTTCATGGCCGCATTCGGGTTCTCGCTCAACAACCTGTCGCTGTTCGGGCTCGTGCTCGCCATCGGCATCGTGGTCGACGACGCCATCGTCGTGGTGGAGAACGTGGAGCGCAACATCGCCGCCGGCCTGTCGCCGCGCGAGGCCGCGCACAAGAGCATGGACGAGGTCGGCTCGGCGCTGATCGCCATCGCGCTCGTCTTGTGCGCGGTGTTCGTGCCGGCAGCCTTCATCATGGGCATCTCCGGCCAGTTCTACCGCCAGTTCGCGCTCACCATCGCCGGCGCGACGGTGATCTCGCTGATCGTCTCGCTGACCCTGTCGCCGGCCATGTGCGCGCTGCTGCTGAAGCCCCACGCGGGCGAGACGGCGGAGCCGCGCTGGTGGATGCGGCCCGTGCATGCGTTCTTCGGGTACTTCAACCGCGGCTTCGAGGCGCTGTCGCACGGATACGGCTGGCTCACGGCCCGCATGGTTCGGTTCGCGGTGCTGATGCTCGCCGTGTACGCCGGCGTCATCGCCTTCGGCCTCAACGAGTTCCGCAAGACGCCCGCCGGCTTCATCCCGCAGCTCGACTCCGGTTACCTGATCGTGGTGACGCAGCTTCCCGGCGGCGCCTCGCTCGCCCGCACCGACGCCGTCAACCGCCAGGTCGTGGACATCGCCCTCGAGGTGCCGGGCGTCGCGCACGCCGTGAACTTCGCGGGCTTCTCCGGCGCCACCTTCACCAACGCTCCCAACTCCGGCGCGATCTTCCTGCCGCTGGAGCCGTTCGAGACGCGCGCCCGCGACCCCAAGAAGTCCGCCGCCGCCATCCAGGGCACGCTGTTCCAGCGCTTCGCCTCGATCCAGGAGGCGCTGGTGGTGGTCGTGATGCCGCCGCCGGTGCGCGGCATCGGCACCTCGGGCGGCTTCCGCATGATGGTGGAGGATCGCGGCAACGCCGGCCCGCAGGCGCTGCAGGGCGCCGTCTACGCCATGATGGGCCGCGCCGCGCAGACGCCGGGGCTCGCCCAGGTATTCTCGCTGTTCGAATCCTCGACCCCGCAGCTCTACCTCGACATCGACCGCACCAAGGTGCAGATGCTGGGCGTGGCCATGTCCGACGTGTTCGGCGCGCTGCAGACCTATCTGGGCTCCACCTACGTCAACGACTTCAACCTGCTGGGGCGCGTGTTCCGCGTCACCGCCCAGGCCGATGCCGCCTACCGGCTCGATCCCAAGGATGTGCTCAAGGTTCGCGTGCGCAACTCCGCCGGCGACACGGTGCCGCTCGGCTCCTTCACGACCGTGCGCGACGTCTCCGGTCCCTACCGCGTGCCGCGCTACAACCTCTACCCCGCAGCCGAGCTCGACGGCGGCCCCGCACCCGGCTTCTCGCAGGGCCAGGCGCTCGATCTGATGCAGAAGCTCGCCGCCGAGACCCTGCCGCCGGGCTTCAGCTTCGAGTGGACCACGCTCGCCTACCAGCAGCAGCGCGCCGGCAACACCGCCGTGTTCGCCTTCCTCCTTGCGGTGGTGTTCGTGTTCCTCGTGCTCGCCGCCCAGTACGAGAGCCTGACCCTGCCGCTGGCCGTGATCCTGATCGTGCCGATGTGCCTGATCGCCTCGATCACGGGCATCATCCTGCGCGGCATGGACAACAACATCCTCACCCAGGTCGGCTTCATCGTGCTGATCGGGCTCGCCGCCAAGAACGCCATCCTGATCGTCGAGTTCGCCAGGCAGCTCGAGGACCAAGGCCGCGACCGCTGGGCCGCCGCCGCCGAGGCCGCGCGCCTACGGCTGCGGCCGATCCTCATGACCTCCCTCGCCTTCATCTTCGGCGTCGTGCCGCTGGTGTGGGCCATCGGCGCCGGCGCCGAGCTGAGGCAGGCTTTGGGCACCGCCGTGTTCGCCGGCATGATCGGCGTGACGGTGTTCGGGCTGATCTTCACCCCGGTGTTCTACGTGCTCTCCCGCTGGCTCGCCGGCGCAGTCAGCCGCCGGCCGCCCGTGGCGCAGCACGCCGTGCAGCCCGCGGAGTGACCTACCCGAGCCGCCAGTGCGGGTGTGCGAAGCGTTCCACCAGGAAGTCGAGGAACACGCGCACCTTGGGGATCTTCTGCGTGCCCGGAGCGAACACCGCCAGAACCGGCGCGCTTTCGTAGTAGTGCTGGCCGGCGAGCACCGGCACCAGCTCGCCCGAGCGCACGCAGTCCGCGACCAGGAAATCGGCGAGCCTGGCAACCCCCGCCCCCTGCAGCGCGAACTGCAGGATGCACTCCAGGTTGTCGCTGGCGAACGTTGCGGGCACATCGAGATGCTGCACGCCTCCGTTGCCGGTCTTGAACGACCAGCGGCTGCGACCCGGCGCCGTGAAGACGATGCAGCGATGCTGCATCAGGTCCAGCGGCCGCAGCGGCGTGCCGAACTCCTGGAGATACCGCGGGCTTGCGAAGATCACGGGCTCGATCACCGCGATCTTGCGCGACATGAGCCGGGAGTCGCTGAGCGGACCCATGCACACGGCGACGTCGATCTGCTCGGTGTAGATGTCGACCGACCGATCCGTCAGCGACATGCTCACGCGCACGTCGGGGTAGCGGCGATGGAACTCGAGGAGCGCAGGCGCCAGGTGGCGCACGCCCATGGCGACGGGGGTGGTGACGCGCAGCTGCCCGCGCGGGTGGCTGGCGGAAGCCGCCACCTCCTGCTCGAGCCCGTCGAACGCCTCGATCAGCCGCCGGCCCGCGCGAAAGTAGGTCTCGCCCTCCGCGGTCAATGCCAGCTTGCGCGTGGTGCGGGTGACGAGCTGCACGCCGAGCCGCGCCTCCAGCCGCCGCACGAGCTTGGAGACCGCCGACGGGGTGAGCCCCAGATCGGTAGCGGCGGCCGCAAAGCTGCCGCGCTCGATGGCGCGCACGAGCACGCGCATCTCCGCCAGCTGGTCGACAAGTCGTGCCTGCGTCTCACCCACGACGGTCCATGCGTCTCGTGCGCCCTTGGATTGTCGACCTTGTCGCTCCGGCGCGGGACGCGTCAACTCTTGCCGAGCTGCCAGGCCTCGCGTCCGAAGCGCTCGTTGAGGAAGCCGAGGAACACGGCGACCTTCGGGCTCCTCTCCGCGCCCGGCTGGTAGACGGCAAGCGCCGGCCTGCGCTCGGGATAGTGCTGCGCCGCGAGCAGCGGCACCAGCGCGCCGGCGCGTATCGCCCGTGCGGCCATGAAGTCGGGGAGCCTGGCAATGCCGGCCCCCTGCAGCGCCAGCTGCAGGATGCATTCGAGGCTGTCGGTGGCGAATGTGGGGGGCACCTCCGCCTGCTCCAGTCCACCATCCGCCGTACGGAACGGCCAGCGTCCGCGTCCGGGCGCGGTGAAGACGATGCAGCGATGGCGCGCGAGATCCGCCGGGCTCGCGGGCGCGCCGAACTCGGCGACATAGGCCGGGCTCGCGCAGATCACCCGCTCGACTTCCGCAAACTTGTGCGCCACGAGGCTCGAGTCCTCGAGCGGGCCCATGCGCAGGGCGACGTCGATCTGCTCGGCATGCAGATCGACAGACTTGTCCGTGAGCGACAGGTTGATCCGCACGTCCGAGTAGCGCTGGTGGAACTCGATCAGCGCCGGCGTCAGGTGCTGCACGCCGAACGACACGGCCGTGCTGATGCGCAAGACCCCGCGCGGACGGCCCGCGGATGCGGCGACCTCGTCCTCGAGGCCGTCCACCGCCTCGATCAACCGCCGGCCCGACTGGAAGTAGGTCTCACCCTCCGCCGTCAGCGCCAGCTTGCGCGTGGTGCGGTTGACGAGCCGCACGCCCAACCGCGCCTCGAGCCGGCTCACGAGCTTGGAGACCGCCGAGGGAGTGAGGCCCAGGTCGCTCGCGGCAACGGCGAACGTGCCGCGCTCGATGGCGCGCACGAACACCCGCATCTCCGCCAGCTGATCCACTATTCGTGCCTGCGGTTCACCGAAGTCGTGCCACGACGCCTACGTCCATTCGACGGCAGCGACCGTATATACCCCCCGGCGAGCCGAACAACCCCGACAGCGGGCCTTGGTTTGCGCATTTTCGACTGGAGGAGGATCCGCTCGACATGATGACGATTGCCGATTTCACCCTTGCTGCGTTCACGCTTTGTAACGCCGTCCGCGTCGTCGCCTATGTGCCGCAGATCACAAAGGCAGCCACCGACGCCGGCGGCGCCCAGGCCATCTCCTTCAGCACCTGGGGCCTGTTTCTGTTCTCGAACGCGTCGGCCGTCGCCTATGCGCTGGTCAACAAGGACGACTGGATGATGGCTGCCATTTTTCTCGGCAATGCCGTCGGTTGCGCCGCCATCCTTCTGGTCGGCGCCTGGCAGCGCAAGCGACATCGCGACGGGCAGGCGCGAGAGGCCGCCCGCAACCCCCACAAGCTCGATGCCAACACCTGGGTCCACCAGATCTAGCGCCCGCTTCACGGAGATGACGCACATGACCACACCGGTTGCTTTCTCGCGCGCCTGCCGCATCGCCCTCATGCTGTCGGCGCTGGCCGCAACGCCCCTCGCATTGGTCGGGACGACGCACCACGACCAGGCAATGGCGCAGACCCGCGCTGCCGCGCCGGACTTCGCGATGGTGGGCCAGCAGGACGCCTACCGCAGCATCGCGGAGGAGTTCGTGACCGCGGCTGCCCGCGGCGACAAGATGAAGACGGCGCGCATGCTGAGCCCTGCCACCGCGGCGCGGGCGGGCGCCGACGGCGTCGATCGTTTCCTGGCCGGCGAGGTGCTGCCGTTCTTCGCAACCTTCCAGGAGTTCGCGCGCAGCGTCTCGGTCACGCGCACCGCCGACGCGCCTGGTTTCGCGTTCTACATGTACATGGTGGAGAAGACCGGCGAGATGCGCCCGTTCGTGATCTACGTGATCGAGGAGGGCGGCGCCCGCGTGGTGGCAAACGTGCTCGTCGACCTGTTCGTCGAAGGCCGGCATTGCCTCAAGGTGGCGGCGGGGTGGCAGTGCCCCGACTTCGGGTGATGCGTCACCCCGCCAGCACGCGGCAGCGATCGGCCGGCAGCGTCAGCCACACCTCGCTGCCCTGCGCGAGATCGACGTGGGGCGGCGCCGTGATGCGCAGCTGCGTGCCGTCCCTGGCCTCGACGACGTAGTCGCGGGTGGCACCGAGGAATACGTTGCGCACGATCGTGCCTTCGACCGCGCTCCCCGCTCCGGTTGCGGGCTGGTCGGCCGAGATGGCGATGTCGTGCTGGCGGATGGACATGGCGACATCCGCGCCGGGCACCAGCGAACCGCCGCTGCAATCGACGGCCGTGCCGGCAAACGCCACCCGGCTCGCGTCCAGCGCCTTGCCGCGCAGGATGTTGCTGCCGCCCAGGAAGCGCGCCACGAACTCCGAGCGCGGCGTATCGTAGACGTCCTGCGGCGTGCCCAGCTGCTCGACGCGCCCCGCGTTCATCACCGCGATCAGGTCCGCGGTCGTCATCGCCTCGCTCTGGTCGTGGGTGACATAGATCGTCGTGTAGCGGTAGGCGTCGTGCAGGCGGCGGACCTCGAAGCGCATCTCCTCGCGCAGGTTGGCGTCGAGGTTCGACAGCGGCTCGTCGAGCAGCAGAGTCTCGGGCTCCACGACCAGCGCCCGGGCCAGCGAGACGCGCTGCTGCTGGCCGCCCGACAGCTCGGCCGGATAGCGCTCGGCCAGTGGGCCAAGCCGCGTGGTGGAAAGGATCGCCTCGACCTTGGCGGCGATTGCCGCGCGGTCGAGCTTGCGCAGCTTGAGGCCGTAGGCGACGTTCTCGGCCACCGTCATGTGCGGCCACAGCGCGTAGCTCTGAAACACCATCGAGACGTTGCGCTGCTCGGGCGGCAGCGTGCGCGCCGGGCTCGACACGATGCGCTCGCCGATCGCGATCTCGCCCTCGGTCGGCTCCATGAAGCCCGCGATCAGGCGCAACGCCGTGGTCTTGCCGCAGCCCGAGGGCCCGAGCAGACATATCAGCTGGCCGTGCGGCACGGTGAGCGAGACGCGGTCGAGGACCGTCTGGCTGCCGAAGCGCTTGGTAAGCCCGCGCAATTCGACCGACGACACATCTCCCCCCTTCGCGGCTGTCTCTGGTTGTTGTGTGCCGCGATCTTTTGCCGGCGGGCTATTTGCCGGCGAACTTGGGCTTGCGCTTCTCCATGAAGGCGGTGCGGCCCTCGATGTAGTCCTGGCTGTCGAAGCAGCGCTGCACCATGTCGGAAACGAGCTTCAGGTTGCGCTCGCTTTCGGACTTGGAGGCCTCCACCGCCGCCTGCTTGACGGCGGCGATGGTCAGCGGCGCGTTCTCGCCGATCGTGGCGGCGTAGTCCCTGACGAAGGCGGCGAGCTCGCCCTCGGGCAGCACCTTGTTGACGACGCCCATCGCCAATGCCTCGGCGGCCCCGAACTGGCGCGCGGAGAAGAAGATGTCCTTGGTGTTGGCGGGCCCCACCGTGTCGATGAAGCGCTTGAGGCCGGAGTAGCCGTAGCCGAGGCCGAGCTTCGCGGCGGGCAGGCCGAAGCGCGAGCCCTCGGTGCAGAAGCGCAGGTCGCAGCCGATGGCGAGGTTCAGCCCGCCGCCGATGCAGTAGCCCTGGATCTGGGCGATGGTGGGCTTGGGGAAGTTGGCGAGGCTCGTATAGAAGGCTTGGCCGATGGCGTTGTAGCGCTCGACCGCCTCGCGGGTGGCGCGCTCGCTCTCGAACTTGGAGATGTCGGCGCCGGACACGAACGCCTTGCCGCCGGCGCCCGTCACGACCACCACGCGCACCTCATCGTCCCCGGCGAAACCCTGCAGGATGCCGGTCGCCGCCTGCCACATCTCCAGCGACACCGCGTTGTGACGCTCGGGGTTGTTGAACGTCATGATGCCGACGCGGCCCTCTTTGCGGGAGAGCATCTTGGCTGTCGTGGTCATCGGTTACTCCGCTCGCGAGATGATGGCTGACCACTAGCATGCCGACCGGGTCGGCGAAACCGCACTCGCCTATTTGGTCGCGCCAGGCAGCAGCTCGGAGAGGCTCTGCACGATGCGGTCGGGCTTGGCCGTCGAGCCCGGCGGCACGCCTTCGCCGGCGGGGTCGTACCAGATGGCGTGGATGCCGAGCCGCTGCGGCGCCGCGACCTCCCACTCGAGGTTGTCCCCCACCATCCAGGTCTCGGCGGCCGCCACGCCGAGCGTGGTCATGGCGTGCCGGTAGGCGCGCTCCTCGGGCTTGCCGAAGCCGTGCTCGCCCTCGATCTGGATGTGATGGAAGCGCCGGGCAAGGTCGAAGCGATCGATCTTGGCGCGCTGCAGCTCGGCCGCGCCGTTGGTGACGAGGGCGAGCAGCACCCCTTGCGCGCGCAGCGCATCGACGACCTGGTGGGCGTCGGGGTAGAGGGTTATCTGCTCCTCGCGGGCGGCCGAGAAGCGATCGGCCAGGCGCCGCGCGACCTCGCTCGAGGGTGCCTTGTGGCCGTCCTTGGCAAGTCGCGCGAACGCGCCCTCGACGACGCGCCGCCGCGCCTCGAACAGCTGCAGCCGCCCTTCCCGGTGCCGCTCGGGGTCGGACCAGAACTCCCGCGCCGACGCGGTGATCGCATGGACGACGGCGCTCGGCGCAAGCGGCGCCAGCTGTGCAGTGAACTCCTCGGCCACGGCGAACCAGGCAACGTCCGGGCGGGTGTAGGCCTGGACGATCGTGTCATCGAGATCGAACAGGATGGCGCGAGGGAGCATGGACACCGGGTCCGGCAGCAGCAGACGCAGTCAGATGACCTTGGCCTTGCGCAGGCTCGCGATCTCGGCAACCGAGAAGCCGAACTCGCGCAGCACCTCGTCGTTGTGCTCGCCGCGCTCGGGCGGCGGGGCGACGAGGCGGCTCGGCGTGCGCCCGAGCGTCACCGGCTGCCCCACCATATGCAAGGTGCCGCGCTCGTCCGGCGTCTCCACGTCCTGTACCATGTCGAGGTGCTTGACCTGCGGGTCGTCGTAGATCTGGTTGATGGCGTAGATCGGCCCCGAAGGCACCTCCGCCGCATTGAGGCGCTCGACCCATTCGGCGCTGGTGCGGCCGACGAGCCGGCGCTCGATCTCGCCGTTGAGGGCATCGCGGTTCTGGCGGCGGGCTTGCGCGGTCGCGTACTTGGGATCGGTGATGAGCTCCTCTGCGCCGATCGCGCGGCACAGCCGCTCCCAGGTCACCGCACCGGCAGTGGCGATGTTGATGTGGCCGTCTCTGGTCTTGTAGACGCCGGTTGGGATGCTGGTTGGATGGTTGTTGCCGGCCTGGCCCGGCACCTCCTTGGCGTTGAGCCAGCGCGAGCCCTGGAAGTCGAGCATGAAGATCTGCGCCTGCAGCAGCGAGGTCGTGACCTCCTGGCCCTTGCCGGACTGCTCGCGCTCGATCAGCGCCACCAGGATGCCCAGCGCGCAGAAGAGACCGGCCGAGAGGTCGGCGATCGGGATGCCGACGCGCATGGGGCCGCGACCGGGCTCGCCGGTGATCGACATGAGACCGCCCATCCCCTGCGCGATCTGGTCGAAGCCCGGACGTTTGGCGTAGGGCCCGTCCTGGCCGAAGCCCGAGATGCTGGCGTAAACGAGGCGCGGGTTGAGCTTGCTCAGCGTCGGGTAGTCGATGCCGAGCCGCGTCTTCACGTTGGGGCGATAGTTCTCGATGATCACGTCGGCTTTCGATGCCAGCCGGCGGAACACGGCGGCGCCGTCCGCGGATTTGAGATCGAGCGTGATCGCCCGCTTGTTGCGGTGCAGGTTCTGAAAGTCGGGCCCATGACGCGGCCCGCCCATGGCGTCGCCCGGCTCCTGATGCTCGGGCAGCTCGACCTTGATGACGTTGGCGCCCCAATCGGCCAACTGTCGAGCCGCCGTCGGCCCCGCGCGCACGCGCGTCAGGTCCAGCACAGTGAACCGCGTCAACGCGGCAGAAGCTTCCGGAACGGGCATGTCTCACCTCACGTGGGACATGCTGCTCCAGCTTCGCGCAGATTGCAAAGCCCCTCGGCGACTCCCGCAAGCCGCCGATGGACGATGGGCCTGCGTCAGGTCATCTCCGCCACGTAGTACTTGTCCGCCAGGTGGCAGCGCCCGACCCGCCATTCGATCGGCCGGCCGTCGAGCGACATCACCACGCGGTCGAGGACCATGACGGGCGCAGCCGCAGCGATCCCGAGCAGCTGCGCCACTGCGGGCGAAGCCTGCTCGAGCGAGATGCGCTCCTCGGCCTTGCCGAGCAGGACACCGTACTCCTGGGCAAGCCCGATGATGCGCTCCGCCGCACCCTTCTTCTCGAGCAGATCGGGAAACAGGGCAGCCGGCAGCGACACGTCCTCGACGAGATAGTTCTGGCCGTTGACGTGACGGAGCCGGTTGATGCGATAGACGCGATCGTCGGGACGCAGCCGCAAGCGCCGGCATTCGGCGTCGTTGGCACGGCCCTCGGTGACCTCGACATGCCTGACTTGGCCGCACAAACGGCTGCCGTCGGGCATGCGCAGGTTGGTGAAGCGCGCCGCGAGCTCGTCCGAGGTCTGGTCGTTCACGAACGTACCCCGGCCTTGCCGGCGCGTGAGCAGGCGCTCCGCCTCCATCAGGTCGAGGGCCTTGCGCATGGTGCCGGCACTGACACCGAACTCGCGTGCCAAGTCGCTTTCGTTCGGGATGGCGGAACCTGGTTTCCATTCCCCGTTTGCGATGCGCTCCGCCAACGCATCTCGCAACTGCAGGTAGAGTGGCCGGTTCGAGAACCTGCCCCCTGACGGGATGATCCGATCGCTCAACATCCTAGCCTCCTAACTTTTCAGCCGAGCGGCCCTACATCGGATATGTAGCGTCTGATGTATTATGGACGCTAATATATCCCAGAATACTTCTGTCTAACAACCGCCTTACACCTTGCTAACCTCCATTGTTACACCGCCGAATCTTGACCACCATACATCGTGTTCTGCTTTTCTTCGAGTATTCGATATGAGTTCTGCACATTCGTGTCCTGACGGCCCCACCGCAGCCGCACCACACGGTCATCGGATCGATAACGCGTAGAGGACCCCGCGACACTACGACATGTGTTAAGATTGAAAAACAATTTTGCGCAGCAAAGCTGGAGCTTGGCTGGCACGCGGAGCGGTTTTTCAGAGAGTCTGCATTGCTGCCCTGCAACGATTGCAACCCAAGGGCGGCCGCACCGAGCCTCACCATTTGTGATAGCAAGTCGCCGAACCCTCGATCCTCAACGTCGGAGAAGCCACCCATGTCGAACGTCATCGATCTCGAGGGCGGCGCGGCCGTGGTCACCGGAGGGGCGCAGGGCTTCGGCAAGGCGATCACCGAGCGCTTCATCAAGTCCGGGGCGCGGGTCGCGATCTGGGATCATGACATCGCGCTGGCGCAGAAGACGGCCAAGACGCTGGGCGAGCAGGTGACGGCGATCGCCTGCGACGTGGCGGAGGCCGCCTCGGTCGCCAAGGCCTGCGACGCCACCATCAAGGGCCTCGGGCGCATCGACATCCTCATCAACAACGCCGGCATCGCCGGCGCCAACGCCAAGACCTGGGAGACCGAGGTGGAGGAATGGCGCAAGGTGATGCGCATCAACCTCGACGGCCCCTTCATCTGCTCGCGCGCCGTCGTGCCCGGCATGATCGCGCAGAACTACGGGCGCATCGTCAACATCGCCTCGATCGCCGGCAAGGAAGGCAACCCCAACGCCGCACACTACTCGGCCTCCAAGGCCGGCGTGATCGCGCTGACGAAATCGCTCGGCAAGGAGCTCGCCGGCTACGACATCGCCGTCAATGCCGTGACGCCCGCCGCCGCCAAGACCGCGATCTTCGACCAGCTGAAGCAGGAGCACATCGACTTCATGCTCTCCAAGATCCCGCGCAACCGCTTCGTGACGGTCGACGAGGTGGCGGCGCTGGTGGCCTGGATCGCCAGCCAGGAGAACTCCTTCACCACAGGCGCCGTGTTCGACATCTCCGGCGGCCGCGCGACGTATTGACGGGTGCCCTGAGCTTGCCGTTGAGCGCGGCGGCGACGGCGCGCTAGCATGGCCGGGCCCGCGCGCGAGCGGGCCAAGCGGAGAACACCATGCCAAGCTCATCGAGGTCCGTATCTGCCGAAGCCTTCGAGCGCACGCCGATGCCCAGGCGGATCGCCAACCTCGACCGCCTGCTGCACGCGCTCGAGGCGCGCGGCCTCGATGGGATCGTCGCCACCACGCCCAACAATGTGTTCTATCTCTCGAGCTTCAATGGCATCGCCCACAAGTCGGACGAGCCGCGCGTGTGCGCCGTCGTGCTGTCGCGCCACGCGCCCGAGCATCCGATCCTGGTGATTGCCGACTATTACCTGGCGACCTTCCTCACGCAGCCGACCTGGATCGAGGACATCCGCCCCTTCCGCGCTGTCATGATGCCGCTCGACCTTCCCGCGAAGAAGACCGACATCGACCGATTCATCCCGACGTCCGGCTTCGGCCAGGCCTGGGTCGAGAATGCGCGCCGGACCTACGGCTTCGACATGGGAAGCGTGCTGAAGGGCGCACTCGCGGAGCTGAAACTCGACACCGCCAAGGTCGCCTTCGACGACCGCAGCTTCGGCCTGCGGCTCGGCATCGAGGGCATGACGGTTGCCGACGGCTACGACCCCATGATGTTCGCCCGCTCGGTCAAGAGCCCCGCTGAGCTCGACCTGCTGCGCCGCTCGACGCGGCTCAACGAGGCCGCCATCCGCAACACCGTGGCATCCTGGGACAAGGGCGCCACCTGGCGCGACCTCAATATCGCCTACGCGCGCTCGGTGGCCGAGCTCGGCGGCTACGTGCGCGATCCTGGCGGGATGGTTTGGGGCCATCCGCGGGGCACGGACGCGGCCATCATGCTCTCCACGGGCTTCGAGCACGGCGAGGTCGAGGCCGGCACACACGTCATGTTCGACTGCCACGGCACCATCGACCTCTACTGCTGGGACGGCGGCAAGACCTGGGTGGTCGACGGCGAGCCGCAGGGCGACGCCAGGCGCTGGTCCAAGGCAACCTCCGCGGTCGCCGAGACCCTGATATCGGCGATGAAGCCCGGCGCCTGCGTCTCGCAGCTGCAGGCGCTCGCCCGCCGCGCCTACCGCCAGGCGGGCGTTCCGGACCCGGACAGGGCCGTCATCTTCTTCCACGGGCTCGGGCTGTCGCACATGGAGCTCGAGCTGATGACGGCGGACGGCAAGCCGACGGGCGACTGGGTGCTGGAGGAGGGCATGGTGGCGCCCATCCACCTGCTCTATCCCGGCGGCGAGCACGACCGCTCCTGGTGCGAGGAGGTGGTGGAGATTACGAGCGACGGCGGCCGGCCCCTCTTCTCCTGGGGCTTCGATCCGATCGCAGGTCGGTAGGATGCCCTATTCCGACTACCGCCCCGACCTGATGGGGTCGGCGACGCTCGCACCGTCGGGGAGCTTCGAGGCGGGCTCGCTGCAGAGCTTCACGCTGGTCTACACGGCGGGCGCCTTCGGCGTCGACGACACCGGCTCGATCAAGATCGGCTTCCGCTTCGCCACCGATTTCGGGCCCGTGCAGTTCACCGATCCCAAGGCGCAGGGCTACACGACGGTGGAGGCCTCCAACGGCGCCACGCTGGAAGCCAAGTGGGAGTTCAAGCGCAACATCCGCCCCTGGAGCCGCTCGCTCTACATCGGCGTGGTCAAGGACTTCCTAGCGCCCGGCGACACCATCACCATCCGCTTCGGCGATCGGCGCTTCGGCTCGCCCGGCATCCGCCTGCAGACCTACTGCGAGAGCGAGTTCCAGTTCCGCGTGTTTGCCGACCCGATCGCCACCTACGACTACGTCGCGCTGCCCGAGAGCCCGAGGATCGCCATCGTTCCGGGGCCCGGCGTGCGCTGGCGCGCCGTGCTGCCGACGCTGGTGCGGGCGGGCGAGCCGTTCCGGCTCAGCGTCAAGGCCGACGACAAGTGGGGCAATCCATCCAACGTCATCGATAGCACGCTGCGCCTCGCGTCCGACGGCCCGATCGGCGGACTGCCGGCGACGGCGCGCTTCGCGCCCGGAAGCTTTGCCCTGCAGGTGGAGGGGCTGCGGATCGACGAGCCGGGCGAGCGCATCGTGCGCGTGCTCGACGACCGGGGCGAGGAGCTGTGCCGGTCCAATCCGCTGCGCGTTGTGCCGGGCGCCACCCCGCTCGTGCATTTCTGGGGCGACACCCACGGCCAGTCCAACGAGACGCTCGGCACCAACTCCGCGCGAGAGTATTTCGAGTTCGGCCGCGACAAGGCCTTCCTCGACGTCATGGGCCATCAGGGCAACGACTTCCAGATCACCGGCGCCTTCTGGCGCGAGCTCAACGCGCTGACCGCCGAGTTCGACAAGCCGGGCCGCTTCGTATGCATTCCGGGATACGAGTGGTCGGCCAACACCGCCGTGGGCGGCGACCGCAACGTGCACTACCGCCACGAGGGCGAGACCATGCACCGCTCCTCGCATGCCCAGATCGCCGATGCGACCGACATCGTCGACGAGGGGACCGATGCGCACGACGCGCACGCGCTGTTCGAAAAGCTCCGGGGCCGCGACTGCGTGGTGGCGGCCCACGTCGGCGGGCGCTATGCCGACATCAAGTTCGCGCACGACCCGATGGAAACGGCCGTGGAGGTGCACTCGGCCTGGGGCACCTTCGAGTGGATCGTGCGCGACGCCTTCGAGAAGGGCTATCGCGTCGGCATCGTCGCCAACTCGGACGGCCACAAGGGCAGGCCCGGCGCCTGCTACCCCGGCGCCTCGTTCTTCGGCAGCTACGGCGGGCTCACCTGCTTCCTGGCCGAGCGGCTCGACCGCGACGCGATCTTTGAATGCATGCGCCGCCGCCGCCACTATGCCACCACCGGCAACCGCGCCTACTTGAGCGTGTCGGCTGAGCTCGCAAGCGAGGCAGACTGCTTCCTGCGCGATCCAGCGGCGGGGCCGACGCGATCGGAGCGCACGGGCCGGCTGATCATGGGCGACATCGCGCGCGTTGCCGATGGTGAGGCCGAGCTCGCAATCGAGGTCGTGGGCTCGGCGCCGATCGAGCAACTCGACATCTGGGACGGGCTCGACCTGATCGAGACGGTGCGCCCCTACGGCGCCGCCGACCTCGGCGCCCGCGTGCGCCTCGTCTACGAGGGCGCCGAGTATCGCGGCCGCGCCCGCACCGCCACCTGGGACGGCTCGCTCACCGTCGGGGGGACGAAAATCCTGCGCACGGCCGTCATCAACGACTGGAACCTCGACCGCGGCATCCAGGCCCAGGACGCCACGCATGTGACCTGGAAGGCCGTGACGACGGGCAACTACGGCGCCATCGACCTGTGGCTCGAGAGCGCGACGGGGCAGCTCGCCTTCAAGACCGCACCGGTCTCCGGCGAGGTGGACATTGCAGGGCTCGGTGCGACCCCGCGCACCTTCGAGGCCGGCGGGCTGGAGCGCGCCGTGCGCCTGCAACGCCTGCCGGAGGCGATGCGCGAGACGCGCCTCTCCCTGCGCCGGCGCGTGAAGCTGCGCGGCACAGGCGACACCCGCCTCTACGTCCGCGTCCAGCAAGAGGACGGCCACCGCATGTGGTCGAGCCCGATCTATCTCTTTCGCTGAGACCGCACCGACGCCGCGAGGCCCGTTCGAGGCGATCGTCTACCGAGCAACCGCTTGCTGATCTTTTCGAGTTCGTCGGCAGAGGTCAGGCCGCAGCGATGGAAATCACGCGCAGTCTCGAGTAGCGCCTTCCGCATCCCAGTGAGCTTCTTTCTCTTCATCGCCGTTGATCTCAACCAAGCGGAGGCATCACCTACCACAATTCTACCCCTTCGGGCGGCGGACGATGAAGACGAGCGGGAGGGCGATCGCGGAGGCCACCGTGTACATCCAGAAGGCGTTCAGGTAGCCGATCATCGCGGCCTGCTTGTTGATCTCGCGCGCCAGCCCCGCCAGCCCCGTCGTGGTGTCGACCGTCCACGTCCCCATCGCCGAGGGCAGCGACAGCGTGCGGTTGAAGGGCGAGAGGAACTCCATCATCCGGCTGTAGTTGGCGCCCGTCGCGCGCACCACCTCGGCGACGGAGACCGAGATGAAGAAACTGCTGCCGATGTTGCGCATGAGATGGAAGACGGCAACGCCGTCGCCGCGCAACTTGGAGTCGAGCGTCCAGAACGCCGAGGTCGAGATCGGCGTCCAGATCATGCCGACGGCCAGCCCCTGCAGGAAGGCGTTCGCGCACAGCGTCGAGAGCTGGACGTTGAAATCGATGCTCGTCAGCCACAGACCCGAGATGATCTGGAGGCCGAAGCCCGTGACCATGCCGATGCGCGGATCGAGCCCGGTCGTGAGCATGGACAGGAAGAAGCCCGACATCACGCCCACTCCCCGCCAGCTCACCACGTAGCCCACGAGCCCGTCAGGGAAGCCCAGCTGGTTCTGCAGCAGCGGCGGCAGCAGCACCATGGGCGTGAAGTTGAGCATGCCGAAGATGACGATCAGGAACATGCCGACCGCGAAATTGCGGTCCTGGACGAGGCGCGGGCTCAGGAACGGGTGCCTTGCGGTCAAGCTGTGCGCGACGAACACGTAGAGGGCCGCCACGGCGACCAGCGCCTCGATCAGGATCTCGGAGGACTCGAACCAGTCCAGCCGCTGCCCGCGCGAAAGCAGCAGCTGCATCGAGGCGATGGCGACCGAGAGCGCGAGAAATCCCGTCCAGTCGAGCGGGGCGGCGGTGCCGGGCCTCTCGCGCGGTATGGCGAAGTGGGAGGCAATCGTGGCCGCGATCGAGACCGGCAGGATCATGTAGTAGCCCCACCGCCAGCTGTAGCTCTCGGCAAGATAGCCGGCCAGCACGGGACCGATGATGGGACCGAACGTGTTGGCGACGCCGAAGATCGAGATGACGAACCCGTGCTGGCGGCGAGGGAAGACGTCGAGCAGGATGGCCTGGCCCAAAGGGAGCAGCGGCGCGCCGGAGGCACCCTGCACCGTCCGCCAGAACACCAGCGTTTCCAGCGACTGGGAGAGGCCGCACATCAGCGTGGCAGCTGAGAAGGACACCAGGCTCCAGAACTGCACGGGGCCGCGCCCGAAGCGGCCGACGAGCCAGCCCGTCATCGGCGTGAAGACGGCAGTCGCCAGGATGTTGAAGGTGACTGTCCAGGAGATCTCGTCCTGGGTGGCGGACATGGCACCCTGCATCTGCGGGAGGATGGCGGTCGCCGTGAAGGTCGCAGCGTTGAAGGCACCGCACGCCACGACGATGGTGACGAGGACGAAATAGCGGCGCGCGGTGGAAAGCTCCAGGACCGGCTGGTCTGCTGCAACAGTGGTCATGCCGATGCCGAGGCTCCCGAGGCGCAGCAGCGTGCGGAGTGGCTCAGACTTGCCTCAGAGGAACGGGCGGCGACAGTCCTTCCGGATGCGCGGAGCGCAATGCTGGTGCGCATCGGGAGCGCGCGAGGCCGCAGGCTCACACCTACAGGCCCGGCAGGCCCGGCTCCTCGGTCGGTCGATGCTTCGGATCGAAGCCGTGCATGTAGAGGGCCCACTGCAGGCCGACGAGCGAGCCCTTGACGCGGGGCAGCAGCCACAGGGACGCCACCAGTGTCAGCGGCAGCCAGATGGAGAGATGCAGCCACGTCGGCGGGGCCGCCCACTTCTCGAGGGAGAGGACGCCCCCGACAATGAAATGGCCGACGACCAGGATGGTAAAGTAGGGCGGCGCGTCGTCGGTGCGGTGGTGGTGGAGAGCCTCGCCGCACGAGGGACAGTTGTCCCAGGTCTTGAGGTAGCGGCGGAACAGGGCCCCCTTGCCGCAATTGGGGCAGCGCTCGAGGAAGCCGCGCAGCATGGACCGCGTCAGGTCGCGCGGCGGATGGCTGGCGGTGGCCCCGTATTCGATCATGGGTCTGAGATAAGCGATGGCGGGGCCGTGCGTGTTGCGGCATATCGCCCGCCGCGGGGTCCTTCACGATGCACAGCGAGCGCGGACCAGGGTTGCCGCAGCACGAGATGAGATGCTTGCGGCAGCCGTGACAGCAACTATTGTCGCAACAACAACGATTTGGGAGGCCGGCCATGAACGTGATGCTTCGCACCGTGGACAAGGCGGCCGACGCGCCGCGCCAGGCCGAGCTGATCTCCGAGACGCTGGCGCGCTTCGCCCATGACCTGAGGGCCGAGGCAATACCCGCCGAGGTGCGCGGGCGGGCCAAGCACCTGATCCTCGATGCGACCGGCATCGCGCTAGCCTCGGGCCGCTACGACTTTGCCCACAAAGCCGCAACCGCCATCTCCGGGCTCGGCGGAGAGGGCCCTGTGCCCGTGATCGGCCTGCCGCTCTGGCTGCCGGCGCGCGATGCAGCGCTCCTCAACGGCATCCTCGTGCACGGCCTCGACTTCGACGACACGCACACGGGCGGCGTCATCCATGCCACGGCCAGCCTGTGGCCGGCGACGCTCTCCGCGGCCCACATGCGCGGCGCGTCCGGCGCCGACCTCCTCACCGCCTACATCGCGGGCGTTGAGGCAGCGACCAGGCTTGCCGCCGTCGGCAGCGGCCCGTTCCATCAGCTGGGCTTCCACCCGACCGGGCTCATTGGCGTCTTCGGCTGCACGCTGGCGGCGGGCATGCTGATGGGGCTGTCGCCGCAGGCGCTGGTAATGGCGCAGGGCATCTCGCTGTCGATGGCGGCCGGCAGCCTGGAGTTCCTGGAGGACGGCGCCTGGACCAAGCGCATGCATCCGGGCTGGGCGGCGCAGTCGGGCATCACGGCGGCGGCGCTGGCGCGGCAGGGTTTCGTGGGACCATCGCGCGCCTACGAGGGCCGCTTCGGTCTGTTCAAGGCCTACCTGCAGGCGGGGATCGAGGCGGAGCGCTGGGAGCGGGCGACGGCTGGCCTCGGCGACGTGTGGGAGGTGATGGCTGTCGCCGTAAAGCCGCTGCCGGCCTGCCACTTCACGCACGCCTGCTCGGATGCCGCGCTCGCGCTGCTCAAGCAGCACAAGCTCGCGATTTCCGACATCGAGCGCATCAAGGCGCTGGTGCCGGCGGAGGTGGTCAAGACCGTGTGCGAGCCGGTCGCCAACAAGCGTCGCCCCGCCAACGCCTACGACGCGCAGTTCTCGATCCCCTACCTCGTCTCAGCAAGCCTGGTGCGCGGCCGCTTCGGACTCGCCGAGCTCGAGCCCGAGGTGCTCAGCGACGAGCGCATCCTCGCCCTGTGCGACCGCGTCGACTACGAGGTCGACCCCAAGTCGACCTTCCCGCGGCACTACACGGGCGAGGTGCAGATCTCGCTCAAGGACGGCCGCACGCTGGTGCACCGCGAGGCCATGAACCGCGGCTGCGCCGACCGCCCTCTCACGAATGCCGAGATCGTCGAGAAGTTCGAGGGCAACGCCCGCCTGTCGCTCTCGGCGCGCCAGGCCGACGCGGTCCGCGAGGCGGTGCTCGGGCTCGATGCGGCACCCGACGCACGCGCCGCCCTCGATCGCATCTGCCAGGCGGCGCCGCGCTAGGCCAGGATTCACACCATCATGCTGCCCCTCGCAGGCCTGCGCATCATCGCGGTCGAGCAATACGGCGCCGGCCCGTTCGGCAGCATGATGCTCGGCGACCTCGGCGCCGAGGTCATCAAGATCGAGAACCCGGCCGAGGGCGGCGATGTCAGCCGCTCCGTGGGGCCCCATTTCTTCCCTGACGGAGACAGCCACTTCTTCCAGGCCTTCAACCGCAACAAGAAGAGCCTGACGCTCAACCTCAAGCACCCCGAGGCCCGCCGCGTCCTGCACGCGCTCGTGGGCAGCGCGGATGCGGTGCTCGACAACCTGCGCGGCGACCAGGCGGAGAAGCTCGGCGTCACCTACGCGCATCTGCGCGAGGCCAACCCCAAGATCGTGTGCGCGCATCTCTCGGCCTACGGGCGCGAGGGCTCGCGCAAGGCCTGGCCTGGATACGATTACCTGATGCAGGCGGAGGCGGGCTATCTCTCCGTCACCGGCGAGGCCGATGGCCCGCCCTCGCGCATGGGCCTCTCCATCGTTGACCTGATGACGGGGCTCAACGCCGCCTTCGCGCTGGTGTCGGGCGTGCTCTCGGCGCGCGCGACCGGCAAGGGCCGCGACATCGATGTGAGCCTGTTCGAGACCGCGCTGCAGAACCTCTGCTACCTCGCGGTCTGGTATCTCAACGCCGGCGTCAACCAAGGCCGCGAGCCGCGCTCCAGCCATCCCTCGCTGACCCCTAGTCAGCTCTACCGCACCAAGGACGGCTTCATCTTCCTGATGTGCAACAAGGAGAAGTTCTGGCCGGTGCTGTGCGAGGCGATCGGCAAGCCGGAGTGGAGCGCGCGGGCCGACTACAAGGACTTCAAGGCGCGGCTCGCCAACCGGGCGAAGCTCACACTGGAGCTCGACGCGGCGCTGTCGGCGCGCACGACGGCGGAGTGGATCGAGGCCTTTGCCGGACGGGTGCCGGCGGCGCCAGTCTACGATGTGAAGGATGCGCTCGAGAACCCGTTCGTGCGCGAGGGCGCCATGGTGCGCACGGCGGAGCATCCGAGCGGGCCGATACGGCTGCTGGCGCCCTCGGTCCGCTGTCCCGGCGAGGAGCTCCCGTGTGCGCCGGCGCCGGCCATGGGAGCCGACACCGACACCATCCTGGGCGAGCTCGGGTTCGCCGCCGGCGAGATCGCCAGGCTGCGCAAGGCCGGCGCCGTCTGAGGCCTGCTTCGAGCGGCTATTTCAACGCCTTGACGATGTCGGCGCCGGGCGCCGCGTCGGCGAAGCCCTTGAAGCTGCCTTCGGCGATCAGCTTCATGGTGCGCATGGTGCCGCCCCAGGCCGCGCGTGCCAACGCCCCGCCGATGGAGATGCGACGCACGCCGAGGCCGGCGATGTCCGACACGGTGAGGTCGAGCGGGCTGCCCACCAGCAGGTTGACGGGCTTGGGCGCCACCGCCTTAACCACGGCCGCGATCTGCTCGCGCGTGGCGATGCCCGGCGCGTAGAGGCAATCGGCGCCGGCCGCGGCGTAGGCCTGGAGCCGGCGGATGGTCTCGTCCATGTCCGGGCGGTTGCGGATGAAGCCCTCGCTGCGCCCGGTCAGCAGCACGCCGCCGCCGGCCTTGTCGATCGCCTCGCGCGC
>JBGGME010000162.1:0-38327 GCA_041288195.1 Hyphomicrobiaceae bacterium
CGGCTCGCGCTGCTCGCTCCCGGCTCGCTCGACTACGCCTTCTTCTCCAACTCGGGCTCGGAGGCCGTCGACACCGCGCTCAAGATCGCGCTCGCCTACCACAAGGCCAAGGGGGAGGGCGCGCGCACCAGGCTGATCGGCCGCGAGCGCGGCTATCACGGCATCGGCTTTGGCGGCATCTCGGTGGGCGGCATGGTCGCCAACCGCAAGCAGTTCGGCAACATGCTGACCGGCGTCGATCATCTGCAGTCGACCTACGACCGCTCCAAGCAGGCCTTCACCAAGGGCGAGCCCGAGTGGGGCGCGCACCTGGCCGATGAGCTTACCCGCCTCATCAACCTGCATGACGCCTCCACCATCGCCGCCGTCATCGTCGAGCCGGTGGCGGGCTCGACCGGCATCCTGGCGCCGCCCAAGGGATACCTCAAGAAGCTGCGCGAGATCACCGCCCAGCACGGCATCCTGCTGATCTTCGACGAGGTCATCACCGGCTTCGGCCGCTTGGGGCACTGCTTTGCCTCCGAGCGCTACGAGGTGGAGCCCGACATGATCACGTTTGCCAAGGGCGTCACCAACGCCGCCGTGCCGATGGCGGGCGTGCTGGCGTCGAAGAACATCTACGATGCCTTCATGACCGGCCCCGAGCACCTGGTGGAGCTGTTCCACGGCTACACCTACTCGGGCCATCCGCTCGCCGCAGCGGCCGGCATCGCCACCCTCGACATCTACAAGGACGAGGGCCTGTTCGAGCGCGCCAAGAAGCTCGAGCCTGTCTTCGCCGACGCCATGATGAGCCTCAAGGGCCAGCCCAACGTCGCCGACATCCGCACCGTCGGCCTGCTCTGCGGCATCGATCTGGAATCGATCCCCGGCAAGCCTGGCCTGCGCGGCTACGAGGCCACCGAGCGCATGTACCACGACCTCGACATCTACGTGCGCGTCGCCATGGATACGCTCGTCGTCGCCCCGCCGCTGATCTCCACCGAGGCCGACATCTCCGACATCCGCGACCGCCTCGCCAAGGTGCTCAAGGCCGTGGCGTAGGCATCGGGGGACGCGTCATTCCGGCGCTTGTCACCGGGATCCAGCGATCAGCTGGCTTCGGAGCAATCTGAGGGATGGATCCCGGGCACAAGGCCCGGGATGACCCGACCTACTTCTTCTCCGCCGCCTGGATGCGGTCGGGCAGGTCGAGGCCGACGCCGATGAGGTGGCCGAAGAGGTCGTGCAGCTTCTTGGTATCTGCGGCCGGCAGCGGCGGGCGCAGGATCGAGGCGACATTGGCCTTGAGATGCGCGACGTTGCCCGTGCCGAACAGCACCACGTCGATGCCCGGCTGATGCCGCGCGAAGCGGTAGGCCGCATCGGTCACGCTCTCCGCCCCGCCCTCGTGCACCAGGAAGCCCAGCGGGTTTGCCTCCTTCGCCAGCGCCGCCGGCACCTTGCCCTCGGCGGCCAGCTCGCCGAACGTCTTCTTGAGCACGTCGGGCTTGGAGAAGATGTTGCGCACCGCGAACATGCAGAGCGTGCCGATGCCCTTCTCGCGCGTCCTCGGCAGCAGGTGGGTCTTGGCGTTCTGGTGCATCATGCTGAAGCCCAGCATGAACACCTCGAACACGCCCGACTCCGCGGCGCGCACCAGCATGGTGTGCTCGGGATCGCGCGGCCCCGTCTCCGACACGGCGATGTGGCGCAGCTTGCCCTGCTGCTTGGCCTTGACGAGCCCCGGCACGATCTCGGCCATGGCCTTGTCGTAGTCGGCGGGCCGCAGCCCATGCAGGTGGAAGACATCGACGTAGTCGGTGTCGAGCTGGCGCAGCGAGGTCTCGAGGTTGGCGATCACCGCCGCCCCTGACGTCGCATGGCTCTTGGTGGAGATCACAACGCCGGCGCGCGGCCGCCCCTTGATGGCCTTGCCGACGACGCCCTCGGTCTCGTAGGCGTTGGCCGTGTCGAGGAAGTTGACGCCGAGGTCGAGCGCCTGCTTGACCAGCGCCACCGACTGCGCCTCGCTGAGCCCCGTGCCCAGCCCCAGGCGGCTGTTGCCGCCGCAGCCGAGCCCCGCGACGCTCACCTCGAGGCCGGTGTTGCCGAGTGTGGTGTACTGCATGGAAATTCGCCCCCAAAGACGCGGTGCTGTCCGTTCAGCACTAGGCCAACAGCATGCCGTCGCGCAAGCCGCGCACGCGGCGCAGCCGCCGGGGAACTCTCCCACCCCCTCGGCCGCACGCAGCACGCGCGCAAAAGCGGTGGACCGCGACGACGCCGCGACCGGTCGCGTTGGACGCACACGCGAGTTCCGGATATGACCGACACGGGAGCCCGGATGAAATCAGGGAGCGCCGCCAGCGGCATGGCCGTCGTGCAGGAGAAAAAGGCGTTGCTGTGGGGCCGGCTGTCTCCCCTCGGGGTCGGCATCGCCGTCGCCATCCTCCTGGTGGACCAGGCGCACAAGGCCTGGATGCTCGGCGTCTACGCGATCCAGAGCCGCGGCCGGGTCGCCGTCACGCCCTTCCTCGACCTGGTTTTCGTCAAGAATACGGGCATCAGCTATGGCCTGCTGCTGCAGGAAAACCGCCTGGGTCAATGGCTGCTGGCAACATTTGCGGGAATCGCGGTCCTCGCCATGGCTTGGTGGCTCGCCCGCGGCGTGACGACCCGGCTTGTCGCCGTCAGCCTCGGTCTCGTCATGGGCGGGGCGGCCAGCAACGCCATCGACCGCCTGTGGCTCGGCGGGGTCGCCGACTTCTTCTCCCTGCATGCCTTCGGCTTTTACTGGTACGTGTTCAACATCGCCGATGTGGCTATTGTTGCAGGCGTCCTGGGCCTCCTCTATGATTCCTTCATGCCGAGTCGCAATGATGCCTCAAAGGCCCTATAACGACCGGTAACGCATAGCCTTTCTGGGAGAGCCCTCGCGGCTCGACGGCGAACGGGGCAACGGGATGTCTTCCTCGCGGACACGACTTGCAGGCTGGCTCGCCGGCACCGCGATGCTTTCGACGGTGGCGGTCGGCGGCTGCGCCGACGGCCTCGACCTCAACGGCAAGGTTTTCGACATGATGGGCGTCAGCCCGGCCGCCCAGGCGGCGAAGCGCTTCGAGCCCAAGGTCGCCGCTCGTGCCCCGCTGGTCGTGCCGCCGGATGTGGCCCGGCTACCGGCACCCGGCTCGGAGGCGACGCCCGATCCCGTGCAGACCGCATGGCCTGACGATCCCGAGCAGCGCAAGGTGCGCGAGGCCAAAGAGAAGGAGCGCCTGCATCTTGCCTACTGCAGCGGCGACAAGCAGTGGAAGGAGCGCGCCTTGAACAGGGATGCGAATGCGCCTCGCAGTCCCTATGGCCCCTGCCCCGGCCTCTTCGGCGCCGTCACCTCGAACGTAAACAAAGAATAGACGCGTTCCCGGCCGACCGGAGCGCAACTGTCGGCTCAAGCTGAAAAAATTGCATGTTGCCTGATGGCGCGGCAGCCGGTCTTTGCCATGCCGGCAACATTAATCTGATGTCATTTGACTCCGCCCACCGGAAGACCAACAACTTCCGCAGTCGGCACGGGTAGCGCCGCGCAAGTTCGCCACCAATCTCTCAGGGGGCATAAACGCAAGGAATCTTGCGGTCAGGAAGAATCGACCTATGTGGACATCAGGCAATCGCCGCCGTCTTCCCCTCCTCGCTTTGGCCCTCACAACCACCATGTTCCTGCAAAGCTTCTCTACGCTGAACGCGAGCCCGGCCACCGGCGGGGTCGCGGAGTTCAAGCTCGCCAACGGCCTTCAGGTCGTAGTCGTTCCCGACCGCCGCTCGCCCGTCGTCACGCACTACGTGTGGTATCGCGCGGGCTCCGCCGACGAGCCGCCCGGCGTCTCTGGCATCGCCCACTTCCTCGAGCACCTGATGTTCAAGTCGACGGACAAGATCGCGTCCGGCGCCTTCTCCCGCGAGATCGCGCGCATGGGTGGCCAGGACAATGCCTTCACCAGCCACGACGTGACGGGCTACTTCCAGCGCATCTCCAAGGACCGCCTCAAGACGGTCATGGCGATGGAGGCCGACCGCATGCTCAATCTCAAGCTCGACGAGAAGGAGGTGGGGACCGAGCGCGAGGTGATCCTCGAGGAGCGCCGCTCGCGCACCGAGAACAATCCCTCCAACATCCTCTCCGAGCAAATGTCGGCGGCGCTCTATCAGAACCATCCCTACCGCATCCCCATCATCGGCTGGATGCACGAGATGGCGAAGCTCTCGCGCGAGGACGCGCTCGCCTTCTACAAGCGCCACTATGCGCCCAACAACGCTATCGTCGTCGTCGCAGGCGATGTCACGGTCGAGGAGGTCAAGGCGCTGGCCGAGGCCACCTACGGCCCCTTGAAGCCCAACCCCGATATCCAGGTGCGCAAGCGTCCGCAGGAGCCGCCGCATCGCTCGCCGCGGCGCGTCGAGCTCAAGGACCCGCGCGCCGGCAATGCCTCGGTGCGCCGCTTCTATCTCGCCCCCTCCGTCACCAATGCCGCCGAGGGCGAGTCGGAAGCGCTCTACCTTCTCACCAAGGTCGCCTTTAACGGCACCACCAGCCGCCTCTACCAGCGCCTCGTGTCGGAGGAGAAGCTCGCCTCCAGCGCCGGCGGCTGGTACTCGGGCCAGGGCCTCGACAGCGGCTCGATCGGCATCTACGCGGTTGCGGGGCAGGACGTCCCGCTCGACAAGCTCGAGGCTGGGATCGACAAAGTCCTCCAGGAACTGCGCGACGGCGGGGTTACCGCAGAAGAGCTCGAGCGCGCCAAGAAGGCCTACATCGCGGATTTCATCTACGAATCCGACAGCCAGAGCTCGCTCGCCCGCCGCTACGCCCAGGGCATGCTGCTCGGCCTCACCATCGAGCAGGTCAACGCCTGGCCCGCCGCCATCTCCAAGGTCACCGTGGAGGACGTGAAGCGCGCCGCGGCCAAGCACTTCGACATCCGCCGCTCGGTCACCGGCTGGCTGATCCCCACCGCACCGGACTCCGACGCTGCCGCGAAAGCGGTCGCCGACAAGTCCTGAATGAGGACCATGCGATGACCCCACTGCGCTCGATCGCAGCCGGCGGCAGGGCGGCGCTTGCCGGCCTCCTCGTCGCCGCAGCAGTGCTGTTCCTTTCCTTGAGCAAGGCCGAGGCCATGAAGATACAGGTGGTGAAGAGCCCCGGCGGCGTGACGGCGTGGCTCGTCGAGGAGCACAGCGTGCCCTTGATCGCCATGCGGTTCGCCTTCGAGGGCGGCAACGCGCAGGACCCCGCGGGCAAGGAGGGCCTCGCCCACTTCCTCGCGGGCATGCTCGACGAGGGCGCCGGCGACCTCACCTCCAAGCAGTTCCAGGAGCGCGTGGAGGAGATCGCCATGCGCATGAGCTTCGAGGATGCGCGCGACGCCTTCTACGGCAGCTTCGAGACGCTGACCGAGAACCGCGACAAGGCCGCCGCATTGCTGGCGCTGGCGATCGGCAAGCCGCGCTTCGATACGGACGCCGTGGACCGCGTGCGCGGCCAGATCCTGGCCGGCATCGCCCACGCCTCGCGCGACCCCAACCGCGTCGCCTCCGACCAGTGGCAGGCGATGGCCTTCGCCGGCCATCCCTACGGCCGGCCGGCGAACGGCACGCCGGCGTCCGTGCAGGGCATGAGCCGCGAAGACCTCGCCAAGTTCTGGTCGCGCACATTTGCGCGCAGCAACCTGAGCGTCGTGGTGGTCGGCGACATCGATGCGCCTACCCTCTCCAAGATGCTCGACACCGTGTTCGGGCAGTTGCCGGCGAAGGCAGACCTGACTCCGGTCGCCAATGCAGCTCCCGCCTCGGCCGAGAAGCTGCGCGTCGTCGAGATGGCGGTGCCGCAGTCGGTGGCGCGTTTCGGGCTCCCCGCCATGCCGCGCAAGGACAAGGACTTCCTGCCGGCCTTCGTGCTCAACACCATCCTCGGCGGCGGCGTCATGTCGTCCAGGTTGTGGGAGGAGGTGCGCGAGAAGCGCGGCCTCGCCTACTCGGTCTACACCAGCGTGACGCCCCTCAAGAACACCTCGATCTTCTCCGGCGGCGTCGCCACCAAGAACGAGGCCGTCGCGCAGTCGCTCGAGGTGATCCGCGCCGAGATCAAGCGCTTCGCCAGCGAGGGCCCGACCGAGAAGGAGCTGCGCGACGCCAAGGACTACCTCACGGGGTCGTTCGCGCTGCGCTTCGACAGCAACGCCAAGATCGCCAACCAGCTGCTGTGGATCCAGCAGGAGGACCTCGGGCTCGACTACGTCGACCGCCGCAACGGCGAGATCGAGGCCGTGACCATGGGCGACATCAAGCGCGCGGCCAAGCGCCTGTTCGAAGGCCAGGAGCCCATCGTCATCATCGTCGGCAAGCCCGTCGGAATGGCGGTGCCAACGGCCGCCGCGTCGGGCAAGCGCAGCTGATGTTCCCTCTCCCCGCGAGCGGGGAGAGGTGAGGGTGAATGACAGCCGCACCAATTCGCGCTAGGCCTCGCAGCCTCGTATGGAAGGATCGCGGGCGCGCATGGGCACTTCCTCCTACACGCAATCGATCGCGGGTTGCCTCGACGGCGCCATCGGCAAGCACGGGCTCAGCAACGCCGAGCTTGCGCGCTGGCTCGATCCGCTCGGCCGCGCTATCGTCGCGCTGCAGGACGACTACAAGGCGCGCCGCCTGCCCCACCTGCGCGTCCCCGAGGAGACCGCCGACCTCGCCGCGGCCGAGGCCGCGCTCGCCAGGCTCTCCCAGGGCGCCGACACCATCGTCTTCTTCGGCATCGGCGGCTCGAGCCTCGGCGGCCAGACGCTGGCCCAGCTCGGCGGCTGGCACATCCCCGGCATGGCGACGCCCGAGCAGCGCCGCCGCCCGCGCACGCGCTTCTACGACAACCTCGACCCCGTGACGCTGGAAGCGGCGCTGGGCACCTTCGATCTCGCCGACACCCGCTTCGTCGTTATCTCCAAGTCGGGCGGCACGCCCGAGACGCTGGTGCAGGCGCTGGCGGCGCTGGGCGCGGTGAAAGCCGCGGGCCTCGAGCAGCGGGCGCCAGAGCTCTTCCTCGGCGTCACCGAGCCCGCCGTCGCCGGCAAAGCCAACGGCCTGCGCACGCTGTTTGAGGCACACGGCATCCCCCTCCTCGACCATCACCCCGGCATCGGCGGCCGCTACTCCGTCTTCACCAACGTCGGCCTGCTGCCGGCCATGGCGCGCGGCCTCGACCCGCACGCCGTGCGCGCCGGCGCCCGCGAGGTGGTCGATGCTCTGCTGGCCGCCAAATCCCCGCGCGGCTTCGCGCCCGCCGAGGGCGCGGCGATCGCCGTCGGCCTCGCCCGCGAGCGCGGCATCAAGGTCGAGGTGATGATGCCCTACTCGGACCGGCTCGGACGCCTGGGCGCCTGGTTCGCGCAGCTGTGGGCGGAGAGCCTCGGCAAAGGCGGCCAGGGCACGGCGCCCGTCGCGGCGCTCGGCCCCGTCGACCAGCACAGCCAGCTGCAGCTGTTCATGGACGGCCCGCACGAGCACCTGATCAGCATCATCCGCGCCCCCTCTGCCGGTCTCGGGCCCCGCATCTCGCCCGAGCTTGCCGCCAAGGCCGGTCTCGACTACCTCGCGGGACGCACGGCTGGCGACCTCGTCGCCGCCCAGGCCGAGGCCGTCCCCGCGGCATTGCAGAAGGCTGGCCGGCCCGTGCGCACCCTCGATCTCGCCCGACTTGACGAACAGTGCATCGGGGCGTTGATGATGCACTTCGTGCTGGAGACGATTCTCGCCGCGCGGCTGATGGGCGTCGATCCCTTCGACCAGCCAGCCGTCGAGCTTGCCAAGGTCATCACCCGCGAGCGCGTCGCAGCGATGAAGTAATGCGATGGGGTCAGCGTAAGATGGGGTCAGACCCCATGACCGGACTTGGAGACTGACGTCAGCGGACCGAAGGGGGTCTGACCCCAGAAGGTGCCATGCCGATCATCCGCCAGCTGAGCCCCGAGACCATCAACCGCATCGCCGCCGGCGAGGTGGTCGAGCGTCCCGCGAGCGTGGTCAAGGAGCTCGTCGAGAACGCGCTCGACGCCGGCGCCCGCGAGATCGAGATCGTCACCGCTGCCGGCGGCCTCTCCCTCATCCGCGTCAGCGACGACGGCGTCGGCATGAGCCCGTCCGACCTCGCCCTCGCAGTGGAGCGCCACGCCACCTCCAAGCTCGCGGGCGAGGACCTCTTCAATATCGCCACGCTCGGCTTCCGCGGCGAGGCGCTGCCCTCCATCGGCGCCATCGCCCGCCTCTCCATAAAGTCGCGCCCACGCGAGACGCCGGCCGGCAGCGAGATCGTCGTCGACCGCGGCAGCAAGGAGGCCGTGCGGCCAACAGCGCTCAACTGCGGCACCACGGTCGAGGTGCGCGAGCTGTTCTCCGCGACGCCCGCCCGGCTCAAGTTCCTCAAGTCCGAGCGCGCCGAGAACCTCGGGATATCCGAAGTGGTCAAGCGCCTCGCCATGGCGCACCCGCAAGTGGGCTTCACCCTGACCACCGGCGAGCGCGTCGGCCTCAAGCTCACCGCGCAGCCGCTCGGGCCCGACGGCCACCTCGCCCGCCTCGGCCGCATCATGGGCCGCGACTTCCTCGACGATGCGCTTGCCGTCGACATCGAGCGCGAAGGCGTGCGCGTCACGGGCTTTGCCGGCCTTCCCACCCTGCACCGACCCGATCCCGGCCAGCAGTACCTGTTCGTCAACGGCCGCCCGGTCAAGGATCGCCTGCTGATCGGCGCCGTGCGCTCGGCCTACGGCGACCTGCTGCCGAAGGGCCGCTATCCCCTGCTGGCGCTGTTCGTGGACCTTCCCCCGCGCGAGGTCGACGTCAACGTGCATCCGAGCAAAGCCGAGGTGCGCTTCCGCGACGCGGGGCGCGTGCGCGCGCTGGTCGCCGGCGCGCTCAGGGCGGCGCTGGACGCCGCCGGCCATCGCGCCACCGCCACGGGCGGCAGCCACGCGCTCGACGCACTGGTCCGCGCGCAGACCGCAACAGCCGCGCCGCCCGCCGCCGGCCGCGGCTCCACCTATGCCCCGGAGCGCAGCGCGTTCCGTCCTGCGGGCTTCGCCGAGGACTGGCAGGCCCCGCTCGAAGGCCTGGCAGAGGCCGGCGCATTCCCGAGCGCCGACGCGCGCGCCTCCGCCGAGCCGCCGCCCGCGGACCTGCTCGACCGGCCGCTCGGCGCCGCCCGCGCGCAGCTGCACGAGACCTACATCCTCGCCCAGACGCGCACGTCCGTCGTCATCGTCGACCAGCACGCCGCCCACGAGCGCCTGGTCTACGAGCGCCTCAAAGCCGCGCTTGCCAACGGCGGCGTCGCCCGCCAGGGCCTGCTGATCCCCGAGATCGTCGACGTCGAGCCCGACGAGGCCGCAGCGCTGATCGAGCGCGCGGGCGAGTTCGGCCGCCTCGGCCTTGGCGTAGAGGCGTTCGGAGGAGGCGCCGTGCTGGTGCGTGAGGTCCCCGCGCTGCTCGGCGACACAGACGTCAAGGGCCTCGTGCGCGACCTTGCCCGCGAGGCGCTCGCCGAGCGGCAGGGCAGCCTGCTCGAGGAGCGGCTGGCGGCCGTGTGCTCGACCATGGCCTGCCACGGCAGCGTGCGCGCGGGCCGCCGGCTCGAGGCGCGCGAGATGAACGCGCTGCTGCGCGAGATGGAGGCCACCCCCCGCTCCGGCCAGTGCAACCACGGCCGCCCCACCTACATCGAGCTCCAGCTCGCCGACATCGAGCGCCTGTTCGGCCGGCGCTGACTCGGTCTTGAAACTGACGTTTTCGCCCCCTATCTCGCGCCCCATGACGCTCATGGCTCGACAGCATCGGCATATCCTGCGCCGGCGAGATTCTCGCTGACGGCGCCGCTGTCTTGAGCCGCGGCCGATCCCGCACCGCCCGCACCCCACCTGCGCCAACACGCATCCAGGTTCCGTCGTCCAGCGGTCAGGACACCGGCTTGTCGAGCCGGGAACGCGGGTTCGAGTCCCGTCGGAACCGCCAGCATCCGGTCCCGTAGCTCAATGGATCAGAGCATCGGCTTGCGGAGCCGAAGGCTGCAGGTTCGACCCCTGCCGGGATCGCCATCTCGTTCAGAGCATGCCGATCTGGTGTCAGCGGCGAGCACGCCCGGCTGTGTCCCGGGAAGGCGGGGTTCAAGTCCCCGGGTCGGTCCCAATGCGGCGAGCGCGGATCAAACCGGTGAGCTGGCCGGCATCTCCCGCATTGTATGGCGGCTGCGAGCGCCCGAAATCGGCATCGCGGCGCCGCCTCTGCGACAGGATCCGTTGCGGGTCTCGCACTGGTGTGCTTCCAAAGAGTCGCTTCGATCAGTGGCCCGTACGTTGCGGGCCGGCATTCCGGTGCACAATCTTGACCGCGAGCAGCAACGCGCCGATGGCGGCGAGCGATAGGCCGGTCACGATCTCCCACGTCTGCCCCGCGGAACCGCCATGAGCTGCGGTCAACCCGCCAACCAGGAGAAGTCCCAAGCCGACCGTCTTCTTTGCGAGCAATGTCATGACGCCACCTCCATGGACGACTGACCGTCGCCGTCGCGTGTGGTCCGGCCAATCCGTGGTTCCATGGAGATTGGGTGGGGACTCTGGGCAAGCGGTCGTGACGCGCACCCTCGCTCCGCCTCATGGCGCATTGGCCGGCCCGCGCGTCTCAGCGGGCATTGGCCGGCATATCGGCCCGCCACAGGTCGGCGCGCCATTTCAGCGCGATCAGCCCGGTGAACAGCAGCCCCGCCACCGCATAGAGCGTGGCGGTCGTGTGATAACCCACGCGCTCGATCAGCACGCCGGAGGCGAGCAGCCCCAGCGGCAGGCTGTAGATCGCCAGCATGCGCACGCCCATCACGCGCCCGCGCAGCTTCTCGTCGGTGTTGCGCAGCAGCAGGACCATCAGCAGCACCATGCAGAAGCTCTGCGCGAAGCCCGCCAGCATCAGCATGACGACGGCCGCGGCCGGCACGCGCATCTGCGCGAACACCACCAGCATCGAGTACCAGACGCCCGCGAACACCAGCATCATGCGCCCGGGCATCAGCCCGCCGCGCATGCTGACCGCCACCGATCCGAGCAGCGCGCCGAGCGAGAAGCTCGCCACTAGATACCCCAGCCCCGTCTGGTCGAGCAGGTAGACCTCCTTGGCCACGTAGGGCAGCAGCCCGTTCGACAGCGGATAGGCCGTCAAGTTGACGAGGAACGCCAGCAGCATCGCCGCCTGCAGCGGCGGGCTCGTCCAGGCATATGTGACGCCCTCGCGCAGGTCGCCCCAGGCGGAGGGGCGCGCCGTGCCCGCCGCCAGCACCTCCGCGCCGCGTGCAGCCGTCTTGCTGCCGATGGCGAGCGTGAGCGCCAGGCCCACCGCGTAGCACCCCGCAACCGCCGCGTAGGCCGGCCCCATCCCGAACGCTGCGAACATGCCGGCGCCCGTGAGCGCGCCGCCGATGCGCGCGCAGTCCGACGTCGTGCGCGAGATGCCCAGCGCCGCCACCAGCTGCTCGCGCGGCACATTGTCGGCCACCAGCGCCAGCCGCACGCCGAGGTCGGACGGCCGCACCAGCCCCATCAGCGCGGCGATGACCAGCACCAGCGCCGGCGTCACCGCGCCGGCGAACGCCAGGATCATGAGCGTCGCCGCGAGCGTCGCGTAGATCGCGCGCATGCAGCACAGCAGGTTGCGATGTCCAATCCTGTCGCCGGCGACGCCCAGCAGCGGCGCAATCAGCGTGCCCGTGTACTGCAGTGCGCCGAACACGGTCAGCAGCAGCACCGAGCGCGTCTCGACCAGCACGTACCAGCCGAGGATCAGCGTCTCCATCTCGAAGGCGCACGATGTCAGCAGGTCGGCGGGCCACTGCAGGCGGAAGGCGCGCACCCGGAAGGGCG
The DNA here is from genome assembly GCA_041288195.1 of Hyphomicrobiaceae bacterium. Taxonomy (GTDB): domain Bacteria; phylum Pseudomonadota; class Alphaproteobacteria; order Rhizobiales; family Hyphomicrobiaceae; genus AWTP1-13. The sequence continues at coordinate 11,928 of JBGGME010000162.1, forward strand.
CGAGGCCGGAAGGCCCGAGCACCTGGCTCAAGCCGGCAGGCAGCGATGCATCCTCGCCCTCCCGCTCCTGGTCGCGCGTTTCCGTCCCGTGTTTTTTGTACGCCGAGCCTTCTGCCAACCCCGGCCGCGGGTCAAGCGCGAACTTGCTCCCTGCGAGCGCTCTTCCGCATGGGGGCTATGCGGTGGTGCCGCCGTCGACAGCAAAGGCGGCGCCGGTGACGAACGAGGCCTCGTCCGAGATCAGGAACAGCGCCGCGTTGGCGATCTCCTCCGGCCGCCCCGGGCGTCCGAGCGGGTTCTGCCCGCCGCGCTGGCGCACCAGCGCTTCCTTGTCGGCACCTTGCGTCGACTGCTGGTCGGGGCGGGCGACGAACACCCTGAGCATCGGCGTGTCGACCGAGCCGGGACAGATCGCATTGGCGCGGATCTTCTCGCGCCCGTGGCGCTTGGCCAGCGCGCGCACGAAGCCCACCACACCGTGCTTGACCGCCGAGTACACGGGCGAGAACGGCGAGCCCATCAGGCCCGACGTGGAGGCGGTATAGAGCAGCGAGCCGCCGCCGCGGGCGCGCATCTCCGGTAGCGCCGCCTCGGTCGTGATCAGCACCGTGCGCAGGTTGAGCGTGACGGCGAGATCGAAATCGCGCATGTCGATGCCCTCGACCGACGCCGGCCCAGGATGGCCAACATGGTTCCAGACGAAGTCGAGCCCGCCGAATGCCTTTGCGGTCTCCGTCACGATGCGCCGCGAGTCCTCGTCGCGCGTGAGATCGGCAACGATCGGCAGCGCGCGCCCGCCCGCCGCCTTGATCTCGGCCACCACCGCCTCGACCCCCGCCTTGTCGATGTCGACCACGCCGACCGCCGCGCCCTCCTTGGCAAACCTGAGCGCGCCCGCGCGCCCCATGCCGGAAGCCGCCGCCGTCACGATCCGATCTTGTCCTTCAAGCGCATTGGTTCCTCCTCCGACGCCGTGCCGATCTACCTGCTCGTAGTGTCAGGCTCGTGCGCACGTTCGTGCACTGAGCCTTCTGTAACTCGAGCCCACCCGTCAAGCGCCGACTTGCGACAACGCCAGCCATCGAGCGTGATGGCGACGACCAGCCTCTAATATGTCTCCCCCGTTCCTCATCCAAAGCACGCACCGGCGACGGACCGTCTTGCGGGCCCGATCGCCAACCGCGGAACGCCGCCGCTTGGAGGTCCGCTTGCGTCAGGAAATGCGGGCGGGACCCTTGAGCATCTCTTCTACCGCGCTGAGGATCGTCTCCATCGTGGCGGGCTTGGATATGTATGGCGCATCCTTGTCGGCGCCCTTGACTGCGTCGAAGCCGCTGTAGCTTACGTATGGGATGCCGCGCGCCTTGAGGCGGGCGCACAGCTGGGTGCTGTCGCCGTCACTCAGTCCATGATCCATAATGGCGGCCGATAGCCCATCGTGCTCCACGAGGATCAGGGCGTGGCGGACCGTGGTCGTCGTTGTCACGCTAGCGCCGGCGCGCTCGAAGGCCTGTGCGATATCCAGTGCGATAAGCATCTCGTCCTCAACCACGAGGATCGAGCGGCCCCGAAGTCCTGGGTGCTCCATACGACTCCAAAGCGCGGCAAGGCGCAAATGACTAGGGGCAGCGGTCTCTTTCGAGGCAGACCGCGAATGCCCTGAGCCGTCGATCAATCCTCAATGCGCAACAAGCGTGATGACCGACTGGCAAGAGGCCATGCCCGCGTAGCTCGGACAGGCATGGTGTTGCGTAAGCGCCGACGATGCTTGATTTTCCCGACTTTGGGACCCGTCGGAAAATGCCTACCTTTCATCTTGCCCCTCGCCTGAACGTGTCTCGGGCGTCGCGTAGTTGGCACTGAGTACTTTCCGACCCTGCCACCGGAGGCAAGCGGTAACCATCTCTACGAAGCGGGAGGGCCACTACGACAAACCCGCGATGCTCACCCCGAGCATGCCCCTTCAAAAAGCGAGACAATCCAATGAACAAGGTACTTGGCGCCACTGCGCTGGCCGTTCTGCTTGGCGCGACTGCGGCCATGGCTCAGACCACATCCCCTGCCAGCCCGCCTGCGAGCAAGCCCGACACGGCCGAGAAGATGGCGCCGCCGGCCGCGTCCACGACGACCGTGACGAAGGAGGGGCTTGTTCTCACCGAGGCGCAAGCGAACGCGTGGATCAAGAAGGCAGTGTTCAGCAGTGACGGCAAGAACGTCGGCGAGGTTACCTCACTGAAGCGCGACGCTTCCGGCAAGGTCGCCGAGCTCCAAGCTGGCATTGGCGGTTTTCTCGGTATGGGCGAGACCCAGGTTCGATTGATGCCGGCGCAGTTCAAGTTGGAGAACGATCGCGTCGTGCTGTCGCTCACCACGGAGCAGGTGAAGGCTCTTCCGCCGATCGCGAAGTAGACGCCCTCTCGGTCGAAAATTGACGCATGCTCCGGAGCAACCTCTGCTTCGGAGCGTGTACGTTTTGCGGGAGTGCACACCATCCCGACGAGGAGCATGCCTGCAAGTCCTCGTCGCGCGAGGTCCCTTCAAGCGCCATCCTGCGTCCCGTGTGACGCCGGCGCATCACCGCGAGCGTGCGCGAGACGAGAAACCACTGCGTCGCATTGCCTGGCGTGCGCGAGTGTGCGGTAGTTGACGGGCGCAACGGGGGACAGGCTGTGTTGGCGTACTTGCGCAGGTGGGTAGCTCTTGTGGCGACGCTGGCCGTGCTTCTGCACGGCGGCGCCCTCGTTCGCCACAACGGCGTCATGCTGGGCGCGCTGCTCGAGCATGCGGCGCTGACGGCGGATGTTACCGCCCTCTGCCGGAGCGGCGCGGCGACGGACGCGAGCCAGCTCGGCGAGCTGCCGTCGATCCCCAAGCCCACCGACGCCCAGCACGGCTGCCCCGTCTGCTCGGGCCAGTGCCCCGTCTTCGCCCTCGACGCACCCGCGCCCACGGCGCCTGTCGTCATTGCGGTCGCGTGCCATTGGCAGGCACCACCCCTCGCTTCCCTCGCCCCCGCCACACACCCAGTCTGCCCGCCGGCCAGAGCGCCCCCCAGCCGCGTCTGAGCCTTCTGCAGTCCTCGTGCGTGCGTCTGCACGCAGCTCGTATCTCGTCTGGGGATTCACCCATGTCTATCCACGTCTCGCCATGGGCGCGGCGCGCCATACATCGTCTGCGGCGCCTTCGCCTGCAAATCGCGATAGCTGCCGCACTCCTGCTGCTCGCCATCCTCGCCGTCTGCCGCGCCGCGGAGGCTCAATCCCTGCCCCCGGTCGTCGTCGAGACACCCAAGAAGCAGCCCAAGGCCACGCCGAAGGCTGCTACCAAAGGCCCGACAACAGCACCCGTAACGCAACCCGCGGCGGCGCCGGCGGGCCAGTCGCTCGCGCTCGACCCTGCCGCAACGCCGCCCGGCGGCAGCCTGACGGTGCCGACGACGGCCCAGGCCCAGGCGATCCTCGCGCGCGTACCGGGCTCCGTCGTGGTGGTGCCCGACACGGCCTATAAGTACAGCACACCCGCCGCGACCCTGAAGGACGTGCTCGACTACGTGCCCGGCGTCTTCATCCAGCCCAAGTGGGGCGAGGACAGCCGCCTCTCCATCCGCGGCTCCGGCCTGTCGCGCAACTTCCACCTGCGCAGCGTCCAGCTCTACATGGACGGCATCCCCATCAACACGGCCGACGGCTACGGCGACTTCCAGGAGATCGACCCGACCGCCTACCGCTACGTCGAGGTCTACAAGGGCGCCAATGCGCTGCGGTTCGGCACCAATTCGATGGGCGGCGCCATCAACTTCGTCTCCCCGACCGGGCGTGATTCCAGCCTGCTCGCCGCCAGCGCCGACGTGGGCAGCTTCGGCTTCCACCGCCTGCAGGCGAGCTCGGGCGGCGTCAACGGACCGTTCGATTTCTTCGCCACGGGCTCCTGGCAGGAGCAGGACGGCTTCCGCAACCACACCTGGGGCGAGTCCACCCGCGCCAGCGCCAACCTCGGCTATCAGCTCTCCCCAAATGTCGAAACGCGCTTCTACTTCAACGGCAGCGACATCACGCAGCGCATTCCAGGCGGCGTGACCAAGACGGTCGCGCTGACGTCACCCAAGACCGCGGCGGCCATCAACGAGGCCAACGACTGGCAGCGCAACATCGACTCCTGGCGCCTCGCCAACCGCAGCGTCATACGGCTGTCGCCATCGACCAGCGTCGAGATCGGCGGCTTTCTCGTCGACCGCCACCTGATGCACCCGATCTTCCAGTGGCTCGACTACCTCTACGACGACTACGGCGGCTTCGTGCGCATCAACGACGAGCGCTGGATCGGCGGCTTCAAGAACCGGCTCATCGTCGGCAGCACCGTGCACAACGGCGAGGTCGACGCGCGCCAGTTCGCCAACGGGCCGAATGCGACGAAGGGCGCCCTGCTGTCGCGCTCGCTCGACAAGTCGGAGAACGTCTCGGCCTACGCGGAGAACTCCTTCTACTTCCTCCCGCATTTGGCCCTGGTGGCGGGCACGCAGTATCTGCACGCTGTGCGCGACCGTACCGACCTGTTCCTCTCCAACGGCAACCAGTCGGGCAGCCGCGACTTCGACATCTGGAGTCCCAAACTCGGCCTGCTGTGGGAGGTGGACCGCACCTGGCAGGTGTTCGCCAACGTCTCGCGCAGCGCCGAGGTGCCGAGCTTCGGCGAGAACTCCTTCACCTCCATCGCCTTCTCCAACATCAAGGAGCAGACGGCCACCACCTACGAGATCGGCACCCGCGGCCGCCGCCCCGACTACACCTGGGACCTCGCCGCCTACCGCATGGAGATCGCCAACGAGCTGCAATGCCTGTTCAGCTCGTTCGGCAACTGCACGGTCGTCAATGCCGACCGCACCGTGCACCAGGGCCTCGAGATCGGCTTCGGCGTCACCGTGCTCAAGCGCATCCTCGCGCACGGCGACAGGCCCGACCGCCTGTGGCTCAACGTGGCCTATACGCTCAACGACTTCCACTTCGACGGCGATGCCAGGTTCGGCGACAACGTGCTGCCGGGCGCGCCCAGGCACTTCCTGCGCAGCGAGCTGCTCTACAAGCATCCGCAGGGGATCTTCTTCGGGCCCAACGTCGAGTGGGTGCCGCAGGCCTACTACGTCGACAGCGCCAACACGCTGAAGACGGAGCCCTATGCGATCTGGGGCCTCAAGCTCGGCTTCGACGACGGCGGGCCGTTCTCAGCCTACATCGAGGGCCGCAACCTCTCCGATGTCGCCTACATCGCCAGCGCCAGCATCATCGACACGGCGACGCCGGCCCTGCCCTTGTTTGAGCCGGGCACGGGCCGCGCGGTCTACGGCGGCGTGAAGTATCGATGGTAATACGGAGCAAAGGAGCTCAGCTGTGAAACCTGGAAACCTACTGGCGGCCGGCTGCGCCGCCCTCGCGTTGACGGCCCTTCCCGCCCTCGCGCATCCCTCGCTGCAGCGTCGCGAGGCGCACGTGGGCGCACCCTACAGGGCCATCATGAGCATCCCGCACGGGTGCGATGGCTCCGCCACCGTCAAGCTGCGCGTCCAGATCCCCGAGGGCGTCATCGGCGTCAAGCCGATGCCGAAGCCGGGCTGGACCATCTCCACCGTCCGCGGGCCATACGCGCGCAGCTATCCCTTCTACCACGGCCAGACCCTCACCGAAGGCGTCAGGGAGATCGCCTGGGCGGGCCGGCTAGGGGACGACTTCGTCGACGACTTCGTGTTCGCGGGCTTCCTCGCCGACACTCTGCCCGCGGGAGAGACCCTGTTCTTCCCCACCTACCAGGAATGCGAGAAGGGCGAGTGGCGCTGGATCGAGGTGCCGTCCCCCGGCCAGGACGCGCACGCACTCGCCCACCCGGCGCCTGGCGTCAAGCTGCTGCCGGCAGCGCAGAAGGCGCAGGCGCACACCTACAAGGTCGGCCCGCTCGTCATCGAGGCGCCGTGGACGCGCGCGACGCCCGGCGGCGCGCAGGTCGCAGGCGGCTACCTCAAGGTCACGAATACCGGCAGCCAGCCGGACCGCGTGGTCGGCGGCTCGCTGGCGCCGGCAGCGACCGTGGAGGTGCACGAGATGGCTATGAGCGACGGGATCATGAAGATGCGCCGCCTGGAGAAGGGGCTCGAGATCGCACCCGGCCGGACCGTCGAGCTCAAGCCCGGCGGCTATCACCTCATGTTCCTCGGCCTGCGCGATAGCCTCAAGGAGGGTCAGGCCGTGAAGGGCACCCTCGTCTTCGAAAAGGCCGGCACCATCGAGGTCGAGTTCCGCGTCGGCCCGATCGGCGCCCAGTCCGGCAGCGGCGGCCACCGGCATCATTGAACAACAAGGCGGCGGCGTATTCGCCGCCGTACTCAGGCCAGCGCGAATCCGTCGTAGCCGCCGGCAGCGACCTCGTTGCATTTGGCGATGTATTTCGGGAAGCCGCCGATGTAGGGCATGAACACGCGCGGCTTGCCTGGGATGTTCACGCCCAGGTACCAGGAGCTGCAGGTGTAGCGCAGCGTGCGGCTCGCGGCCTCGCCCACGTGGCCCACCCACTCCTCCTCCGCCGCCGCGACGGGCTCGATGCGCCCGAGCTGCCGGTCGCGCATGTACGCCATGCTGTCGACGATCCACTCGACGTGCTGCTCGATGGTGGGGAGCATGTTGGTCAGCACCGACGGGCTCCCGGGTCCCGTGATCGTGTAGAGGTTGGGGAAGCCCGCCATGGCGACGCCGAGGTAGGCGCGCGGGCCGGCGCTCCACTTCTCGCGCAGGGGCAGGCCGCCGCGTCCCCGGATGTCGATCTTGTTGAGCGCGCCCGTCATGGCGTCGAAGCCGGTGGCGAACACGATGGCGTCGACCTTGTGCTCGCGCCCGTGCGCCTTGACGCCCTCGGGCGTGATGGCGTCGATCGGCCACTCGCTGACGTCGATCAATGTCACGTTCGGCCGGTTGAAGGTCTCGTAGTAGCCGATGTCGACGCACAGCCGCTTGCAGCCGATGGTATTGGTGGGCGACAGCAGGCGGGCGATCTCGGGGTCGCGCACGCGCGAGCGGATCTTGGCGCGCACATACTCCGCGCAGGTAGCGTTGGCCTCGTCGCTCACCATCAGGTCCTTGAAGGCGCCGAGAAACCACAGCCCGCCGTGGTTCCAGCGCCGCTCGTACTCGCGCGTGCGCTCCTCCGCCGAGGTCTCGAGCGCGGCGCGGTCGGAATAGTCGAAGTCGATGCCGGTCATGGTCGTCTTGGCGCGGGCGCGCATGGTCGGGTATTCCGCCTTGACCCTGGCAATGTAGTCGGCCTCGAGCGCCTCGTTGTGGGCGGGCACGGCGTAGTTGGCCGTACGCTGGAACACAGTCAGATGCGCGGCCTGCGCCGCCATGATCGGGATCGACTGCACCGCCGAGGAGCCGGTGCCGATCACCGCCACCCGCTTGCCCGTGAAATCGACGCCCTCCTTGGGCCAGTAGCCCGTGTGGTAGCGGTCGCCCTTGAAGCTCTCGAGGCCCTTGAAGTCGGGAAGGTTCGGCGAGGACAGGCACCCCGTCGCCATGATGCAGAAGCTCGCCGACAGGCGCTTGCCGTCGGCCGTCTCGATCACCCAGCGCCCCGCGGCTTCGTCGAACGCCGCCGACTTGACGCGCGTATTGAAGTCGATGTCGCGCTTGAGGTCGAAGCGATCGGCGACGTGGTCGGCATAACGCAGCAGCTCGGGCTGCGCGGCATAGCGCTCGGTCCAGTCCCACTGCTGCTGCAATTCGTTGGAGAACTGGTAGGAGTACTGCACGCTCTCAACGTCGCAGCGCGCGCCCGGATAGCGGTTCCAGTACCATGTGCCGCCGACGCCGCTGCCCGCCTCCAGCACGCGCGCCGTGAAGCCGAGCCCGCGCAGCCGGTGCAGCATGTACATGCCGGCAAACCCCGCGCCGACGATCACCGCGTCAAGGTCGGCTTCATGATTCCGGGCGTCCATGCCGGTCTCCTCCCGAATGTTGTCGTAGCAGGCAGGTCGAGCCCGACATGCCGACGCACTGCACAAGTGGTATGCACGAAGTGATATGAGATGATTGGTTCCTTGACAACGACGATGGCCTGAAGCTGCATCGCCTCCTGAAGAGAGCGGGCGTCTGGGAAAGTGCAGGATGGCGTGCGGGTTGCGGTCGATATCGGGGGTACGTTCACGGACATCGTCGTCATGGCGGGCGACGGCGTCCTGAGCGAGAGCAAGGTATCCACGACACCCGACGATCCAAGCCGCGCCGTGGTGGCGGGCGTCGCCGCCCTGCTCGAGGAGCTCGACCTCAACCCCGCCCGCGTCGAGGAGGTGCTGCACGGCACCACCGTCGGCTCCAACACCCTCCTCCAACGCTCCGGCGCCCGGACCGGTCTCATCACAACCCGCGGCTTCCGCGACGTGCTGGAGATCGGCCGCATCCGCATGCCCGACATGTTCGACCTGACGTGGGACAAGCCCAAGCCGCTCGTCCCCCGCCGCCATCGCCTGGAGGTGGCCGAGCGCATCGCTGCCGACGGCAGCGTGGTCGAGCCCCTCGACGAGGCGAGCGTCGTCGCCGCCGCGCAGCAATTGTCCGAAGCCGGCATCGAGGCCATCGCCGTCTGCCTCATCAACAGCTACCGCAACCCCGCCCACGAGCAGCGCATCGAGGCGATCCTGCGCGAACGCTTCCAGCACCTGCTGGTCTCCGCCTCCTGGGCCGTGCTGCCCGAGCGCAAGGAGTACGAGCGCACCAGCACCACGGTGGTCAATGCCTACCTGCTCTCGGCCATGCGCACCTATCTCCAAAGCCTGGAAAGCGGGCTCGCCTCCATCGGCATCAAGGCGCCGATCCGCGTCATCACCTCCAACGGCGGCATGCTCGCGGCCTCCAGCGCCGGCGAAAAGCCGGTGTTCGTGGTGGCATCGGGCCCTGCCGGCGGCGTGATCGGCGCAACGCGCCTGGGTGCTGCCCGCAAGGAAAGCGATCTCATCGTCTTCGACATGGGCGGCACCACTGCCAAGGCCGTCATCGTCGAGGACGGCCGTCCCAGCATGACCTCCGAATACGAGTTCCGCGACGGCATCTCCACCTCGAGCCGCTTCGTCAAGGCCGGCGGCTCCATGCTCAAGGTCCCCGCCATCGATATCGCCGAGGTCGGCGCCGGCGGCGGCTCGCTTGCCGGCATCGACCAGGGCGGACTGCTGCGCGTTGGGCCGGAGTCGGCCGGCGCCGTTCCCGGCCCCGCCTGCTACGGCCTCGGCAACGAGCGCCCCACCGTCACCGACGCCAACGTCGTGCTCGGCTTCATCAACCCCAGCGCGCTGGCCGGCGGCCGCCTCGCCATAGATCGCAGGCTCAGCGAGAAGGCGATCGAGACATACGTGGGCAAGCCACTCGGCCTGTCGCTGGAGGAGGCCGCGCACGGCATCCGCGCGGTGGCGAACGCCGCCATGTCGCGTGCCATCCGCGCCGTCACGGTCGAGCGCGGCCGCGACCCCCGCGACCTCACCCTTGTCGCCATCGGCGGCAACGGCGCCATCCACGCTCCCGACGTTGCGCGCGACCTCGGCATCGGCCGCGTCGTGGTGCCGCCGCTCGCCGGCGTGTTCAGCGCGGTGGGCATGCTGGCCTCCGACCTCGAGCAGATCGCGCTCACCACCGTGACGCGCCACCTCGACCAGCTGACTACAGCCGAGCTGGAGAAGATCGGCGCCGGACTCGCCGCCGACGTCGAGCGCCGCCTCGCCGCCGACGGCTTCCAGGGCGCGCGCGTGCAACTGGCCTGGGAGGCGGACTTGCGCCACGAGGGCCAGGCGAGCGAGCTCACGGTGCCGCTCGATGCGCTCGACCTCTCCCAGATGGCGGCGCGCTTCGTCGCCGAGTACCTCAAGACCTACGGCTACCGCGACGAGAGCGCCATCGAGCTCGTCAGGCTGCGCCTCATCGGCCGCGGCCTGCGCAAGGAGCGTCTCGACTTTGCGCACATGAAGATCGAGGCCCGGCCGGGAGCAAAGGCCGCCCGCTCGCGGCGTATCTCCTTCGCCCGCGGCGCCGCCGGCATCGAAGCCGAGGTGGTGGCGCGCTCCGCCGTCTCCGCCACGCCCCGCCGCGGTCCCCTGGTCATCGAGGAGTTCGACGCCACCATCGTCGTGCCCCCCGACGCCACCGTCTCGCAAGACCCCATGGGCAATATCGTCGTGGATTTGGGGTCAGACCCTTCAGCACCTGCGGGAACCAAGGCCAGCTCGCGCTCCTAGGGTCTGACCCCACAACTCCGGACCAAGCAATGAACATCGACCCCATCACTTTCGCCGTCATCAAGAGCGGGCTCGACTCCATCGCCGACGACATGGCCTACACGGTCGTGCGCATCGCCCGCTCAGAGATCGTCAAGGACGTGATGGACTTCTCCGCCGCGCTGTGCGCCGGCGACGGGCAGATGGTGGCACAGGCCAAGACCATCGCCCAGCACCTGGGCGCCATCCCCGAGGCCATGGCCGCCGTGCTCGCCAAGTTCGGCGATGGCCTCGCCGAGGGCGATATCGTCATCATGAACGACCCCTACCACGGGGGCATGCACCTGCCCGACATCTTCATGTTCATGCCGCTGTTCTACGAGGGCAAGCGACGCGCCTTCGCCGTCGTCATCTGCCACCACACCGACGTTGGCGGCCGCGTGCCGGGCTCCAATGCGTCGGACTCCACCGAGATCTACCAGGAAGGCCTGCGCATCCCCCCGCTCAAGCTCTACGACCGCGGCACGCTCAACGAGACGCTCGAGACCCTCATCAAGATCAACGTGCGCGTGCCCGACCGCGTCTGGGGCGACCTCTCCGCCCAGTACGCCGCCGCCCAGGTCGGCAAGCGCGGTCTCGAGAAGCTCTTCGCCCGCTACGGCGCCGACGAGGTCGAGGCCTACATGTTCGAGCTTCTCGACTACGCCGAGCGCGTGACCAAGGCCGAGATCAAGCTCTGGCCCAAGGGCCGCTACGAGTTCACCGACCACATCGACAGCGATGGCTTCTCCGACACGCCGATCCCCATCAAGGTCGCCATCACCGTGCGCGAGGACGGCACGTTGTTCGTCGACTACACGGACTCGTCCCCGCAGGTGAAGGGTGCCCTCAATTCCACGCTCAGCTTCACGCACTCGCTCACCTACTTGAGCGTACGCTGCGTCCTTTCCCGCGACATCCCCAGCAACGTCGGCGTGTTCCGCTGCATCGAGGTCAAGGTGCCCGAGGCCTCCGTGCTCAACCCTGTCATGCCCGCCCCCTGCGCGGCGCGCGCGCTCACGGGCTACCGCGTGTTCGACACCGTGCTGGGCGCGCTCTCCAAGGTCGTTCCCGAGCGCGTGCCGGCGGCCGGCGAAGGGGGCAACAGCGTCATCTGCATCAGCGGGCTCAGGCCCAACCGCAAACCCTTCATCATCGTCGACATGATCTGCGGCGCCTGGGGCGGTCGCCCCGACAAGGACGGGCTCGAGGCCGTCACCAACGCCTCGCAGAACCTCTCCAACATGCCGGTCGAGGTGATGGAGGCGGAGCACCCCGTGCGCGTGGAGGAGTACGCCTTCGTTCCCGACACCTGCGGCGCCGGCAAATGGCGAGGCGGCGTGGGGCTCAAGCGCAGCTATCGCATCCTGGCGCCCGAGGCACTGCTCCAGCTGCGCACCGACCGCGTGGCGTTCCGCCCCTACGGCCTCGACGGCGGCGAGCCCGGCGGCACCTCGCGCAACTCCATCGAGGTCGCGGGCGAGACCCGTCCCCTGCCCGGCAAGGTGACGATGACCGTTCCCCACGGTGCGCTAATCGTGCACGAGCAGGCCGGCGGCGGCGGCTTCGGCGATCCCTCCGCCCGCGACCCAGCGCTGATCGCCGAGGACATCGCCGACGGCAAGATCACCCAGGCGTTCGCCCGCCGGCACTACGCCAAGTCAGTAGTCGGTTGATGTGGACGCCATCCCGTGCAGGCGCCGCGCTGGCGGCGCCGACGGCACGGGACCCATGCACGTCTCGGGAGACCTGCTGTGAGGCGACTTGGGTGCCGGCCTCCGCCGGCATGACGCGGGTTTGTGACGGCGAGAACGCCCGTTGCGGCGCACCATCTGACTTCGGCTGTGCAAGGTACACGTCTGGGATGATGACCTTGTTGAATCGAACCCGGCGAGCAGCAATTGTTCGGCGCTTCGGTGTCTCCGATAGGGCACGAACGTGTCTCTCAGGTGAAGGTCAGGTGAATAGCTTCTGCGGTCGCGGTTCAGGCTCGTGCTGTCATGCTCGCGACAATCCATGACGCAACCTGTTGGCGTCGGATGCGTTGACCGGTCGATCGACGCCTTAGAAACCCAAGGAGACATAAAATGAAGCGATACATGCTGTCGATGGTTGGCGGCGTCCTCGCACTCGGCTTCGCCGTTCCCGCGCAAGCCGCTCCTGCGAACCCCGCTCGCCTCTCGCTCGACAATCTAGGCGTTGTTCAGCAGGTGGGGCACCGACATCGTCATCACCGCCACTGCCGCGTTGTATGCCACGGGCGGTGGCACAAGGGTCATTGCCACGGACATCTCCACCGGGTCTGTCACCGCCACTAGGGTTTGCAGAGCCCTGTGAACTCCGGGCTTTGCTTTTGGGACGTCGGCCTCCCGCACTGCGGGCGTCGGCGGAGGGCCGACGTCTTCGTCCTGTGGATGCCCCATCTGCGATGGCGGAATAGCAATGAAGACGGCCGCGCTTGGATGTTGCCAACGCGCGGAAGGGCAGGGGTTGATCCTCAGCGGACCCCCGAAAGACCGCCTCCGCATTAGGTTCTCTCAGAGGCGGACGGCAAGGATCACGCGACCACCGCCTCGCCATCCGCGGGCACGTTGACGTTGGCGACGCACTCGTCGTCGATCATGTCGATGCTGCCGGCAACCTTGCGCGCGAGCGCGCTCATGCGGTGATTGACGCTGTGGTAGCTCAAGCTCAGGCGCTCGACGCCGCGCGCCTTCGCGGCCGCCATGACGGCCTCCATCAGGGCGCCGCCGATGCCGCGCCCCTGCCACGCGCGCTCCACCGAGAAGGCGATCTCGGCCTCCGCGCCCCAGTCAGCCTCTTGCGATCTGAGCTCCGCCGCGCCGCGCAGCCAGCCGTTGATGAAGCAACCGAGGATCACGGACCGCGTGCCACCGATGCCGCGCACGTAGGTGCCGATGTAGTCGTCCGGCACGGGGCTGGAGAAGCGCAGTCGCCGGGAGCGGGCATCGAGCCGCAGCAGGTGCAGCTCGAAGCGGCCGATCTCGTGGGGGGCCAGCTCGCGCACGGCGGGTTGCCAGTGAGCGTGCTTTGCGATTGTGCGGGAGCCGGGGAGGGGGTCGTGGAGGATGAGCATGCGCGCAACCTACAGCCGTCGCGCCGATACGACTGTTCCCGGCGTTACCGGTGCCGCGCCGTTCCGTGCTCCTCAGCCCACACCCAGGTAGATGCGCTGCACATCCGGGTTGTTGAGCAGCTCCGCGCTCGTCCCCGACAGCACGCTGCGTCCCACCTGCAGCACGTAGGCGTAGCTCGCGACCTCCAGCGCCAGGTCCACCGACTGCTCCGCGATCAGCAGCGTGAGCCCCGCCTTGTGCAGGCGCTGGAAGGTCTCGTACATGGTCTCGATCACGGCCGGCGCCAGCCCCAGGCTCGGCTCGTCGAGCAGCAGCAGCTTGGGCTCGCTCATCAGCGCGCGGCCCACCGCCAGCATCTGCCGCTCGCCGCCCGACATGGTCCCGGCGCGCTGCTTGCGCCGCTCGGCGAGCCGCGGAAACAGTGCATAGACGCGCTCCAGCATCTCGCCAACCTTCGAGCGATCCGCCAGCGGCGTGGCGCCCAGCAGCAGGTTGTTCTCCACGCTCTGCTGCACGAACAAGCGCCAGCCCTCGGGCGACAGCGCCAGGCCCTTGCGCACGATGGCATAGGCCGGCTGGCGCGCGATGTCGCGGCCGTCGAGCCGGATGCTGCCGGCGCTCGCCGGCACCAGGCCGGCAATGGCGTTGAGCGTGGACGTCTTGCCCGCGCCGTTGGAGCCGAGCAGCGCGACGATCCCCCCTTGGGGCACGGCAAGCGACACGTCGGCGACGCCGATCAGGTCGCCGTAGCGCACCTCGAGCTTCTCCACCTCCAGCAGCGGCGCCGTCACGCTTGCCTCCCGCTCAGCTTCTGCGCATGGCGCTTGCCGAGGTAGGCCTCGATGACACGCTCGTTGCTCGTGACCTCGCGCGGGCTGCCGCGGGCGATCTCGCGGCCCTGGTGGAACACCACCACGCGCGAGGCGAGCGAGATGATCACCTCCATGATGTGCTCGACGATCACGAGCGTGGTGCCGGAGGCGTGGATCTGGCGCACGAGGTCGATGGCCCTGCGGATCTCGGTGGGGGTGAGGCCCGCCATCGCCTCGTCGAGCAGCAGCACCTTGGGCTCGGAGGCGAGCGCCCTGGCGATCTCGAGCCGCTTGCGGCCGGGCGTGCCGAGGCTCTTGGCCGGTGCGTCGGCGACGGCGCTCAAGCCCACGTAGTCGATGACCTGGCGGGCCTTGTCGCGGGCGTCGGCGGCAGAGTGGTGGCGCAGGAATGCGCCGATCATGACGTTGTCGACGACCGACATGGACTCGAACGTCAGCGGCACCTGGAACGTGCGGGCGATGCCGAGCCTGGCGCGCCTCTCCGGTGTCATGCTGGTGACGTCGCGCCCCTCGAACGTCACCGTCCCCGACGTCGGCATCAGGTCGCCGGTCAGGCAGTTGAAGAACGTCGACTTGCCCGCACCGTTGGGACCGATCAGGCCGAGCACCTCGCCCCGCTCGACCCCGACCGAGGCGTCGTCTACCGCCTTGAACGCGCCGAAGGCCTTGGTGACATTCTTGGCGTCAAGCAGCATGGCTGGGCTCGGCTGCTGCGGGCTTCGCGGCCGCGGAGGGCTTGGGTTGCAGCTGGCGCCGCGACAGGAAGAGCGCGAGGATGCCGCTCGGCAGGAAGCGGGCGATGATGACGATGATGGCGCCGTAGACGACGAACGTGAGGCCAGCGCCCCTGCCGCCGAGCAGGCTGTTGGAGATCTCCTCGAGCGGCACCAGGATCAGCGCGCCGACCAGCGGCCCGAACAGCAGGCCCGCGCCGCCGAGCGCCGCCATGATCAGCATTTTCACCGAGATCAGGATGCCGCAGCCCGACTCGGGGTCCACGAAGCCGAACATGATTGCATAGAGTGAGCCCGCGACCGCGGTCAGCCCGGCGCTCAGCATGTAGGCGTAGAGCTTGTAGCGTCCGGCTGCGACGCCGAGCGAGCGCGCTGCGCGCTCGGAGTCCTTGATGGCGCGCAGGTAGAAGCCCATGCGGCTCTTTTCGATGCGCCACGTGAGGTAGAGGATGGCCGAGAGCACAGCGAGGAAGATGTAGTAGTAGGGCATCGCCGACGTGAACGAGAGGTCGAGCACGGTGCGCGGCACGGCCGGTCCCGATATGCCCTGCGCGGCCCCCACCCACTCCCAGTTGGTGACGAGCACGCGCACGAGCTCGGCCACCGCGATCGTCGCCATCGAGAAGTAGTGGCCGGAGAGCCGGAGCGTCGGCACGCCGATCACCGCGGCGATCAGCACCGCGACGGCGGCACCGAGGGGAGCCCCCGCGATCGGCGGCAGGCCGAAATGGGTATAGAGGCCGATGGCGGCATAGGCGCCGGCGCCGAAGAACACGGCATGTCCCACGGAGACCTGGCCGGCGTAGCCGCCGATCAGATTCCAGGCCGACGCACCGATGGCGCCGAGCAGCACGAGGGCGCCCAGCCGCTGGTAGACGGGCGAGGCCATCGTCAGCAGCGGATAGGCGAGCGCGAGGGCGCCGAGCGCGCCGGGGATCAGGTATCGCCGCATCACATCTTGCCCATCAGACCCTGCGGCCTGGTCCACAGCACCAGCACGAACAGCGTGTAGACGATCACGTCCTTGTAGACGGGCCCGATCAGGTAGGCCGAGAGCCCTTCGATCACGCCGATCAGCAGGCCGGCGACGAGGGCGCCCGGCACGCTGCCGAAGCCGCCGAACGCCACCGTGACGAAGGCGACGATGGCGAGCGTCTCGCCCACCGTCGGCGAGGTGTAGAAGAAGGTCGCGATCAGCGCCCCGGCGATCCCGGTCGAGCCCGCCGCGAGCGCCCAGGCGACCGCCTGCATGCGCTCCGGCCGTATGCCCATCAGCTGCGCGGCGGTCGCGTCCTCCGAGACGGCGAGCATGCGGCTCCCCAGCGCCGTGCGCGTCAGGATCAGGTGCAGCGCCAGGGTCACCAGCAGGCCCACCGTGCCCGCCAGCAGCCGCGGGGCATCGATGCGGATGTCGCCGAACACGAAGGGGGGGCCCAGGATGTTGTCGGGCAGCGTCTTGAAGTTGGCGCCGAAGTACCAGAACGCCGAGTAGCGCAGCAGCAGCGCCAGCCCGAAGGTGCCGAGGATCTGCGCGAGCATCGGACCCTTCATGACGTGGCGCACGAGCAGGAAGTAGCTGAGCACGCCGACGGTGGCGAGGATCAGAGCCGCAATCGGCACCGCGGCTGCCGGCCCGCCGCCGAATACGGTCCACACCATGAACGCCGTGTACATCGCCAGCATGACGAAGTCGCCATGGGCGAAGTTGATGACGTTCATCATGCCCCAGATCAGCGTGAGACCCGACGAGAACAGGGCGTAGACGGCGCCGATGAGCAGGCCGCTGACGATGACTTGCAGGAGGATCGAGGACATCAGGGATCGAAGGTGTGCATCACAAGGACGCGGCCCGGAAGTGGGTCCCGGGCCGCGTTGCCGTCCGATGGGCTACCAGCCCTTGTAGGGGAGCTTCAGCTCACCCGCGGCCTTGTCCTTCGGCCACACGGGCACGTACTTGCCGCCCTGCATCTGCGTGATGAGGCTCGAGGCCAGGACGTTCTGGCCCTTCTCGTCGAACTTCACGCCGTTGTAGCCGGTGACGACCTGGGTGGCCTTGAGATCGGTGGCCTTGAGCGCGGCCTGGATCTTGGCAGCCTCCGTGGAGCCTGCGCGATTGATGGCCTCGGCGACGATCAGCAGGCCCTGCATGGCGCGCGCGGAGGGATCGTCGAGATCGTTGCCGGTCTTCTTCTTGTAGAGCTCATTGATGACGGCGCTGATGGAGCCCGGCTTGCCGACCGCGAACGAGGAGCGGTTGACGAGGCCCTCGACCAGCGCGCCCGAGGTCGACACGAACGAGGGATCGTTGAAGCCGGCGTTGTCAGCGATCATAATGGATGGCTTCCAATTCAGGTCCTTCATGGTCTTGGCGTAGAGGATCGCATCCGACGTGTAGGAGATGAAGATCAGGACGTCGGGGTTCTTCTCCTTGAGCTGCAGCACCTGCGGCTGCACGTCGGTGGTGTTGGCCGAGTAGGGGATCACCTGCGAGACGTTGAGGCCGTCCTTGGCGAACACCTCCTTGATGACGCTGGCGACCGAGTTGCCGTACTCGGTGTTCTCGTTGACGATGGCGATCGAGCCGATCTTCTGGCCGGCTTTGCCCTGCTCCTTGAGGAACGCCGAATAGGCGCGCGCGAAGTCGCCGGCCACCGGCGTGGCGCGGAAGAACCACTTGAAGCCGCGCTCGGTCAGGTTCGAGGCCACCGATTCCGGCGTCAGGAAGGGGATGCCGTGGCGCTCGGCCATGGCGCTGGCGGTGACCGTGATGCCCGACTGGTAGGCGCCGATCAGCGCCACCACCTTCTCCTCCGTGATGAGGCGCAGCGCCTGGTTCTGGCCTGCTGCCGGCGTGCCCTGGTTATCGGCGAACACGATCTCGACCTTGGCGCCCTTGAGCCCGGGGAGGCCCTTGCCGTCCGCAAGCGGCAGGTCCTTCAGGTTGGGGTTGCCATTGTTGATGAGATCGACGGCAAGCTCCATGGCGGCCTTGGAGAAATTGCCGGCGCTGGCGGCGTTGCCGCTGAGCGGATAGATGGCCCCGATCTTGACTGTCTGCTGCGCGCCGGCGCCGCCCGCAAAGCCCATTACGACAAGCGCTGCGGCGAACGCGCCGAACCTGCCCGCTCCACGTACCATCTTGTTTCCTCCGGCCGTTTGTATAGCTCGGGCCGGCCTGCCTCCCGCGGCAAGTCGGCCCGATGCTTCATCGAACATTATGGCATGCAGCCGCTGCCGCGGTCCACCTTCGGTGCCGCCAAAAGCTGTGCTGCCGCCGCGTAGCAGATGCGACGTCGCCAGGCGTCCCCCGGCCTGGGATAGGGGCCCGCGCGCTGCTAGCCTGCAACATAGAGCCGCAACTCGAGATGAGCGGCCGGGGAGCAAGTAACCATGCGCGACTATCTGGCCTGGCGCCTGGCCTTCGGCGTCACCACTCCCTCGACCAACACGGTGGTGCAGCCCGAGTACGACGACATGCGCCCGCCCGGCGTCACCAACCACCTCGCACGGATGGTGATCCCCGAGACCCCGATCCGCAACAACGACGACTTCGACGTCATGCTCGAGCGCATTGACAAGTCGCTCGAGGACGCCGTCTCCCGGGTGATGGACTGCAAGCCCAACGCCTTCATCCTCGGGATATCGGCGCTATCGGTCTGGGGCGGCAATCAGCAATGGTGCGACGATCTCAAGCGCCGCGTGCGCGCGGTGGCGGGCTTCGACATCCCCGTCGCGCTCGCCTCCGACGCTGTCGTCGAGGGCCTCAAGCGCCACGGCGTCAAGAAGAAGATCGCGGTCATGGAGCCCTACTATCCCTCCATCGAGCCGCGCATGCGCGGCGTGCTCGGCCCCCACGGCTACGAGATCGTGCGCTTCAACCACATGCGCGGCAAGAGCCCGGCCTCCTACTCGATCCTCACCGCCCGCGACATGATCGAAGCCATCAGGTCGGTCGACGGGCCCGACATCGAGGCGATCGTGCGGTTCGGCGCCAACCTGCCGATGGCGCGCCTCGCCGACGAGGCCGAGCGCTGGCTCGACAAGCCCGTGATCAGCGTCAACGTCGCCACCTACTGGCACGCCTGCCGCATGAACGGCATCGACGACAAGCTCTACGGCTTCACGCAGCTGTTCTCGCGGTTCTAGCGGCCGGAGCCCGCCCGCCCGGCGGGGCTTCATTCCATTTTCGGCCGGCAGCGCGACGGCCTACTCGTCATCGGCGTCCTCCCCGTCCTCCGCCTCCTCCTCCAGCGCCTCGATCAGCCCCTCGACCTGGACGACCAGCTCCTCGAGCGCATGCACGATCTCCAGCCGCTCGTCCTGGCTGCCCCACTTCGGGTTCTCCTCCAGGTCCGTCACCTTGTCGGATATGACGGCTCGCAGCTCCTCGAGCTTGGTGGTGAACTCTTCCGGCGTCATTGGCTCCCCCGAGAATCATCAGCACGGCGGGAAAATGCCCCATCGTTGCGGAAAAATGGAGGCTCCTGTTGCCTTTCGACGCGATTTCTGAAGCCTAGATTTTGGGCGCGGGAGCGTGCCCACGATGCGTCTCCGGCGCGATCAGCGCAAAGGCCGCGCCCACGGCCACGAGCAGGGATGCGGAGACCAGCAGGGCCGTCACCGGGCCCCAGATGTCGGCGACGAGGCCCAGCGCCAGCGGCCCGATGACGTAACCGGCGTCGCCCATCATGCGGAAGGTGCTCATGGCCGCGGCATTCATGCCCGGGGGAGCGGAATCGGCGGCGTAGGCGGCCGGTGCCGATCCGCCCACGGAGCTCGCCACGCCCCAGGCGATGCAGGCGGCGACGAACCAGGCATAGGTCGGCGCGAAGCAGAACAGCAGCATCGACACCCCGGTCATGACGGTCGCCGGCACGATCACCGTCTTGCGGCCGAAGCGGTCGGCAAGCGAGCCAGCCGGGTAGGCGGCCACGAGCCCGCACACGCTGCCGACCATGAGGGCAAAGCCGATGGCGCCCGTGGTCAGGCCGAGCAGCGCGGTTGCCAGCATCGGCACGATGGCGAACAGCCCGCCCGTGCGCACCACGGCGTTCATCAGCGAGATCAGGCTGACGAGGGCGAAGCCGGGCTTGCCGAGCAGCAGGCGCAACTGCTCGGCAAACGGCGGCCGCGGTTCGTCGCCGGCCCGCACCTGGCTGCGCGACAGCTCGCGCGTCTCTTGCACCGCGAACCAGGCGACGATCGTTGCAAGCGCACTGGCCGTGCCGTAGGCGACGAAGGGCGCGGCGAGCCCGTAGTGCTCGGCGAGCAGGCCGCCCGGGAAGGGTCCGATGCCCACCGCGAACAGGAACGTGCCCTGGTAGATGGCGATCATGCGCCCGCGGCGCTCGGGCGTGCTGATGTCGGCCAGCACCACCTGCCCCGTGGTGAGGATCAGGCCGGCGCCCGCACCCGCCACAAACCGGGCGACGATGAACTCGGGATACGCGCTCGCCCAGGCGCACCACAGGTTGCCGAAGGCGGAGACGAGGCCGCCGATCGCCAGCGTTGGCCGCCGCCCCAACTGGTCCGACAGCTGTCCCGCGGGCAGCGCCGTGGCAAAGCGGGCGAGGCCATAGGCAGCAACCGCAAGCCCGATCGCTGACGCCGCCACGCCGAAGGACTGCGCATAGAGCGCCAGCGACGGCACCATGGCGCCGAAGCCCAATTGGTTCACGGCCACGAGCACGCACATCCACACGAGCACACGCAGTTCGAGCGTCATGGGGGGTGTCTCGGGTGATCTGCGTCGCGCCGGTCGGCAGAATGCGGCTGCAGCCTAGCCCCATTGCGCCAGATCGGGGAAGACTCGACCGATACTCCAAGAGGGGATGCTTGGGTGCGACGAGGCTTCTGCTAGTCTGTGCCATCCGCCGCTTCCGCCAACTCGCGCAACCGGACAACCATGAAAGTCGTTCTCTTGGGAACAGGGGGCCCTCGCCCCGATCCCCGCCGAGCGGCGTCTACGACGCTCATTCGTGTCGGCCAGGAGAACATCCTGTTCGATGCCGGTCGCGGTGTCGTCCTTCAGCTCGTCAAGGTGGGCATTCCGCTCGACCTGGTCAACCCGGTGTTCGTGACGCACCACCACTTCGACCACATCGGCGATCTCTATGACGTCATGCTGTCGAGCTGGATGCACGGCCGCAAGGAGGCGCTACGCATCTACGGTCCGCCCGAGACGCGCCGCATCGTCGATACGCTGCTGACCCAGGTCTATGACAAGGATTGGCAGTGGCGGTCGGCCGGCGAGCCGTCGTTTGGCGGCTGGAAGCCGGTCGTGGCCGAGGACATCGCGCCGGGCGCCGTCGTCGAAGGTGGAAGCTGGAAGGTCCTGGCAGACCGCGTTCAACACGGCGACACGCTGGGATTTTCGCCGGCGTTCCTGCAACGGTGGACTTGTCTCGGCTATCGCTTAGAGGCCGAGGGCAAGGTCGTGGCGATCAGTGGCGATACTGTGGACTGCGAGGGCCTGGCGCGGCTCGCGCAGAATGCGGACGTGCTGGTGCACTGCTGCTATATGGCGAGCGCGGAGATCGAGAACGAGCATTTCAGAAGATTGGCTCAACACACGATGGCGGTCGGAGATACTGTGGGAAAGATCGCGGCCCGTGCAAACGCGAAGACGCTGGTTCTGACGCATCACCGGCCGCGCCGTGACGAACGATTTCTTCAGGTGCTTGCCGACGAGGTCGCGCGAGACTTTTCGGGACGGATCGTGGTCGGCGAGGATCTCACCGAAGTAGACGTCTGAGCTGGGCTACCCGATCAGCGAGCCCCTGGGATCGGCGGCGAGGATGTCGGCCTCCGGCAGGCCCAGCTCCTTGCGCACGATATTCGTGCCGCGCACCAGCGAGACCATCTTGTAGAACGCGTGCAGGCGGCTCATGCCCTGGCGGCCGAAGCCGCAGTCGGTCGACACGATCAGCCGCTCCAGCGGGATCACCTTCAGCGCGCGGCGGATCAGCGCCGCCACCTCCTCGGGCCGCTCCACCTGCAGCGTGCGGTGGCTGATGACGCCGATGGCGATCTTCTTGGGCGCCGAGATGCCCTTGGCGAAGCTCTCGAGCTCGTCGCCGCCGTTGTCGGCGGCCTCGAAGGTGACGACGTCGACGTCGAGCTTGTCGAAGTAGGGCAGCGCCTGGGTGTAGAAGCGCCGCTTGGTCTCGGTGCGCTGTGCCGCGGGATTGCCCCAGCAGGTGTGGCACCACACTTCGCACTTGTCCTTGAGGCCCGCCACCTCCTGATTGAAGGCCTCGACCAGGAAGTCGCCCGTCACCTCCTTGTCGTCGACGCCGACCATGCCGTGGATCGCCGGCTCCTCGACCTGGATCACGGGGCAGCCGGCGTCCGCGAGCTCGGTCAGCTCCTCGTTCATGGCCTTCGACAGCGCCATGATCAGGTCGCGGCGGTTCTTGAAGTGCTGGTCGTGCACGCCGGTCGCCACCATCTGGCCGGAGATGGCGCCGAACTTGACGGGTTTGCGCGTCTGGCGCTGCGCCACCTTCCACACCCGCGCGTACTCCAGCGGCCCGCGCTGCACCGGTCCCGTGACGTTGGGCAGCACGCGCGTCTCCAGCACCTCGAACATGATGTCGCCCGCCATCTTGTCGCGGCTGGACGCGGTGCGCCCGCGCCCCAGGTGGTGGCCTTCGAGGCCGCAGAGGCGCTCGGTGGCGTAGGCGAACCAGGAGCGCCCGCCGACGTCGCAGTCGCAGCGGGCATCGCCGTCGGTCAGCAGATCGAGCCCGGCGCGAACCTGGTCCGAGAGATAGGCCGTCACGGCATCCGTGTACTGCTCGCGGAAGGCGATGTCGGTCATGGCGAGCGAGAACGGCCGGCCCCGCAGGTTCTCCACGAACCAGTGCGGCCGCGGCAGCGAGCCGGTGATGGTGGTGATGAGCGGCTTGTCCTTCGAGACCGTCAGCATGTGGGCAGCGCTCCGTTCCGTCGCCTTGCGCGAGATTGCTCGCAGCCTGTGTAGCCGCCGAGGGAAGGCGCAGCAACCCGCCGGCTGCATTCCCGGAACGCGCGCAGCGCGTATCCGGGACCCAGCCCCCTCGCGTCCGGGAAGCCCCGGCTCTGCGCGCCTTGGACTTCGTCCGCAGCTCGGGGCCGGGGACGCACAGCACGCGGGGACATCCAGCGCTAGCCAAGGCCCGCGTTTTGCGGTGAAGTCGGAGCAAAACCAGCCAGGCCCAAGAGAGAACGCCATGCTCAGCGCGGAGGACAACAGGCTGCTCACCGAGAGCGGACCCGGCACGCCGATGGGCGAACTGCTGCGGCGGTTCTGGCTGCCGGTGGTCCTGTCGGAGGAGATCCCCGAGCCCGACGGGACGCCCAAGAAGATCACCGTCATGGGCGAGGCGCTGCTCGCCTTCCGCGACACCAAAGGCCGCGTCGGCATCATCGACCAGAATTGCCCGCATCGCGGCGCCAATCTCTGGCTCGGCCGCAACGAGGAGTGCGGCATCCGCTGCGTCTACCACGGCTGGAAGTTCGACGTGGAGGGGCGCTGCGTCGACATGCCGACCTCCTATCCCGACGTCGCCGCCAAGGACAAGATGCGCATCAAGGCCTATCCCGCGCGCGAGCAGGGCGGGATGGTGTGGGCCTACATGGGGCCGCCCGAGCGCATGCCGGAGCTGCCGGCGCTGGAGGTGGCGCTGGTGCCGCCGTCGCACCGCTACGTCACCAAGAAATGGCAGGACTGCAACTGGGTGCAGGCCATGGAAGGGAGCATCGACACGGCGCACTTCTCCTTCGCGCACCTCACCTTCGAGAAGGACGAGCACGAGGACCTCGACATCGCCACGCACCTGAGGAGCCCCATGTCGCGCATGAACTTCGACCACGTGCGCTGGATTGCCGACGACCCGCGCCCCGTCATCAGGGTCAACCCGCACGATGCCGGCCTCGTCGTCGCCGGCGGGCGCATCGCCGCCGACGACAACATCTACTGGCGCATCGCCCAGTTCCTGATGCCCGTGCACGCCTACGCGCCGAGCGCCATGCCCGGCGAGAACATGTTCGGGCAGACGTTCGTGCCGGTCAGCGACACCACCTGCTGGATCTACACCTACGCCTGGAACCCCGAGCGGCCCATCAAGGAGGCCGAGCGCGCCCTCTACAAGGGCGGCAACGGCGTCATCGCCGAGGTCGACGAGAACTATGTGCCGCTGCGCCACAGGGGCAACGACTACCTGATCGACCGCCGCTCACAGAAGACGACGAGCTACACCGGCATCAAGGGGGTATCGGAGCAGGACGCCGCCGTGCAGGACAGCCAGGGCCCGATCGCCGACCGCACGAGGGAGCACCTGGGCCCCACCGACATCGGCATATTGCATTTCCGCAAACTGATGATGGACCAGGCGCGCGATCTCATGCGCGGCAAGGAGCCGCCGTCGGCCGCCTGCGCCGCGCGCTACCAGGTGCGCGCCGGCGCCTCCATCACGCACAAGTCCAAGGACCTCGCCACCGTCATGACCGAGCGCTTCGGCGACCCCGCGGGCTTCGTCGGCGAAGCCGCTGCGAGACCGTTCCCCGCCTCGGCCGCGGAATAGCTTCATGCCGGCGAAGGCCGGCACCCAGGCCGCGGTTCCGCAGACCTCCCGAGGCCTGCACGGGATGACAGTGTCACAGCGCCCTGCTGAGGATTGCGAGGCCGTTGAGCGTACGCGGGAAGCCGCCGTATGGGGCGACCTGGATCACGGCCTCAACGATCTCATCGCGCTTGAGTCCCACGTTGAGCGCTGACTGGGCGAACTTCTCGAGCTGCGACTCCAGGCCCAGCACGGTGAAGGATGCGAGCGCCACCAGCATGCGCTGGCGGTGATCGAGGCCCGGGCGGAACCACAGCTCGCCGTAGCCGTAGCGGATGGCGGACGGATAGAGCGCACCGGTGACCGCGTTGCCGGGGGCCGCATAGCCCTGCTGCCCCCGTGCGCCGTGCAGCGTCGCCATCAGCTCGCGCCCGCGCGCATCGAGCGTCTCGTTGCTGTCGGTGCGCGGCGGCTCCGGCGGCACAGTGAGGCCGCGCGCCCTGAAGACGCCGTGCGCGCAGCGGGCCGCCTGCTCGGTGGTGCCGAAGCCGCCGTAGAGGCCCGCCTGCACGAACACCTCGAGGATGTTGCGCGGCGACAGCCGTTGGTCGAGGGCCGCTGCCACCATCGCCTCGAGCTGCGTCATGCGCTCGAGCAGGCCAAGCGCGGCCAGCGTGCAGATGCACCGGTCCTGCAAACCCAAATGCGGCCGGTCCCATATGCCGGCATAGACGACCTCGGCCAGGAAGTCGTCGAGGCCCGGCACGGCCTCGCCCTCCTTGCTCGCAGCCCCATGCAATTCCTCGCGCAGCGCCTTGCCGCGGCGACGGGCCTCGTCACGGGTCATGGGTCGTGCCCTCAAGCCAACAGCGCAGACGCGCGGGTCAGCGACACCGGCGCCTCGTCGAGCAGCAGGGCAATGGCCTCCGCCTCCCAGGCCGCGGCGTCGGAGGCGAGCGGGTCCTGCGGCGACAGCCGGTGCTCCAGCACGAAGCGCGCGACGAGCACGCGGCGGGCGTCCGCATGGGGCCGCGTACCCTCCCAGGCGAGCAGGACCGCGCTCGTCGCGTGATAGAGGGCGGAGGCGGCGCGTCGGGCCTGCGGCTCGGCGTCGGGCTTGTCGGCGACCTCCTCCACGAACTCAATCGCGCGCGTCAGCGCGGTATCGAGCCGCCCGGTGAACGCGGCGGGCAGGCCAACGATCTCCTTCAGCCGCCGGCGCAGCAGCCCGTCCAGCGCCTTGTGCGCCTTGGACTTGCCGACGGCACGCCCGACCACGTCGAGCGCATTGATGTTGCTCGTCCCCTCCCACAGCAGGCCGATCTGGGCGTCGCGCACCAGGCGCGGGTTCACCCACTCCTCGATGTAGCCGTTGCCGCCCCGCATCTCCATGGCGCCGGTTGCGACCGCGACGTTGTCGCGGCAGGCGCGGAACTTCACGAGCGGGGTCAGCAGGCGCAGGGCATCGCCGGCTTCGGCCGAGCCGGCATCAGCCTCGCCCATGACGGCGGCTGCCGCCATCGCCACCGACAGCGCCTGCTCGGCCGGCACGATCAGCTTCATCAGTTGCCGCTGCGCGAGGGGATGCTCGACCACACGCTTGCCGAAGACGACCCGGTAGCGCGCCGCGGTTAGCGCCTCGTTCACGCAGCGCCGCATCATGGCGGCGGCCCGCACCCCGTGCGAGAGGCGGGACAGGTTCACCTGCTCCATCATCTGCTTGAGGCCCTGGTCGAGCCGGCCGACCGGATAGGCAACGGCGCCCTCGAGCCTGATCTCGCCCGAGGCCATCGAGCGCGTGCCGAGCTTGTCCTTCAGCCGCACGATCCGGTAGCTGTTGCGCGAGCCGTCCTCGAGCCGCCGCGGCAGCGCGAACAGGCCGAGCCCCTTGGTGCCGTCCGGCGCCCCCTCGGG
>JBGGME010000163.1:0-9081 GCA_041288195.1 Hyphomicrobiaceae bacterium
CGAGCTCAACGCGCCGGGCGGCATCCCCGACTACTGCGCACGCTTCGGTGCGGTGTTCGCGGAGCTGGCCTCCAAGCCGGTGACGCCCGAGCTGTGGGGCAAGGACAACATCGGCCGGGCAGTCGAGAGCTGGGGCCGCTCGCCCTCGCCGCAGCAGATCCTCGACAAGCAGCGCTGGCGCGACGAGCGCCTCGCCGCCCTTGTCGCCCACAAGAAAAGTCAGCCACAATCGAAGTAGCCCTGCGCTGTCATCCCGGGCCTTGTGCCCGGGATCCAGCCATCATCTTGCTCCGGCGCAAGCCGAACGTTGGATCCCGGCGACAAGCGCCGGGATGACCTGGAGGAGACACCCATGGCGAAAGCCCGCAAAGTCGTCATCACCTGCGCCGTAACGGGCTCGATCCATACGCCCTCGATGTCGCCGCATCTCCCCATCACGGCCGAGGAGATCGCGGATGCCGCCATCGGCGCGGCGGAGGCCGGTGCGGCGGTGGTGCACCTGCACGCGCGCAACCCCAAGGACGGCAGCCCCGACCAGTCGCCGGAGGCGTTCGCGCCGTTCCTCAAGGTGATCAAGCAGCGCTCCAACTGCGTGATCAACATCACCACCGGCGGCGCGCCGACCATGCCGATCGAGGAGCGCGTGCGGCCCGCCGCGACCTTCAAGCCGGAGGTGGCGAGCCTCAACATGGGGAGCATGAACTTCGGGCTCTACCCGATGCTGGCGCGGCAGAAGGAGTTCAAGTACTCGTGGGAGAAACCCTATCTGGAGGGCTCGCGCGAGCGCATCTTCAAGAACACGTTCGCCGATATCGAGTACATCCTGACGACCTGCGCCAACAACGGCACCCGGTTCGAGATCGAGTGCTACGACATCGGCCACCTCTACACGCTGCGCCACTTCGCCGATCGCGGCGTGGTGAAGCCGCCGTTCTTCATCCAGTCGGTGTTCGGCATCCTGGGCGGCATCGGCCCGCATCCCGAGGACGTGATGCACATGAAGCGCACGGCCGACCGGCTGTTCGGCGACGAGTATCACTGGAGCGTGCTGGGCGCGGGCCGCAACCAGATGCCGATCGCGGCGCAGGCGGCGGCGATCGGCGGCAACGTGCGCGTCGGCATGGAGGACTCGCTGTGGCTGGGCCCCGGCAAGCTCACCGAGAGCAACGCCGCGCAGGTCGCCAACGTGCGCAAGATCATCGAGGGCCTGGGACTCGAGATCGCGTCGAGCGACGAGGCGCGCGAGATGCTCAAGCTCAAGGGCGGCGACAAGGTGGCGTTCTGAGGTGCCGGGCAGTCAGTGCCGTCGAGTGGATGCGGGAGGAAGCGATAAGCTCCTTTGCCCGGAATGCATGGCGGATGCCGCGCCCGGTGAGTTGACAGCGCGCGGCGCCGGTTGCCAAGGTCTGCACGAGAGGATCGCGCGAGCATGTCGCTCACCGGCAAGGTTGCAATCGTAACGGGCGGGGCCAAGGGCATCGGCTACGCCATTGCTGCCGACCTCGCGCGGCGCGGCGCCGCGATCCTGATCGCTGACCTCGAAGGCGCCGACGCCGCGGCCAAGCGGCTGCGCGACGAGGGTCATCGCGCGACCGCGGTCAAGGTCGATGTCGCCAGCGAGGCCGACACGGCGGCCATGGCGAAGGCGGCGACCGCCGAGCTCGGCGGCGCCGACATCCTCGTCAACAACGCCGCCATCTTCTCCACGCTCAAGCGCCAGCCGTTCGAGGAGATCGAGCCTGCGGCGTGGCGGCGCGTGATGGAGGTCAACACCCTCGGTATCTTTCTGTGCTGCCGCGCCGTGCTGCCGGTCTTCAAGGCGCGCGGCGGCGGACGCATCGTCAACATCTCCTCGGGCGTCGCGTTCAAGGGCAATCCGGGCATGGCGCACTACGTCGCGAGCAAGGGCGCGGTGGTCTCGCTGACGCGGTCGCTCGCCACCGAGCTCGGCCGCTACAACATCCTCGTCAACAGCGTGGCCCCGGGCTTCACGCTGAGCGAGGGCGTGCTCGAGAACCCCGATCTGATCCAGGGCGTGCGCGAGGTCTCCACGAGGACCCGCGTGCTGGCGCGCGACATGACGCCGGCCGACATCGTCGGCGCGGTCGCCTTCTTCGCCGGCGCCGATTCCGCCTTCATCACCGGGCAGACCATCGTCGTCGACGGCGGCGCCTACTTCCACTGAGAGCCACGAACAACGAGCAACCGGTCACGGAGCCGCACCGCCATGAAGCAGCAGATCCCCGTCATAGACCTGACCGACGCCCGCTCGGGCGACCGCGCAGCGCGCCTGCGGCTGGGCCAGCAGATCGACCGCACCTGCACCGACATCGGCTTCTTCACCATCACCGGCCACGGCGTCGCCGCCGACGTGATCCAGGGCCTCAACCGCACGGCGCACGAGTTCTTCGCCCTGCCGATGGAGGAGAAGCAGGAGGTGATGCCGGCCGACATCAAGAGCCCGCGCGGCTACAAGCCGGTCGGCTACGAGGCATTGGGCCACGGCAACGCCAACATGACGCCGCCCGACCTCAAGGAGTACTACCATCTCGGCCGCGAGAGCTGGCCCGACGAGCCCTACTTCACGAGCGCCGAGGGGCAGCGCTATTTCATCCCCAACGTGTGGCCGCGCCGGCCCGCGGGCTTTGCGCAGGCCGCAGACCGCTACTACCGCGAGATGGAACGCCTCGTCGGCGACCTCATGCGCGTGGTGGCGCTGGGGCTCGGCATCGACGAGCACTTCTTCGACGACAAGATCGAAAAGCACATCACGGCGATGCGGCTCAACTTCTATCCCGAGGTGAAGGAGCCGCCCAAGCCCGGCCAGCTGCGCGGCGGCGAGCACACCGACTACGGCCTCCTCACCATCCTCAACGGCGAGAACGTGCCGGGCGGGCTGCAGGTCCTCACCCGCAAGGGGCAGTGGATCGACGTGGAGACCGACCCCAGCAACTTCGTGTGCAACATCGGCGACCTGCTGATGCGCTGGACCAACGACCGCTGGGTATCGAACGTGCACCGGGTGGCGACGCCGCCCGGCAGCGCCGCCGGTGCCAAGCGCCTGTCGATGGCCTTCTTCCACCACCCCAACTACGACGCGGTCATCGAGTGCATCGCCCCGCCGGGCAAGGCCAAGTATCCACCGGTCGGATCGGGCGAGTATCGCGACCTCAAGTACAAGCAGACACGGCTGATGGACACGGCGCAGAAGGCGGCGGCGGGCTAATGGTGTCAGACCCTCCGGGTCTGACACCAACGCACCTCAATCCGGGAACCGCGCCGCGTACGGCTCGAGCGGCAGCCGCAGCGCATTGGTGAGATACGAGACCGTGCGATAGAAGCCGGCGAGCAGCAGCAGCTCCAGCATCGCCTCCTCGCTGAAGCGGGCCCTGAGCTCGCCCCAGAGCCTATCGTCGACGTCGCAGCGCTCGTGCAGCGCATCGCACAGGCGGATCAGCAGCCCGTCCTCGACGCTCCAGCAAGGATCGTCCGGCCCGCCGCGCACCAGGGAGCGTTGCTGCTCGGCATCGAGGCCCGCCCGCTTGGCGAAGAATGCGACATGCACGCCCCACTCGTATTCCGAGCCGCAGCGCGCGGTGATGCGGTCGATCACGATTTCGCGCTGGCGCAGGGTCAGGTGGCCCTTGTCGAGCAGGCCGCCGCCCATGAAGCGCTCGATCAGCCGCTTGTCGCGGGCGAGCGTGCGGAAGAGGACGAGCGGCGGGATGCCCAGCGGCATCAGCGCATCGAAGCGGGCGGCGATCTCGGGGTGGTAGGGCGGCTCGGCCGGGGCGATGCGGCTGGCGCCGGTCGTGGCGGCAGACATGCGGGCTCTCCTCTGCTACTATTTCCATAGCACAGAACAGAAACCGTTGCTACGGAAAAGATAGCATGGCGGCACCGAAGCCCGGAAAGCGCGTGCGCGGCTCGGCGACGGGCCGCCCGATCATGGCGCTGCTCGACCTGCTGGGCCGCCGCATGGCCTTGCGCATCCTGTGGGAGTTGCGGGACGGGCCGCTCAACTTCCGCGCCCTGCAAGAGGCCGCCGCCACCAACCCGAGCGTGCTCAATGCACGCCTCGCCGAGCTGCGCGAGGCCCGCCTCGTCGAGCATGGGCCGGACGGCTATGCGCTCACCCCGCTCGGGCAATCTCTGCTCGCAACCTTACTGCCGTTGCATGCGTGGGCCGAGGATTGGGCGAAAGCGCTGGGGCGGCGTAGGTTGGGTTAGCGCGGAGCGCGTAACCCAACAATTCCGGGCGCTCTTGGCATGTTGGGTTACTTCCCCGGCCCGCGCTCGTGGCCGGTGGCGAGCCGCCGCTCGATCATCTGCGAATAGCGGGACATGAAGAAGCAGAACAGCCAGAACACGAATCCGGCGAACACGTAGCCGGTCATGGCCGTGGTGGGCGAGAACCACTTCTGATCGGCGTTATTGAGCTGGACGATGCCAAGCAGGTCAAACAGGCCGATGATCAGCACCAGGCTCGTATCCTTGAAGAGGCCGATGAAGTTGCCGATGATGCCGGGTATCACGAGCTTCAGCGCCTGCGGCAGGATCACGAACGCCATGCGGTGGGGATAGGAGAGCCCCAGCGCCTCGGCCGCTTCGAACTGCCCGCGGGGAATCGCCTGCAGGCCGCCACGGACCGTCTCGGCCAGGTAAGCCGCCGAGAACAAGGCGACGCCGATCAATGCGCGCAGCAGCTTGTCGAAGCTCATACCGGGCGGCAAGAACAGCGGCAGCATCACCGAGGCCATGAACAACACGGTGATCAACGGCACGCCGCGCACGAACTCGATGAAGCCAACCGACACCCAGCGCACGATCGGCATCTTGGAGCGGCGGCCCAACGCCAGCATGATGCCGATCGGGAACGAGCCGGTGATGCCGACGGTGGCCACCACCAGCGTCACCAGCAGGCCGCCCCACAGCGAGGTGTCCACGTGCGGCAGGCCCAGCACACCTCCGACCAGCAGAAAGAAGGCGAGCACCGGGAAGATCGCGAATACGTAGATCGCGTTCCAGAACTTGCCGGGCACGCGCGGAATCATCAGCGGCACGAGGCCCGCGAGCGCCAGGATATAGACAAGATCGACGCGCCAGCGCTCGGCATCGGGGTAGCGGCCGTACATGAATTGGGCGAACTTGGCGGTGATGAACGGCCAGCACGCGCCGGCCCCTTCGCGGGTGCAGGCGCTGCCGTCGGCGCCGGTGAAGGTCGCCGACAGGATGGCCCAGGAGATGATGCCGGCCACGGCCTGGTAGGTGATGAACAGGCCGATGAGGGTGAGGAGCGTGTTGCCCCAGCTCGAGAACAGGTTGGCGCGCACCCAGGCCAGGGGGCCGACGACCGACCTGGGCGGACGCTCTGCGGGGGCAGTGATTTCCGTGGCGGCAACCATGTCTCGCTCTACCGCTCCACCAGCGCCATGCGGGCGTTGAACCAGTTCATGAAGCCCGAGGTGATCAGGCTCAGCGTCAGGTACACGCCCATGGTGATCAGGATCACCTCGACCGCCTGGCCTGTCTGGTTGAGCACCGTGCCGGACCAGATCGACACCAGATCGGGGTAGGCGATGGCCACGCCCAGCGACGAGTTCTTGGTCAGGTTCAGGAACTGGCTGGTCAGCGGCGGGATGATGATGCGCATGGCCTGCGGAACGACGACGAGGCGCAGCGATTGTCCCTTCGACAGGCCGATCGCCAGCGCCGCCTCCTTCTGGCCCTTGGACACGCCCTGGATGCCGGAGCGCACGATCTCGGCGATGAAGCTCGCCGTATAGATCGACAGGCCCAGCAGCAGGGCGACGAACTCGGGCTGCATCACCATGCCGCCCTGGAAATTGAAGCCCTTGAGCTCGGGGTAGTCCCAGCTGAGCGGCTGGCCCGTCACGATGAAGACGCCGAGCGGCAGCAGCACGACGAGGGCCAGCGTGATCCACAGCACGGGCAGGCGCTGGCCGGTCTGCATTTGCCGCCGGCGCGCCAGGAAATACACGGCGATGGACGCGACCACGCCGATGAGGACCGTCAGCGCCACTGCTTCGAAGCCAGCCTCGGGCACCGGCGCCGGCAGATAGAGCCCGCGCACGTTGAGGAATCCGCCGCCGGGTAGCACGTGGCTCTGCCGCGGCACCGGCAGGCTCTTCAGCACTGCGAAATACCAGAAGAACAGCTGCAGCAGCACCGGCACGTTGCGGATCACCTCGACGTAGACGGTGGCGAGCCGCGCCACCAGCCAGTTGGTGGAGAGGCGGGCGATGCCGATGACGAAGCCGAGCATGGTGGCAAGTACGATGCCGAGGCCCGCCACCAGCAGCGTGTTGAGCAGGCCGACCAGGAACGCCCGGCCGTAGGTCATCGAGGCATCAAAGGGGATCAGGTGCTGCGAGACGTCGAAGCCGGCGGTGCGGTCGATGAAGCCGAAGCCCGAGGCAATGTTCTGACGCTTGAGGTTGGCAGCCGTGTTGGTGATCAGGATCCAGAACAGCACCACGAGGGCGACGACGGTGACGATCTGGTAGATCGCCTGGCGCACCTCGGGCCGATAGAAGAACGCCGCCTGCGGAGCGGTGCGGGCCGGTCGGGCGCTCGTAGCGACGGCCATGCGGTGCCTTGCCCCTTGCTGCTGCTCAATGCGATGCGCCGGCCGCCCGGGGTGTCGAGCGGCCGGCGCGTCGTCCTTGGCTACCGCAGCGGCGGCGCGTACTGGATGCCGCCTTTGCTCCAGAGATTGTTCAGTCCGCGGGCGATCTTGAGGCGCGAGCCCGTGCCGACGTTTCGCTCGAACAGCTCGCCGTAGTTGCCGACCGCCTTGACGACGTTGACGACGAAGTCGTTGCTGAGGCCGAGACCCTTGCCGAGCTCGCCGTCCTTGCCGAGGATGCGCTTGATCTCGGGGTTGGTGCTGTTCAGCATCTCGCCGACGTTGGCCTGGGTGATGCCGGCCTCCTCGGCGTTGAGCAGCGCGTAGTGCACCCACTTGACCACCGTCAGCCACTGGTCGTCGCCTTGCCGCACCGAAGGTCCGAGCGGCTCCTTGGAGATGACCTCGGGCAGCACCACATGGTCCTCGGGCTTGGGCTGCTGCACCCGGTTCGAATAGAGGCCCGACTGGTCGGTCGTGTAGACGTCGCAGCGGCCGGCGAGGTAGGCCTGCATGGTCTCGTCGAGCTTCTCGAACACGACCGGCTTGTAGGTCATCTTGTTCGCCTTGAAGTAGTCGGCGAGGTTTAGCTCGGTGGTGGTGCCGGTCTGCACGCAGACCGTGGCGCCGTTGAGCTCCTTGGCGGACTTCACGCCGAGCGAGGCCTTCACCATGAAGCCCTGACCGTCGTAGTAGTTGACGCCCGCGAAGATCAGGCCGAGCGAGCTGTCGCGCGCCGTGGTCCAGGTGGTGTTGCGGATCAGCACGTCGATCTCGACCGACTGCAGCGCCGTGAAGCGCTCCTTGGCGGTGGTCGGCACGTATTTGACCTTGGTGCCATCACCGAGCACGGCGGCGGCGATGGCCTTGCAGTAGTCGACGTCGAGGCCGGTCCAGTTGCCCTTGTCGTCGGGCTGGCTGAAGCCGGCGAGGCCGACGTTGACGCCGCAGCTCAGTGAGCCGCGCTGCTTGACGGTGTCGAGCGTCTTGGTCTGCGCGCTCGCCACGACGGTCGTGCCGAGGAGACCGACTGCGGCCGCAGTGGTCAGCTTTGCGATGCGTTTCATCTCGTACGCTCTCCCTTGAGATAAGCCTAGTGGTTCAGGATCTGCGACAGGAACTGCTTGGTGCGGTCGGATTTCGGGTTGGCGAAGAATTCCTTGGGCGCGCCCTGCTCGACGATCTCGCCCCGGTCCATGAAGATCACCCGGTCGGCGACCGAGCGGGCAAAGCCCATCTCGTGGGTGACGCACAGCATGGTCATGCCGCCCTTGGCCAGCTCGATCATGGTGTCGAGCACCTCCTTGACCATCTCGGGATCGAGCGCGGAGGTGGGCTCGTCGAACAGCATGATGCGCGGGTTCATGCACAGCGCGCGGGCGATGGCGACGCGCTGCTGCTGGCCGCCCGAGAGCTGGCCAGGATATTTCTGCGCCTGCTCGGGGATCTTCACCCGCTGCAGGTATTGCATGGCCCGCTTCTCGGCCTCGGCCCTGGGCAGCTTCTTCACCCACACCGGCGCCAGGCACAGGTTGTCGAGCACGGTCAGGTGCGGGAACAGGTTGAAGCTCTGGAACACCATGCCGACGTCGGAGCGGATCTTGTCGATCTGGCGCACGTCGTTGGTGAGCTCGATGCCGTCGACGATGATCTGGCCCTTCTGGTGCTCCTCGAGCCGGTTGATGCAGCGGATCAGCGTCGACTTGCCCGAGCCCGAGGGGCCGCAGATGACGATCTTCTCGCCCTGGTTGACGGTGAGGTCGACGTTCCGGAGGACGTGGAACTCGCCGTACCACTTGTTGACGGCGATCATTTGTACCGCTGGGACTTCACTCTCGGCCGGCGCAGGTGTGGCGGCGGCGTTGCCTTGAGCCATGCTGTTTCCCACGCGAACGGCGGGCCGATGCCGGGCGCCGCCCTGGACTGATGACGCCCGAGTATGCATGAGGGCAACGGTGCGTGCAATGTGTGCTCCTGCAACGCACAAGGGCAGTTCCGCCTACAGCGCAGGCAGCAGGGAAGCAGGGGGCAGGCGCCAGGCATCAGGGCCGCGCCCCCCAATGGTAGGCCGGTGAGATGGTGAGATGGTGAGTGGTGAGATTGGGCGTAGAGACCATTCTCTCGGAGGAAGCTCCCCCCGCGCCACGCGGCACGCCCGCCATCTCACCACCTCACCACTCACCATCTCACCCAACACAAATCGCCTCGCGGGCCGCGACCCCGAGGGTTTGCGAGCAAAAGGGAACGGGGCGTTTAGCCGCCGGACTAGAGGCCTGAGCACTCGGCTCTTGCGCCCCGTCGCCGCGATGGAAGCTGCTTGACCGATCCGATCACCTAGCCCCAAGCGCACGGGTTCGAACCGTGTCGCCTTTACGCGGCCCCCCGGCCGTCCCATGAGACCGCCCCTCGAGTGGCAGCCTCGCGAGCCGAGG
>JBGGME010000164.1:0-9707 GCA_041288195.1 Hyphomicrobiaceae bacterium
CGCCGGAAGCGCCGCCACACGGTCGCCCAGTAGCCCGGCGACCGCGTGATCGGTGCATTGGCGTCCGCGTAGCTGGCGTCGAGCATCGTGTCAGCTCCGCTGGACGCGGGGGTCGAGCGCCGTCTGCAGCACGTCGACGGCGACGTTGAGGATGACGAAGAACATGGCGAGCACCAGGATCGTGCCCTGCAGCACCGGCAGGTCGCGCTGGAAGATGGCGTCGTTGAGCAGCAGCCCTGTGCCGGGCCATGCGAACACCGTCTCGATCAGGATCGATCCGCAGAGCAGATAGCCGAGCTGGATGCCCATCACCGCCAGCGCCGTCGGCGCGGCGTTCTTGACGACGTGGCGGAAGATGCCGAAGTCGGAGAGGCCTTTGGCCCGCAGGCCCGCGATGAACTCCTGCGACAGCGTTTCGGCGACGAGCGCTCGCACCGTGCGGGCGATGATGCCCATGGGGATCATCGACATCGTGACCGCCGGCAGGATCAGGTGGCGCACGTGCGCCCAATTCCACTTCCACGCCTCGGAGCCGCCGGGCCCCGCACCGGTCGGCGGCAGCCAGCCCAGGGTTACCGCGAATACGATCACCAGCACCATGCCGAGCCAGTAGTGCGGCACCGACACGCCCACGACCGAGACGGCGGAGGCGAGCTTGTCGATCCAGCTGTCGCGGAAATAGCCGGCGACGAAGCCGAACAGCGTCCCGAGCACGAAGCCGATGACGGTTGCGAGCGCAGCCAGCATAAGCGTGTTGTGCACCGCCTTGGTGACCTCGAGCACGACCGGGCGATTGGTGCGGATGGAGGTGCCGAGGTCACCCTGCAGGGTGCGTCCCAGCCACTTGAAGAACTGCTCCCAGTAAGGACGGTCGAAGCCGTAGAGCGTCATCAGCTGCTGCTTGAGGTTCTCCGAGGCATCGGGCGGAAGCACCGAGACGAGCGGGTCGCCAGGCGCCAGGTGCACCAGCATGAAGCACACGACCGCCACACCGAGCATGATCGGTATGGTGTAGACGAGGCGCTTGCAGATGAAGATCAGCATCAGCCTCTCGCAGGCGGGCGTCCGGCGGCACCCCCATCCTGGAGCGCCGCCGCCGAAGGAGCAACGGCCGGCCCGGTGCCTCCACCCCTGCAGCCAATCGTACGGAACGTCGTCGGCAGGGTTGAGCGAGAATGCCCAACCCTGCACCGCGTTATTCTGTCAGCGCTACTCCAGGCTCACCGGCGCCAGGTCGACGAACCAGCTCTTGGGCTGCACGTAACCCTTGATCTTGGTGCTCATGGCGCGCGGGCCCACGTCGTGGGCGACCCACAGGAAGGGAGCCTCCTCGACGATGCGGGCGTGCAGCTTGGCGAGCGCCTCGTCGCGGTCCTTGTCGGCGAAGGCGGTGCGCGCCTTGGCGATCAGATCGTCGAACTCGGCGTTGCCGAAGTAGCCCCAGTTGTTGGAGACCGGCGGGAACGTCTTGGTCGAGGTGAAGCGCACCATGGCGAAGAACGGGTCCATGGCCGCGAACGTCACGTTGGTGGCGTGCGCGCCGCGTGAGGTGGGGTCCTTGGCGCCCGCCCGCCAGTTCGTGAACAACGCGTTCCACTCGATGACGTCGAGTTTGACGTCGAAGAAGCACTCCTTCAGCGCCTGCTGCAGGAACTCGTTCATCGGCACCGGCTGCATCTGGCCGGAGCCCGATGCGGAGGTGATGACCTTCACCTTGAGCAGCTTGCCGGGCCCGTAGCCTGCCTCCTGCATCAGCTTCTTGGCGGCGGGGAGGTCGTATTTGATCTCGAACTTCGGGTTCCCCCACCAGGGATGCCCGGGCGGCACCGTACCCTTGGGGACCTCCATCAGGCCACTGAGCGCCGACTTCAGCTCGTCGCGGTTGACGCAGAGGTTGGCCGCGTGCCGCACCTTCTTGTCGAGCCAGGGCGAGCCGTCCGCAAAGGAGAACTGCCACGGCCACACGTGCGGCTGCGCGTTCGCGGTGATGACGAAGCCCTTGTCTTTGATGCTCTTGACGGCATCGGGTGCCGGGTTCTCGATCCAATCGACCTGGCCCGAGAGGAGCGCCGCCGTGCGCGCGTTGGCCTCCGGCATCGGCTGGAGCACCACGCGGTCGATCTTAGGCTGGCGCTTGGGGTCCCAGTAGGCGGCGTTCTTGACGTACTCGGCGCGCTCGCGGGGCTGGAACTTTGCCATCTTGAAGGGCCCGGAGCCCGAGGCGTCGGCAGCGAAGGCGGCCCAGGCCTGCTTGGCCCGCTCTGCCTTGTCGGCGACCGAGGAGAGCGCGTCGTATTTCTTCTGCCAGTGGGCGGGGGAGGCGATGAAGAGGTTGGTGAGGTTGATGGGCAGGAAGCTGTCGGGCTCCTTGGTGGTGAGCTCGACCGTGGTGTCGTCGATGGCCTTGGCCGACACGAGGTTCGGCATGCGGCTGACGGTGACGCCGATCTGGTCGGGTGCGAAGTGCGGCGCCTCCTTGTCGAGCACCTTCTGCACGTTCCACACGATGGCGGCGGCCTTCAGGTCGGAGCCATCGTGGAACTTGACGCCCTGGCGCAGCTTGAACACCCACTTGGTCTTGTCGGCGTCCGAGACCTTCCACTCGGTGGCGAGACCGGGGATCAGCACGCTCGGCTTGTCGGCGGAGGAAAGGTCCCAGTGGGTCAGCGCGTCGTAGAGCGGGATGCCGGTGAAGCGGTTGCCCTCGAAGCCCTGGTCGGGCTGGCCGTGGGTCTTGGGGATGTCGGCGGCCGTCATGCCGATGCGCAGCACCTTCTCCTGCGCGAGCGCAGCCGTGGCGAGCGCGGCGGCGAGCACAGCCGACGTCGCGAACGTGGCTGCGAGCCTCTTCGGTATGATTGGTCTTCCCTGCATGGGTGATACTCCGTGTCGTGCGTGATCGATCGCGGGGTTGTACGTGTCGTCAGGAATGCCCGGCTAAAGTATGCATGGCTCGGCACGATTGGCTAGGGCAGGATTGCATACAATTTCGGCAGTGGATTGCGTACAATTGAGGCAGCGAGCGAAGCCTCTTGCCAGTGCGCCGCGCTTGTTTCTGACTAGGGCGCCTGT
This sequence comes from Hyphomicrobiaceae bacterium, assembly GCA_041288195.1. Classification (GTDB taxonomy): domain Bacteria; phylum Pseudomonadota; class Alphaproteobacteria; order Rhizobiales; family Hyphomicrobiaceae; genus AWTP1-13. The sequence goes on from JBGGME010000164.1 coordinate 3,073, forward strand.
CTCGGATCTCCTTGGCGCAAACACCATGACTCGAACACGAACTGCCGCAGCTCGATCGGGAGCGCTTGGCCTCGGAGTGCAGGGCGCGTCGCCGCCGCATGAGACCGGTCGCGCGGAGACCGTCTACAGGGACATCCATCTCGCCATCGTCGAGCATCGGCTGTCCCCGGGCACGCGGCTGCCGGAAGCACATCTGGCCCACGTGTTCGGCGTCAGCCGGACGCTCGTGCGGCAGGCTCTGCAGCATCTCGCGCACGATCACCTCGTCGTGCTGGAGCCCAACCGCGGCGCGCGCATCGCGGAGCCCTCCATCGACGAGGTGCGGCAGCTTTACGAGGTGCGGCGGCTGATCGAATGCAACATGCTCGCCGAAGGCGCCTCGCGCATCACGCGGGCGCGGCTCGCGGCTCTGCGGCGCAAGGTGGCGAGCGAGGCGCAAGCCAATGCGCGCGGCGACACGCTCGCGTCCATGCAGCTCGCCGGCGCCTTCCACCTCGACCTCGCAGAGGCGCTCGGCAATCGCATCCTCGTCGACATCCTGGGCGAGCTCATTGCCCGCGGCAACGTGGCGATCGCGCTCTACGAGCAGCGCGGCCGAGACATCTGCCGATGCGACGAGCACCGCCAGATCGTGCGCCTGCTCGTGGCCGGAGAGACAGCGGCCGCCGTATCGGCCCTGCGCCGGCATCTCCTGGAGATTGGGGAGAGCCTGACCGCCGCCCGCCCGCCGCGAGGGCCCGTCAACCTGCGCGAGGTTCTGGGAAGGGCACCCGTAAAGCCGGCCAGGAAGGACCGGCGCGCCTCCTGAGCCGCCGCCTGCCGCGCCTCATTCCGGCCGGGGGACGGGACTGGCGTAGGGCGAGCGGTCGCGCGGGACATGCCGGCCCGTCCTGGAACTGGCCACGAGTGTGCCGTCGCGCACGACCGTCATCCCGCGCACCAGCGTCGTCACCGGCCAGCCCGTGACCTCGAGCCCTTCGTAGGGCGTGTAGTCCGAGCCGTGATGCAGCAGCGCCTGCGAGATCCTCACTCGGCGCTCGGGGTCCCAGATGGCGATGTCCGCATCGGCGCCGACGGCGATCGTGCCCTTGCGCGGATGCAGCCCGTACATCTTGGCGTGGTTGGTGGCGGTGAGCGCCACGAACTGGTTCAGCGTGATGCGCCCCTTCACGACGCCCTCGGAGAACAGGATCGGCAGCCGTGTCTCCACGCCCGGAATGCCGTTCGGCACCCAGCGGAAGCTGGTGCGGCCCTTGGGAGCGAGCTTGCCCTCGGGGTCGTCGTAGCGAAACGGGCAGTGATCGGACGAGAATACCTGGAACACGCCCGTCTCCAACCCGAGCCAGCACGCCTTCTGGCTTGCCGCATCGCGCGGCGGCGGGCTGCACACGTACTTGGCGCCCTCCATGTTGAGGCCGTCGAGGTCCTTCTCCGTCAGCACCAGGTACTGCGGGCAGGTCTCGCCGAATACCTTCAATCCGCGCTGCTGCGCCCAGCGGATCTGCTCCATGGCTTCGCCGTTGGACACGTGCACGATCATGATCGGCACGTCGACGAGCTCGGCGAGCGAGATGGCGCGGTGCGTCGCCTCGCGCTCCACGGCGATAGGTCGCGACGTCGCGTGAAACCTGGGCGCCGTCTTGCCTGCCCGCTCCAGCCTCTCCGTCAGGAAACGAATGGCGTCATAGTTCTCGGCATGCACCATCACCAGCGCGCCGGTCTCGCGCGCTACCGAGAACACCTCGAGCAGCTCCATGTCCGACAGGGCGAGGTCCTGGTAGGTCATGAAGACCTTGAAGGAGGTGTAGCCGTCGGCGACGAGCGCGGGGAGCTCCTGGCCCAGCACCTGCGGGGTCGGGTCGGAGATGATGAGGTGGAAGCTGACGTCCGTGTGGCACTTGCCGTCCGCCTTGGCGTGGTAGTCCTTGACCGCCTGGCGCAGGCTCTCGCCTTTCTGCTGCAGGCAGAACGGCATGACCAGCGTGTTGCCGCCGAAGGCTGCCGCGCGGGTGCCGCTCTCGAAGTCGTCCGCCATGACGATGCCGGGGCCGCTCGGCTGGGCGAAATGCACATGGCTGTCGATGCCCCCGGGGAGCACCAGCTTGCCGCGGGCATCGATGATCTCATCGGCGGTACCGAGGTCGTCGCCGAGCGCGACGATGCGGCCCTCGCGGATGCCGACGTCGCAGGCAACCGTGTCGCTGGCGGTCGCGACCTGTCCGCCTCGAATTACCGTGTCGAGCTTGCCCATGCCGGCCTCTCAGGTGTCTTTGCGCTCGATGCGTCGCGCCAGCGCCGCCTGTATCCCGCTCGTCTCCTTGGCGCCGGGACGGCGGAAAGTGCCGACGGTGGGCTTGGCCGTCCCCAACGCGACGAGCGTCTCGGCGAGCTTCACGGCGGCCTGGATCGGATCGACGACCGGCACGGGGATGCGATGCTTGACGCGGTCCGTCAAGCCGGCGAGCGGCGCGCCCGAGAAGATGACGACGTCGGCCTGCGCGTCGGCGACGAGTCGATTGGCAAGCTCGACCAGAAGGTCCGCCATCTCGTCGCGCACCTCCAGGATCGACGAGAATGGGCCGCCGAGCGCATACACGCCGGCGCAGCGCGCTTGGAGGCCGTGCATCTCGACGCAGTCCTGATACCAAGGCTTCAAGGCCTCGGCGAACGTCACGATGGCGAACTTGCGGCCGAGCATACAGGCCGTCAGCATCGCCGCCTCCGACATGCCGACGACGGGGATGTCGAACAGCTCGCGCGCGCCGAACAGGCCGGGGTCGCCGAAGGCGGCAATGACGGCGCCGTCAGCGCCGCGGTGATGCTCGGCCAGCATCTCGAGCACGATCGTGCCGCCGATCTGCGCCTCCGCGCGGCTGGCGATATAGGGAAGGCCGCGGGGGGCGGTCAGCGGGACCAGCGCCGTTCCTGGCGCCGCGACCTTGACGGCGGCATCGTGGAGCCGTCGGGTGACGCCTTCGCTGGTGTTCGGATTGGCAAGCAGAATGCGCATCGGACTTCAGGGCCTCCCGGAAAGAACGCGCTCGGCGGCCGCAGCGAGGTCGAGGACGCAGCGATCGCGCCCTCGCCGCGCGATGATCTGCAGACCCACCGGCAGACGGTCGCGGCCCAGGCCGCAGGGGAGCGAAAGGGCCGGCGTCAGCGCGTGATTGAAGAGCGGCGTGAACACGGCGTGCGCGCGCGGCGCGACAGCGACGCTGCCGATGGTGGCCGGGCCGAGCTCTGTGGCGGACCAGGCAACACAAGGGGCCGTGGGCGTGAGGAGAATGTCGTGCTCGCCGAAGAAGGCGGCGACAGAGCACTTGATGCGCTGGCTGGCCTCCAGCGCGCCCGCGACCTCGGCTCCGGTGAGTGCCAGGCCACGCTCGATCTGGGCGCCGATGTCGGGGTCGAACAGCTCTGGTCTTTGCTGCCACGTCTGCCCGTGAAGCGCGGCAAGGCCCGCCAGCTGCAGAGGCATGATGGAGGCCTCGCTGATCCCAGCGGGCCAGGCAGGGTCAGCGCGCGCGATGCGCCAGCCCGCGCCCACGAGGTGCTCCACCGCGTGAGCTACCGCGTCAGCGACATCTGCATCGACGGGCACGTCGAGGCCGAGTTTCGGACTGAAGGCAATGCGCAGCCGCGCCACGTCCAAATCACAGGCCGCGTCGACGGCAATGCTCTCGGGATCACCAGGGTCCGGCCCGGCGACGGCCTCGAAAAGGGTGGCCACATCGCCGACCGTGCGCCCCATGGGAGCCAACACGGCAATGCCCCAGAACGGCTCGGGGAAACCGGGGCCGTAGGGGATGGCGCCGAACGACGGCTTGAAGCCGACCACGCCGGTATGCGCGGGCGGTCGGCGACCCGAGCCGCCGCCGTCGGTGCCGAGAGCTATCGGCGCGAAGTCTGCTGCGAGCGCTGCCGCATTGCCGCCGGACGAGCCGCCCGGTGTGAGCCGCAGGTCGAGAGGGTGACGGGCCACGCCGTGCAGAGGGCTGTTGGTGACGCCCTTGCAGGCGAACTCGGGACAATTGCCGATGCCGATGATGACCGCACCGGAGCGCCGCAGCCGCGCCACGGCAATGGCATCCTGCGGGGCGACGTGGTCGGCGAAGAGCCGCGAGCCTTGGGCGATGCGTCGGCCGGCGACCCAGATGTTGTCCTTGACGACGACGGGCACGCCGGCAAGTCCGGGCCGCTCTCCGGCCGCGATCCGCGCGCGCACCTGCTGCGCCTCGCTGCGCGCCGGTGCAGGGTCGAAAGCGCAGAGCGCATTGAGCGAAGGGTTGCGCTCGGCGATGCGCGCAATGAACGTTTCGGCGACCTCGACGGGATCAAGCGTGCGGGCGTTCACGGCGGCGGCGATCGAGCGTGCGTCGAGCTCGATCATGGCGGCGCCCTCCGCAACGCCACGGTCGCCAGCAGCGCGAGCGCGGCGAGCACCGCGTAGCCTTGCTGGATGGACGCGACCTGGGCGACGCCGGCCATCAGCAGGGGCCCGAGCAGGAGGCCGGCATAGCTGGCGGTGAGCACGGCGCCGGTCGCCTCGGGCACGCGGCCCTCGGGCGCGAGGCGCGCCACCTCCGCGAGGAACACGCCGTTCCAGCCGCTCGCCGTCAGCCCGAACACAAATGCAAGCGCGCCGAGCGCGACCAGCGGCCAGCTGGGCGAGGCGATCGACACGGCCGCCGCGCACGCCGACATGGCGAAGCCCAGACCCGCCACGACCGCCCGCGCCGAGTGGTAGCGGGTCGCGACCATGCCCCACAGCAGGCGCCCGATGAGGCCGCCGGCCTGGGCGACGGCAAGCAGGACACCTGCCGTGACATGCGGCAGCGCCAGCCGGTCGACGGCCAGAATGACGAAGTAGGCATTGAGCGCGAGCTGCATGGCGGAGAATGGCATGGACACGAGCGCGAGCAACGACAGCGCGGGCACGGCGCGCAGCAGATGCCAGGATTGCTGCAGGCTGATGCGCGCGGCGGCGCCGGTATGGCCAGTGTCATAGCGCGGCCGCATGGCGAGAAACACGACGCACATCAGGACTGACAGCAGAGCGATCACCGCAAAGCCGGCATCCGGCGCCAGCACGGCAATCGCCGGGAGGGTCAGCGAGCCCAGCATGGCGCCGAGCTGGTTGCCGGTCTGGCGGATCGAGAAGATCAAAGGCCTCTGCTCCGGCCGAGAAAGGCGGGCCAGCAGCGCCGAGCTTGCCGGCGTCTCGGGGCCGAACGCCAAGCCCAGGATGGCGCCCGCAGCGATGAGGGCCGCAGAGCTGCCGTGCATCGCGGTCGTCATGGCGGCGGCCACGGCCAGGGCACACAGCGCGGCGACCGAAAGCGATCCGAGCCGCGCCGCCAGCATGCCGCCGGCCATGGAGGTGGCGACGCCGACAACGAAGACGCTCGTCGTGAAGAGCGAGATGTCGCGCTCGCTGATGCCGAACTTGGGTGCGAGCACCCCCGGGGCAAACAGGGCGAGCGCGACCAGGGCCTGCAATCCCGTCATGGCCGCGAGCGCCGGCGCCAGTCGCGGTGTCTGCGGGCTTGCGGCGGCGGCCTCTCCAGCTACCATGGCCGCCATCCAAGGGAGGGCGAGCGATGCCGGGACTGTCGGTGCATGCGGTGGACGTGACGCGCGGCGTGCCGGCCCGCGGCATGCGGATCGAGGTCTTCGCACTGGCGCCCCAGCGACGTCTCATTGCCGAGGGCGAGCTGGCGGCCTCGGGCGTGCTCGAGCATGCGCTCACCAAGGAGAGGCTGCAACCCGGGGCGTACGAGGTCGTGTTCCATGCCGGAGCCTACTTTGCTGCCGCCGGCGTGCCGCAGGCGACCCCGCCCTTTCTCGTTGACGTCCCGTTCCGCTTCACGATTGCCGATCCCGAGCAGCACTATCACCTGCCCATGAAGATCACGCCGTGGGGCTTCTCGCTCTACCGCGGCAGCTGAACGGGACCGTCGGCGAGTTTCGCGCAGAGCCGCGAGCAGCATCGCGATCACCGCAGCCTGCGGGACAGCCCCGCAACCCGCTCCATCACCATCATCAGCGCCAGCGTCACCACGATCAGCACGCCGGAGACGGCGGCAATCGTCACGTCGAGCTTGCCCTCGAGGTCCTGCCACATGCGGATCGGCAGCATGTCGGTACGGGCATCGCGCAGGAACAGCGACACCGGCACGTTGTCGAACGACGACATGAAGGCAATGAACGCCCCCGCCAGGATGCCCGGCCGGATCAGCGGCAGCGTCACGCGGCGGAATGTGAAAATGCGCGACGCGCCTAGGCTTGCCGAGCTCTCGAGCAGCGACACGTTGAGCTGCGCCAGCGCCGCGACCGTGGTGCGCACGACATAGGGCACGCACACTACCGTGTGGCCGATGATCAGGGTCAGCGGGGACACCGACATGCCGATGAGCGTGAAGAACATCAATGCCGCCAGTCCGAACGCGAGCGCCGGCAACACCAGCGGCGACATGAACAGGCTGTCGAGCACGCGCGCGCTCCATTTCTCGGAGCGCGCGTCGATCCGATTCTTGAAGCTCTGCGCCTCGAGCCCGTCGTAGCGATGCTCCACAGCGACCTACGCTTGCGCGTACCCCTTCGAGAGCCTGCCCAGCATGTTGAAGACGGTGACG
>JBGGME010000165.1:0-8705 GCA_041288195.1 Hyphomicrobiaceae bacterium
GTAGCCCATGGACCTCGGACCTCACGCCGCCTACATCTGGGCCGCCTACGGCGTGGTGGCGCTGGCGCTCGCGACCCTGATTGCGTGGCTCGTATTCGACGGTCGCCGCATGCAGCGGCTCGTCGACGAGCTCGAGTCGCGCGGTGTCCGGCGCCGGTCGCAGCGTCCCTCGCAATGATGACCATGCGCGAGCCTCTTCCCAGCACCGACCCCTCCCCGTCCGGCGGAGGCAGATCGCGCGCGCTCGTGTGGCCGCTCGCAATCTTCGTGGTTCTGGCGGCGCTCTTCGCCTTCGCGCTCCGCAGCGGCGACCCCTCCAAGCTCCCCTCAGCGCTGATCGGCAAGCCGGTGCCGTCCGTGACGCTTGCCCCGCTCGAAGGCCTCACCGACGGCGTCAAGTTCGTGCCGGGCTTCAGCAGCGCCGACCTCGCATCGGGCCGGGTGTCGGTCGTGAACTTCTGGGCCTCCTGGTGCGTGCCCTGCGTGCAGGAGCACCCTCTGCTCGTGGCGCTCAAGGAGAGGACGGGCGTGCGCCTCTACGGCGTCAACTACAAGGACCAGGCCACGGCGGCGCGCCGCTTCCTCGGCCGCTACGGTAACCCCTTCACCGCGGTCGGGATCGACGGCGACGGCCGGGCGGCAATCGAATGGGGCGTCTACGGCATGCCGGAGACCTTCGTCGTCGACGGCAAAGGGCGCATCGCCTACAAGCATGTCGGCCCAATCACTCCCGAGACGCTGGAGACCAAGATCATCCCGGCCATCCGGGCAGCGGAGAAGGGCTAGGAGGCACGCCGCGATGGACCGCCGCGAGTTTGTTGCAGGCGCTCTAGCCAGCCCTCTGCTGCTTGCCGCTCGGGCTGAGGCGCAGACGCCAATCTACATCGGCGACATGCATTTCCACTCGTTCTTCGGCGACAGCAAGTACCATTCGCGTCCGGTGGCGCAGGCGTTGTCGGCAGGCGGCGCCACACTGGTTTCGTGGTCGCTCGGTGGCGACATCCTGTGGTTCGATTCGAAGACCTACAAGCAGAAGTCCGTGCCGGCACCGGGTGAGCCACTCGGCTGGTTTCAGCGCGAGCTCGGCCGCATCAAAGCGCATGTGGCCGACCAGAAGCTCAAGATCGTCAGGTCAGCGTCAGATGTCGACCGCGCATTGCGCGGCGAGCCGCAAATCGTGCTGTCCGTCGAGGGCGCGAGCTTCATCGAGAACGACGCAGGTCGCGTCAAAGTCGCCTACGACTTGGGCGTCCGACATCTCCAGCTCGTCCACTACACGCGCAACACGCTCGGCGATATCCAGACCGATCCTCCCGAGCACAAGGGCCTGACCGAGCTTGGAAAGCAGGTCGTCCGGGAATGCAACCGCCTCGGCATCCTGGTCGATCTCGCGCACTGCACGGAGGCCACCGCACGAGATGCCCTCTCCGTCTCGCGGGCGCCGGTGGTGTGGTCGCACGGCTCGGTGACCCGTGGGCCGGCGGCACCCCCTTCGGCGCTAGTGTGGCGGCGCCGACAACTGTCGCTCGATGTTGCACGGGAGATTGCGCGCAAGGGCGGCGTGGTGGGCCTCTGGGCGCTTGCGCCCGATGTCGGCAAGACGGTCGAGGCCTATGGCGACCGGATCGCCCAGCTCGCCGAGTGGCTTGGAGAGGACCATGTCGCGTTCGGCACCGACATGAACGGCTTGGCGACGTTCAGCGTCGTGTCTGGGTACGCCGAGGTGCGACGCATCGTCGAGCACTGGCAGCGCCAGCGTCTTCCCGAGACTCGCATCAGGAAACTCGCCATCGGCAACTATGCCCGCGTCCTCAAGGCTGCCCTGCAGCCCGGTTGAGCGGGCGAACCGCTACCCCGGCGGAGCCGCCGTCCGCGGGCTGGCCGCGGCGAGCATGGCGAGCCCCGCCATCGCCGACAGCAGCGAGCCCGTGAGAACGCCCATCCGCACGTCGGCAGCATATGCGCCGTCGTAGTAGGCCAGCGTGCCGATGAACAGGCTCATGGTGAAGCCGATGCCGCCCAGCATGCCGACGCCAGCGAGCTGACCCCAGTTGGCGCCGGCCGGTTTCGGCGCCAGCCCGCTCACGACCGCCAACCACGTCGCCCCGAGGATGCCGAGCGGCTTGCCGAGGAACAGGCCGGCCGCGATCCCCAGGGGCACCGGCTCCGCGAGCTTCGCCAGCGACAGGCCTGCGAGCGACACGCCGGCGTTGGCGAAGGCGAACAGCGGCAGCACGCCGAAGGCGACCCAGGGATGCAGGCTCTCCTCCAGCTGCTCGAGCAGCGAGGGCTCGTCGGCGCCCTTGCCCGTTAGCGGGATTGCGAAGGCGACCACCACACCGGCCAGCGTCGCGTGTACGCCCGACTTCAATACACACACCCAAATGAAGAGGCCCGCCAGCAGATAGGGGGCGAGCCGCGTGACGCCCCGCACGTTGAGGGCCGCGAGCACGACGATGCCGGCCGCCGCCAGGCCCAGCGAGAGCCAGGACAGGTTCTCCGTATAGAACAGCGCGATGATGACGATGGCGCCGAGGTCGTCGAGGATGGCGAGCGCCAGCAGGAACAGCTTGAGCGAGCTCGGCACCCTCGGCCCCAGCAGCGCCAGTACGCCCACGGCGAAGGCGATGTCGGTGGCCGACGGAATGGCCCAGCCTTTGAGCGCGATAGCGTTGCCGGCGTTGATCCAGACGTAGATGAGCGCCGGCACCGCCATGCCGCCGATGGCTGCCATTGCAGGCAGCGCCGCCTGGCCGAAGGTCGACAACTCGCCCCGCAGCAGCTCGCGTTTGATCTCGAGGCCGACCAGGAAGAAGAAGATCGCCATCAGCCCGTCGTTGATCCACAGCAGCAGCGGCTTGTCGATCGCCAGCGCGCCGACGCGCACGCCCACAGGCGTGTCGAGGAACACCTGGTAGAGCCGCGTCAGCGGCGTGTTGTCGAAGACGAGCGCGGCGACCGTCGCTGCCACCAGCACAATGCCCGCCGCTGCCTCGTGCTGGAAGAAGGCCAGGGCGCCCTTGGGTTTCTCGCGTCCTTGGGTCGTAGGTGCCATGATCCCTCGGGGCTCACGCTCGAAGCGCGGAAAGCTGCAGCACGTCGCGGCCGGCGCTGGCGGCCAGCACGCGGTCGAGATCCGCGAGGCATGCCGTGAGGGCTTCCTCCTGCGACTGCCTGTTGAGCATGTGACCGAGCAGCAGTCCGGCCAGCAGGTCGCCGGCACCGTTCGGGATGCCGGTCCGCCTCGGGGCGCTATTCTCGATGCACCTATCCCTGGTCACCAGCAGTGTGGCGACGTCAGAAACGGTCTCCGCCGCCGACGTGACGACGACGCTGGCGAGCCCCAGTTTCCGCGCCGCCGCTGTTGTCGCATCTCTGTCTCCCACAACCGCGCCTGTGAGCCAGCCGAGCTCGAACAGGTTGGGCGTGGCGAGGCTGGCGAGGGGGACGAGCCGGTCCCGGATCGCGTCGGCCGTCGCCTGCGACACGTAGAGCCGGCCGCCGTCGCCGAGCACCGGGTCCACCAGCACGACCACGCGTGGATTGGCGTGTTTGATGTGGCCGATGGCGTCGGCCGCGGCCGCGACCGCGCCAGGTCCCGCGAAATACCCCGTCAGCACGGCATCGAGCATGGGCCAGCAGCCGTCGGCTTCCAGCGCAGCAAACGTGGCGGCAAGCTCGGCCCCCGTCACCTCGCGCTTCTCGATGCGCCCGAGGCCCGGCCGGGTCGCGAGCTGCACGGTCGGCAGCGCCCACACCTCGTGGCCCAGCCACTGCAGACCGGGCACGGTCGCATCGAGGCCGACGGTTCCGCGCACGACGTGCGAGGAGATGGCGAGAACCTTTGCCATCACGACCTCATATCACGTTGCGCTCGGGCAGCGGTCGGCCCGCGGCGATGCGCTCGTAGCCGAGCCGCGTCAGGTCGACGGTACGGAAGGCGCCGTGCACGATGAGCTCGGCCACCGCGTTGCCGGCGCCCGCGGCCTGCTGCGCGCCGTGGCCGGAGAAGCCGTTGGCGAAATAGAGGTTGGCGATGTCGGTGTGGCGGCCAATCACGGCGTTGTGGTCGAGCGTGTTGGTATCGTAATAGCCGGCCCAGGCGTTGACCACCTTGAGGCTCTCGAACGCCGGCACGCGCGCGGCGAGGTGCGGCCATACTTCGCTGTCGAAGAATGCATGGTCGATGGAATCGAGGTCGACAGGCGGCGGTTCCGCGCTTTCCTCCGGCGACTTGCCGCAGATGAAGACTCTCCCCTCGGGGCGGAACCACACGCCCGACGGATCGACGGTGAGCGGCGCCCGGTGCAGGGCCTCCGTCGCCTCGCGACAATCGATGACATAGACGTAGCGCTTGCGCGGCTCGACGGGGAGCGGCACGTCGGCCATTACCGCCAGTTGGCCCGCCCAGGGCCCCGCGGCATTGACGAGCGCGCCGCAGGCGATCCTGTCACCGCCCTTCAAGCGCACGGCCTCGATGCGTTTGCCACTCTTCTCGATTGCGATCACTTCATCGCTGCGGATTTCGACGCCCTGCGCCTTGGCCGCCTTGCGGAACAGGGCGGCGAGGCTCGGCGGGTCGTACCAGCCTTCGCCGGAGCGGCTGAAGGCCCCGGCCGCAATCCCCTCCGCCGAGAGCCATGGAAACCGTCCAGCAAGCTCGGCGGGCTCTCCAAGCGCAATGTCGGCGCCCATCGATGTCTGCAGCGCCACGTTCTCCGCCAGCACGCCCCGCGCCGCTTGGGATGCGAGGATCAGGTAGCCCTGTTCCCGGAAGCCGACATCGGCGTCCGGCCCGAACACCTCCTTCAGGCGGCGAAACAGGTCGAGCGTGAACTGTGAGAGGCGGATATTCTCCGGCGTCGAGAATTGCTGGCGCACGCCGCCCGCCGAGTGCGACGTGCTCGCCTCGCGGTAGCTCGGGTCGCGCTCGATCAGGACGATGCGGCGGCCTCGGAATGCGGCGTCGCTGCTCAGGAAATAGGCGACCGCGCTGCCGACGATCCCGCCGCCCACGATCACGACATCGGCGCTTGCCACGTGCACACCATCGTTCGTATTGCCTCCAGTCAGAACTTGGACGAAGGATACCCCGACGGCAACCGACCGGCACGGCCTTTGCCTCAGCCGAGCCACCGCAAGAGGCACCCATGCAAATTCGCCCCCGACGCAGCGTGCTCTACATGCCGGGGTCCAACGCCCGGGCGCTGGAGAAGGCCAAGGCACTCGCCGCCGACGCACTGATCCTCGATCTGGAGGACGCCGTCGCCCCCGACGCCAAGGAAACGGCGCGCAAGCAGGTCTGCGACGCGGTCAAGGCGGGCGGCTATGGCCAGCGCGAGCTCGTCATCCGAATCAACGGGCTCGACACCCCCTGGGGCGCCGCCGATCTCGCCGCCGCCGCGGCGGCGGCGCCGGACGCGGTTCTGCTGCCGAAGCCCAGCGCCGGCGCCGACATCGCCCGCGCCAGCGAGGCGCTCGCCAAGGCCGGTGCGCCTGACAAGACGCGGCTCTGGGCCATGATCGAGACTCCGCTTGCCATCCTCAACGTGGCGCAGATCGCCGCCGCCTCGCGCCAACCAGGTTCGCGGCTCGCCTGCTTCGTCATGGGCACGAACGACCTCGTCAAAGAGACGCGCGCCGACCTGTCGGCCAACAGGCGTCCGGCGCTCTACTGGCTGTCGGCCACCGTCACGGCCGCGCGCGCCTACGGCCTCGAGGTGCTCGATGGCGTCTACAACAACTTCAAGGACGCCGACGGCTTCAAGCGCGAGTGCGTCCATGGCCGCGCGCTGGGCTTCGACGGCAAGACGCTGATCCATCCCGACCAGGTCGCGGTCGCCAACGAGGTGTTCGCTCCGCCCGAGGCGGAGGTGGCGTTCGCGCGCAAGATCATCGCCGCCTTCGCGCTGCCCGAGAGCAAGGGCAAGGGCGTCATCACGGTCGAGGGCCGCATGGTGGAGCTGCTGCACGCCGAGATAGCGCAGCGCACCGTCGCCATCGCCGAGGCCATCGAGAGGATGAAGGCGCCATGAGCCAAACCAAGACCAACCTCGGCAACTACTTCGAGGACTTCTCGGTCGGCCAGGTGCTGCAACACGCCACCCCTCGCACGCTCACGGTAGGCGATGCCGCACTCTACATGGGCCTCTATGGTTCGCGCTTTGCCGTGCAATCGTCGGAGGTGTTCGCCAAGGCGATCGGCTACCCGCAAGCGCCGCTCGACGACCTCCTGGTCTTCCACACCGTGTTCGGCAAGACCGTGCCGGACATCTCGCTCAACGCCATCGCCAACCTGGGCTATGCCGAGTGCCGGTTCCTGGCGCCGGTCTATCCTGGCGACACGCTGAGTGCCGCCTCCGAGGTGATCGGACTGCGCGAGAACTCCAACCGCGCCTCGGGCGTGGTCTACGTGCGCACCACAGGGCGCAACCAGCGCGGCGAGACGGTACTCGAGTACGTGCGCTGGGTGATGGTGAGGAAGCGCGATACCGGCGCGGCATCACCCGCCCCGGTGGTGCCGAAGCTTGCAGAGCGCGTCGATCCGGCCAGCCTGGGCATGGCGGTGCCGAAGCTCGACTTGGCCGGCTACGACTTCACGCTGGCCGGCGCGCCGTATCGCTGGAGCGACTACGCCGCGGGCGAGAAGATCGACCACGCCGACGCCATGACGCTGGAGGAGGCGGAGCACCAGATCGCCACTCGGCTCTACCAGAACACGGCCAAAGTGCACTTCAACCTGCATGAGCAGGCACAGGGCCAGTTCAAGCGTCGGCTCGTCTACGGCGGCGTCGTCATCTCGCTCGCCCGCGCACTGTCGTTCAACGGCCTCGCCAACGCCTTCCACATCGCCGCCATCAACGGCGGCCGGCACGTGGCGCCCTGCTTCGGCGGCGATACGGTCTACGCCTGGTCGGAGGTGCTCGAGACCGCCGAGATCGCAGGCCGCAGCGACATCGGCGCGCTGCGCATCCGGCTCACCGCCGTCAAGAACCGCACGTGCGCCGACTTCCCCCTGCGCAACGCCAAGGGCGAGTACGCCGACGGCGTCATCCTCGACCTCGATCTGTGGCTGATCCTGCCGCGTTGAGGTAGGCACCGTCATGCCCGCCAAGTGAAGCGCAGAGCGGGCATCCACCCACGATCTCGACCGCCGCAGTCTGTTTCTGGTTTCCAGCTTGCGCGCTTCGCGCTTGCGGGAATGACACCTCAGCGACCAATCGCGTCTCTGGTATACAATACACCTAACGACGCTTGAGACTCTCTCATCGCTCCTGAGACAATCCCGCAATTGTCGGCGCCGGTGGACAGCGTTAAAAGCCGCATGAGCACGACGACGCGCTGCACCCCAGCCGCCGCTAGCGGGAGATGAGACACCATGGCCGAGGCCAGGCAGGCGATCGAGCGTCCGCTCTCTCCCCATCTCTCCATCTATCGCCGCCACATCAACATGATGATGTCGATCCTGCATCGCGTCACCGGTTCGGCGCTCTACTTCGGCACGCTCCTGCTTGCGGCCTGGCTCATCGCCGCGGCGATGGGCGAGAGGGAGTACGAACTCTTTGCCAGCCTCGTTCGTCACCCGATCGGCCTGCTCATCCTGTTCGGCTACACCTGGGCGCTGTGCCATCACATGCTGGGCGGCATCCGGCACCTGATCTGGGATACCGGCCGCGGCTTCCAGATCTGGCAGGTCAACGTGCTGTCGTGGCTCACCATCGTCTCTTCGATCGCCCTGACGCTGGCTCTGTGGGCTTTCGGCCTGACGTTGCGGGGAGGGCTCTGACATGGGCTATCGCACGCCGCTCGCCAGAGTGCGCGGGCTCGGCTCCGCGAAAGAGGGGGCGGATCATTTCTGGCGCCAGCGCGTCACGGCGGTTGCCAACGTCGTGCTGGTGTCATTCCTGATCTATCTGATCGTCAGTCTGATCGGCGCCGACTACGGCACGGTCAAGCGCACGCTGGCGAAGCCCTACAACGCCATACCGCTGCTGCTGCTGGTGCTGTCGGGCGTCGTCCATATGCGGCTAGGAATGCAGACCATCATCGAGGACTACGTGCATTCCGAGGGGCGCAGGGTGGCGCTGCTGATGCTGAACTCCTTCTTTGCGATGGCGGTAGGTCTGACCGCGGCATTCGCGGTGCTGAAGCTGAGCTTCGGAGTCTGAGGGCATGGCGCAAGAGAACGGTCGCGACAAGGGCAACGGGGTCGCCAAGCCTGCCGTCAACGGCAAGGCTTATCCCGTAACGGAGCACATCTACGATGTGATCGTGGTGGGTGCCGGAGGCTCGGGGCTGAGGGCCACGCTCGGCTGCGCCGAGGCTGGCCTCAAGACGGCATGCGTCACCAAGGTGTTCCCAACGCGCTCGCACACGGTTGCGGCGCAAGGCGGCATCGCCGCCGCGCTCGGAAACATGGGCCACGACGACTGGCGCTGGCACATGTACGACACGGTCAAGGGCGCCGACTGGCTGGGCGACCAGGACGCCATCGAATACCTGTGCCGCAACGCCAAGGACGCGGTCTACGAGCTCGAGCACTACGGCGTGCCCTTCAGCCGGACCGAGGAGGGGCAGATCTACCAGCGCCCGTTCGGCGGCATGACCACCGAGTACGGCGAGGGCCCGCCTGCGCAGCGTACCTGCGCGGCCGCCGACCGCACCGGCCACGCCATGCTGCACACCCTCTACGGGCAGTCGCTGCG
>JBGGME010000166.1:0-7573 GCA_041288195.1 Hyphomicrobiaceae bacterium
CCGCGCACATGCTTCTCGGCGTTGAACTCGGCCGGCAGGTTGGGATAGCTCGAGCCGCCGGTGCCGGTGCCCTTGGGGCAGCCAGTCTGCGCCATGAAGCCGTCGATGACGCGGTGGAAGACGATGCCGTCGTAGAAGCCCTCGCGCGCGAGCGTCTTGATGCGCTCGACGTGCTTGGGGGCGAGGTCGGGGCGCAGGGCGATCACCACCTTGCCCTGCGTGGTGTCCATGATCAGCGTGTTCTCTGGGTCTTTGATCGCGGCCATTTGAAACTCCTCTCGGATGTCATTCCCGCGGAGCAAAGCGACAGCGGGAATCCAGATGCGTGCTCAGCCTCGCGAGATCCCCGCTTCCGCGGGGATGACATCACCAAAGCGATGTCACTTCTTGTCCGCCAGCAGGTACACCCGCTGCATCACGTCGGGCTGCGGCGGGGGCTCGCCCTTGGCGATTCTGTCGACGTTCTCCATGCCCTCGATCACCTCGCCCCACAGCGTGTATTGGCCGGTGAGACCGCGGCAGCCGTCGCCGAAGCAGATGAAGAACTGGCTGTTGGCGCTGTTGGGGTCGGGCGTGCGCGCGGCGCCGACGCTGCCGCGCTTGTAGACCTCCTTGGTGAACTCGGCCGGCAGGTTGGGGAGCTTGGAGCCGCCCCCGCCGGTGGCGGTGGGGTCGCCCGTCTGCGCCATGAAGCCGTCGATCACGCGGTGGAACTTGAGGTTGTTGTAGAAGCCCTCCTTGGCCAGCGCCTTGACGCGCTCGACATGCTTGGGCGCGAGGTCGGGCCTGAGCTTGACCAGCACGCGGCCGTTCTTGAGTTCGATGACGAGCGTGTTCTGCGGGTCCGGCGCCTGCGCCTGGGACACGGAGGCAAGGGCGAAGAGCGTGAGCACAAGGCTGAGGGCAAATCGGATCACGGAGGAGGGCTCCAGCTGCTGTTGGGGAATGCGGCGGCCTTCTCGAGGTTCCATGGCGCCGGCCGGCGAATGACGCCTGCCTTGTGGCCTTTATGGGGCGCCCGCTCAAGCCAAAAGCGACGCTCACGCCTTCTTTTTGGCGGCCTTGGCCTTGAGGCGCCGCGCCACGCCTGGTGTCACGAATTGGGACACGTTGCCGCCCATCATGGCGATCTGGCGCACCAGCGTGCCGGTGATATGGCGCACCTCGGGGCTGGCGGGCAGGAACACGGTGTCGATGCCGGGCGCCATGGCCCCGTTCATGCCCGACATCTGCATCTCGTAGTCGAAGTCGGTGCCGTCGCGCAGGCCGCGGAAGATGAGCGTGGCGCCGACGGCCTTGGCGGCATCGACGGTCAGCTTGTCGAAGGTCGAGATCTCGATTGCGCAGCCGGTCGCCTTGGCGATTGGCGCCGTCTCGGCCTTCAGCATCTCGATCTTCTCGTCGGTGGTGAACAGCGGCGCCTTGCCGGGATGCACGCCGATGCCGATGACGAGCTCTTCCACCATGCGCGCCGCGCGGCGGATGACGTCGAGGTGCCCGTTGGTGACGGGGTCGAATGAGCCGGACGTGAAGCCGATGCGTTTCATTGGCCGTGGGTGTCAGACCCTCCGGGTCTGACACCATACCTGCGAGGTTGGTGCCAGGGTGTCAGACCCGGAGGGTCTGACACCTCCACCTCTCACGGACGGCGGGCCATCGCCAGGGCGAGGCCGCCGAGCAGGAGGAGGACGCCGGCGGCGCCGTCGAGGAGGCGCAGGCGCGCGGCATCGAAGGTGGTCCGCGCCTTGGCGACGGCGAGCGTGTAGCCGACGTCGACAGCGGCCAGCACGGCGACGAACAGCACGGCCAGGATGGTGAGCTGTGCGACCGGGTCCCGCGCCGGATCGAGGAACTGCGGCAGGAAGGCGCCGAGGAACAGCAGCACCTTGGGGTTGGACAGGCTCACCAGCACGCCCTGCAGGTAGAGATTGGCGCCGGCCGCCGGCGCCTTCACGGCCAGGCCGGCAACGCGCCGCCGCAGCAGCCACAGCTGGCGCGCGCCGAGGTAGACGAGATAGAGCGCGCCGACCCAGCGGATCACGTCGAACCACTCGGACATGAACACCATCATCGAGCTCATGCCGGCGGCGGCGGCCGCAACCAGCAGGGCAAGGCCCGTGGTCGTGCCGGACAGCGTGACGAAGCCCGCGCGCAGGCCCCCGGTCAACGTGTTGGCCAGGATCAGCGACATGTTGGGCCCCGGCGTCAGCGCGAGCAGGATGCAGGCGGCGATGAAGGTGATCAGCACTTCGGGGGACATGAGGGCTCCTTGGCTCTGCCATGCCGAGGCAGCCGGCCGCTCGACAAGCAGTGAGTAGGGCGCAATAGGCGTCAGCCGTATTGCGCCGTCAACGCTCTGGTGCAGCGGCGCAATACGCCCCCGATCAAGTCGGGGGCTATTGCGCCCTACGCCGTGGCCTCGCCGTCGCCGTTCTCGCCGTTGCCGTTGGTGCCGTCGTCGGGGATGCGCTCGACGGAGACGACCTTCTCGCTCTCCTCGGTCTTGAAGATGCGCACGCCCTGCGTGTTGCGCGCGGCGATGCGAACGTCGTCGACGGGGCAGCGGATCAGCTTGCCGCCGTCGGTGACCAGCATGATCTGGTCGCTGTCCTCGACCGCGAACGAGGCGACGAGCCGGCCGTTGCGATCGTTGACGATCATGGCGACGATGCCTTTGCCGCCGCGGCCGGAGATGCGGTAGTCGAACGAGGAGGAGCGCTTGCCGAAGCCGCGCTCCGACACGGTCATTATGAACTGCTCCATGGCGCCGAGCTCGGCATAGCGCTGCGGGGAAAGCTCCACGCTGCCGTCGGCGACTTCCACCTCGGCGTCGGGCTCAACCGCGCCTTCCGCGACGTCGGCGCCCTGCGTCCGGCGCACGGCCAGCGCCTGCTTGAGGTAGGCGGCCCGCTCCTCCGGCGACGCCGCCACATGGCGCAAGATGGCCATGGAGATGACCTCGTCGCCCTCCTCGAGCCTGATCCCGCGCACCCCGTCGGAGCCCCGGCTCATGAACAGGCGCACGTCATCCACCGCAAAGCGAATGCAGCGACCGAGCGCCGTGGTGAGAAGGACGTTGTCGAGCACGCGGACCTTGGGCTTTGCCTCGGCCTTCTCGCCATTGGTCTCGCCGGCATCGTCGGCGACGTCGGGAGATACCTCCCCGCCCGGAGCGGACGCGCCCTCCGGCAGCGGCTCGCCGGGCCGGCAGATCGCCACCCGCACGATGCGGTCGCCCTCATCGAGCTTCATGGCGATCTTGCCGTTGCGGTTGATGTTCTCGAAGTCGGCGAGGCTGTTGCGGCGCACGTTGCCGGCCTTGGTCGCGAACATCAGCTGCAGCCGGCCCCAGGTGCTCTGGTCCTCGGGAAGGGGCAGGATCGAGGTGATGACCTCGCCCTCGGTCAAAGGCAGCAGATTGACCAGCGCCTTGCCGAGAGACTGCGGTGTCGCCGCCGGCAGCCGCCACACCTTCATGCGGTAGACCATGCCGCGCGAGGAAAAGAACAGCACGGGCGTGTGCGTGGACGTGATGAAGATCTGCGTGACCACGTCCTCTTCGCGTGTCGCCATGCCGGCGCGGCCCTTGCCGCCGCGGCGCTGGGCGCGGTAGGTGGAGAGCGGCACGCGCTTGATGTAGCCGCGGTGGCTGACGGTGACGACGACGTCCTCGCGCTGGATCAGGTCCTCGTCCTCGACCTCGCCCTCCATCTCGATGATCTCGGTCAGGCGCGGCGTGCCGAACTCGGCTTTGATGTCGCCGAGCTCCTTCTTGATGATGTCGACGATGCGTGTGCGCGAGGCGAGGATGGACAGGTAGTCCTTGATCTCCTCGCCGATCTTCTTGAGCTCGTCGCCGATCTCGTCGCGGCCGAGTGCGGTCAGGCGCTGCAGGCGCAGGTCGAGGATGGCGCGGGCCTGCTCGTCGGAGAGGCGGATGGTGCCGTCGGCCTGGAGCTTGTGGCGGGGATCGGCGATCAGCTCCACCAGCGGGCCGATGTCCTTCGCGGGCCAGGCGCGCGCCATCATCTGCTCGCGCGCCTCCGCCGGGCTCGGCGCCGCGCGGATCAGCCGGATCATGTCGTCGATGTTGGCCACCGCGACGGCAAGGCCCACCAACACGTGCGCCCGGTCGCGGGCCTTGGCCAGCAGGTGCTTGGTGCGCCGGCTCACCACCTCCTCGCGGAAGGCCGTGAAGTTGGCGATCATGTCCTTGAGGTTGAGCTGCTCGGGCCGACCGCCGTTGATCGCCAGCATGTTGGCGCTGAAATTGGTCTGCAGGTCGGAGTGGCGCCAGAGCTGGTTCAGCACCACGTCGGCAATGGCATCGCGTTTCAGCTCGATGACGACGCGCATGCCCTCGCGGTTGGTCTCGTCCCAGATGTTGGCGATGCCCTCGATCCGCTTCTCGCGCACCTGCTCGGCGATCTTCTCGATCAACGTCTTCTTGACGACCTGATAGGGAATGGCGGTGACGATGAGGGCCTCTCGGTCCTTGCGGATCTCCTCGGTGTGCACGTTGGCGCGCATGATGATGGAGCCGCGGCCCTTGTGGTAGGCCGCGGCGATGCCGGCGCGGCCTAGGATCAGCGCGCCGGTCGGGAAGTCCGGCCCCTGCACGATCTGCATCAGGCCGTCGATGGTTATTTCGGGATTGTCCAAATGGGCGATGCAGGCGTCGATGACTTCGCCCAGATTGTGCGGGGGGATGTTGGTGGCCATGCCGACGGCGATGCCGCCGGACCCGTTCACCAGGAGGTTGGGGAACTTGGCCGGAAGGACCGACGGCTCCTGCAGGCGGTCGTCGTAGTTGGAGCGGAAATCGACGGTCGACTTGTCGAGATCGTCCAGCATGTACTGGGCGATCTTGGACAGGCGCACTTCCGTATAGCGCTCCGCCGCGGGCGGGTCGTCGTCGATCGAGCCGAAGTTGCCTTGGCCGTCGATGAGCGGCACGCGCATGGAGAAGTCCTGCGCCATGCGCACCAGCGCCTCGTAGATGGCCAGGTTTCCGTGCGGGTGGAAGTCGCCCATGGTGTCGCCCACCACCTTGGACGACTTCATGTGCTTCTTGTTCCAGTCGAGCCCCAGGCGGTGCATGGCGTACAGGATGCGCCGATGCACCGGCTTGAGCCCGTCGCGGATATCCGGCAGCGCGCGAGAGACGATCACGCTCATGGCGTAGTCGAGATAGGAGCGCTTCATCTCGTCGGTGATCGAGACCGGCCGGATGTCGCTGCCGCCGCCCTTGTCGCCGGGCGCGCCGCCGCGCGCGGAGGTGTTGTCGTCCGCCACTGGGGTACCGCCTAGTGTTCGCGTCTGAGCCGAAGGGGCAGACCGGAGCGCGTTAACGCTGTACGCAAAATCGGAGCCCGGCTGTCCCGACCTTTTGATAGCGCATCGGGGCCTTCGCCGCAATCTTCTTCTGCTCTATTTTCACAAGCAATATCAAATAGATAACTATGGGCATGGGAGCCCTGCCGAGACTGTTGCCTGCGCGCCCGTGGCCCCCGCATTCACCCTGTCCGGCGCAATCCCCGCCAGCTGCCGCAATGGCATACTCGTTGGCACCTCGGCTCAACGAGGGGCGCCGTCCGGAGGCGTCTCGATGGTGCGAGCCGGGGGCCGCATCGGGCATCCCGGCCGCAACCGGGAGCCCCAGGATCCGAGGCCGGTTGGGTACTCGCCGGAGCCGTTTCTGGGAAGTCCGCTGCGGCGCTGGGCGCTGATGTCAGCCTGCCCTTTGAACTGCCCGAGCCAGGCATCCGCGCCCAGCTCCCTCATCCAGACCCTCGAGGCTGCGGCCTGCGAGGCGGTTTGTGCTGGTGAGATGGTAGCTGGCGCGCCGAGTGGCGCTGGTGGAGTTCCATTGCCGAGAATTGTCCACCCCCCCTATCTCACCACTCACCATCTCACCTCTGCGCGTCATTCCCGCGAGCGCGGAGCGCGTCAGCGGGAATCCAAACGGCAACGGTGGAGGTTCGGGCTGGATGCCCGCTCGGTGCTGCGCTTGGCGGGCATGACGGCTACTCCCTACTCCCTACTCCACCTCACCGGCTGAGCCCGCGCATGATGCCGCGCAGGGCCTCGGGATGGTTGTGGAGGCGCCAGCGGCCGAGCAGGCCGGCGAGCGCGATGATGCCGCCGTTGATGGCGAGCGTGGCGGTGAGGCCGATATGCTCCGCAAGCCAGCCCGCGACCAGGCCGCCGACCGGAGCCGCGCCGGCAAACGACATGCTGTAGAGGCCGATGACGCGCCCGCGCCACTCGTCGGGCACGGACTGCTGCAGCATGGCATTGGTGGCGTTGGCACTGATGAGCGCGCCGCCGCCGAGCACGGCGAGCAGCAAACCCGAGACCGGCAGGACACGCGAGAAGGCCATCAGCATGAGCGCCACGCCGACCGCCAGGGGCGCCACGGACATCATGCGCAGCTGGCGGCCGTAGCCCGGCTGCAGCGACAGGTACCCGGCGGCGGCGAGCGCCCCGACGGCCGCCGAGCTCATGAGCAGGCCGACGGTGGAGGACTGGCCGTCGAAGAAGTCGGCGACGATGGAGGGCATCAGCGGTACGTACGGCGTTGCGAAAAGGCCGATGGCGACCACCGTCGGCAGCAGGTAGCGCACGGCGGGGAAGGCGAACAGCACGCTCAGCGACGCCGCGAAACCCTGCGCGGCCGCGCCGGCGGGTGCGCGGCGCGGCGCCTCGGGCGGCAGGCGCATGGCGATGAGCGCGGCGATGATGCCAAAGTAGCTCAGCGCATTGATGAGGAAGCACCACGCCTCCGACAGATAGGCGAGCACCAGCCCCGCGATCGCCGGCCCGATCAGGCGGCCGACGTTGAACACCATGGCGCTCACCCCGAGCGCGCTGGTGATGAGCGCGCGGTCCTCGACGATGTCGCGGATCAGCGTCTGGCGCACGGGCATCTCGAAGGCGTTGGCGGCGCCGATCAGGGTGGCGATGAAGAGGTAGGCAGCGATGCTGGTGACGCCGAAGGCAACCATGACCGCGAGCAGCGCCGAGCACGCCGCCAGCATAAGGTCGATGCCGATCAGCAGCTTCAGCCGCGGCAGCCGGTCAGCCGTGAGCCCGCCGATGGGGCCGAGCACCAGGTAGGAGATGTTGAGCAGGAAGCCCGTGAGGCCGAGCAGGAAGATGGAGCCCGTCAGGCGGTAGACGAGCCAGGACAGCGCGACCTGCTGGATCCAGGCGCCGATCACGGCGATGACATGCCCCGCCGCATAGAGCCGGAAGCGCGGCTTGGCCAGCGCCGGGGGCAGCCACAGGTGCCAGTTGGGCTTGGCCACGGCGTTCCTCCTCGCGCGGGGCGCGGCGGCGGCGAGGCTAGGGCCGGCCCGGGCCGGCGGCAAGCAGCTTGGACGGCAGTGGAGAGGAATGGTGGGCGCGACAGGGATCGAACCTGTGACCCCTCCCGTGTGAAGGGAGTGCGCTACCGCTGTGCCACGCGCCCAACGGGCGGAGTCCTAGGAATTCGGGGGGCTCGCGTCAAGCAGCATGGTCATCCCGGGCCTTGCCTGGTGTGCCCGGCATCCGTCGCTCAGATCGCTCC
>JBGGME010000167.1:0-9146 GCA_041288195.1 Hyphomicrobiaceae bacterium
GCGTCGGAGACCGACGACAGGTCCTCGAAGGCGCAGGTGATGGTGTGGCCGCTGGCGTCGGAGACGACGTCCTCGGCACCCGCCTCGATGGCAGCCTCCAGCATGGCGTCGGCGGAGCCGGCGGAGGCGGGGTAAACGATCTCGCCGACGTGGGAGAACATGTGGGCGACGGCGCCCGTGGCGCCGAGGTTGCCGCCGTGCTTGGTGAAGACCGCGCGGATCGCCCCGCCGGTGCGGTTGCGATTGTCGGTCAGCGCCTCGACGATGACGGCGACGCCGCCGGGGCCATAGCCCTCGTAGCGGATCGCCTCGTAGTTCTCGCCGCCTGCGCCCGCCGCCTTCTTGATGGCGCGCTCGATGTTGTCCTTGGGCATGTTCTCGGCGCGCGCGGCCTGGATGGCGAGGCGCAGGCGGGCGTTCATGTCGGGGTCGGGCAGCCCATTTCTCGCCGCCGTCGTGATCTCGCGCGCGAGCTTGGCGAACAGCTTCGAGCGGGCCGCGTCCTGGCGGCCCTTGCGGTGCATGATGTTCTTGAACTGCGAATGGCCGGCCATGCGGGGTCCGTGCTCGTCATGCGGTGTCTGAGATTCGAGACTTATAGGTGTCCGGGCGCGGCAAATCCAGCGGCGGGTCCCCGTAGGTGAATGGCGTGAGCCCCTGAGCCGGGCAGCCTTCACCACGGCAAGCACGCCTCCCGCGCGGCGCACATTGCCAACGGCCCCGGATTGCCTATACTTGTTAGATCATACTTCTTGGATTGAACTTGGAGATTGCCATGAACTTGTTGGAAGCGGCCACCGCTGGTGCCCCGATTTCTCTCTCAGACGTCTCAGCAGACCGAACGCTGGCTATCGACGTCCAGAACGCCTTGACGAGGTATGGCGTTCTTGATCCGCCCGCCGACGGAAAGTTTGGGCCGGTATCCAACTGGGCCCTGTCCGAGATGGCTGCCCGCCATGATATGGACCTTAGGCTCGGATTGTCGGCAGGGATCGCCAAGTATTTGCTCGGCGGCACGCCTCTTCGCATAACACCCAGAGACGATTTGGCCGGCAAGATTGCGGCATGCATGAGCAAATATAACTACTGGATAAACCGGCATCCGGATTGCTATAATATTGTTTATATCGAAGGCATGAATGTGGACGGCACCGCGAACAACAATAAGCCGAACCGGTTCAATGATTGCCGTTGTCTGCTTTCAGTTGACGCAAGCGGGAAGCCCTATCTGGCCGGCATCTGGAAGGGGACGACAGAGCCAAGCAAATTTTGGACCGAGCAACCGATGAACCCGAAGGGCGCGGCTCGCATAGCCTTCGGTCAGTACAAATCTTGGGCGATGGGCTACTATAATCATCACGAAGCGCTGCGCCAAGTCGAGGACATTACTGTGTTCAGGGATATGAACAAGGATTATGTGCGGACCGGAGACCAGACGGATACAGGGCTTTTCGGTATCCATCACCATTGGGGGTACAATCTCCCCGACGATGATCTCGGACAGTCGAGTGCGGGCTGCCTCGTAGGCCAAAAGACCACGGAGCACAACAAATTCATCAGCCTCTTGAAGAGTGATCCAAGGTATCGCGCCAACCGCGCTTATCGGTTCATGGCCACGATCATCCCCTACGGCAACATGTAGAGGGGGCGAGCCCCGGCAGGGAACCCCGGCATCATCGGCGGCTACAGCCCATCGATGGTGCCGACGACGGTGATCAGCTCCTGGGGCGAGAGGCCGCCGTGGTGGCCGTAGAAGTCGTTCTGCATGCGGCCGGGCTCGCGCCACCAGATGAAGGTGCCCGGGTAGGGCAGGATCAGGATATCGCCCAGCCGGCGCCTGAGCTCCGGGCTGATGGGGCCCGGCCCGAACAGGCCCTCCGCCAGCACCTGCTCCATCGGCAGGATCAGCGCGACATCGTCGAGCTCGCGATGCAGCAGGCCCAGCACCTCGGCGACGCGCTCGGGCCTCACGTGCAGGAACATGTCGCGCGGGGATCCGTTGGGATAGATCGGATTGCCTGTGGGGCTCAGCGGCAGGCAGTCGGCGAGCGCCGGGATGCGCTCGTTGATGTAGATCGTGGCGCGTGCGTCCGCATAGACGTGGCCGTGGTCGGCGGTGAAGAGGTAGAGCGTGCCGGGGCTCTCAACATCGGCGAAGATCTCGTCGAAGGTGCGCCAGAAGCTCGCGATCTCGGCGGCGTGGTAGCTGGGGCCGGGCCCGTGCACATGGGCAATCGAGTCGATCGCGGCCCAGTAGAAGCTGAGCACGGCTTTGCCGGTGGTGGCGAGCAATGCCTCCTTCATCTGCACCAGCCCCTCGGCCTGCGTGCTGTGGCGGACGATCTTGGCGCCGGCGCTGGCAACCGTGTTGTAAGCCGAGCCCGCATAGCTGCGATGGGCGAACTGGATGGAGCGGGCGCCGCGGCGGCCGAGCCGCTGGTGCACGGTCTCGTGCACCTCGAGCAGCTTGCCGGGATCGTAGCCCTTGGCCCGGCAGGCATCGGGCGGGTGGCGGCCAAGCGGAGTGAAGGCCAGCGACTGGATCACCTCGCCGTAGGCGGGGATGTAGATGTTCCATTCGTAGAGGGCGTGTTGAGCAGGCAGCACGCCGAGGTTCATGGTCGAGACCGAGGCAGCCGTGGTGCTCGGAAACAAGGCTGAAACCGGCGTCAACGTGCCGGCTTCCATGACGCGGCTCGTTGCCCGGAAGCGTTTGCCGTAGGCCTGCCAGAACTCCCAACCAAACGAATCGACGAAGATGACGACGATCTTCTCAGGCTGCGGATAGGTTCCGCCGAAGCAGTCCGCTGGCAGAACGGGTCCGTGCTTCTCGCCTGTGAGCAGGTACTCGATGGTGTTGGGGATGTTGCCGAACGAATAGTCCGCATAGATCGGCCGCACCAGCCGGCCATCGCCGAGCGGCCTGAAGCGCGCCAGTGGGGCGGTGTTGATCATTGGCGCACATCCTTTGTCGGCAGCGATGGTCTTTGCGAGTCGGCCCTGCCGCGCATCGTTCTACACACCGGCCGAAGGGGCGTTAACCTTTTGTTAACCATTCGAACCTAGCGTCCCGCCTCGAGGATGCGATGCATCCGGGATCGCCGCCCAGCTGCCCAAGGGTGGGTGATCTGGGGAGCCGCGAGTATCAGCTCTCGACCCTGGGGGACGGAATTGCCCGTCTCCATTGCAACTGAGACTGCCTTAACTCTCTCTCTTACTCACTCGACCCAGAACAGCGGCTCGGTAGGTGCCAAAGCACCACCGAGCCGCAACCCTTTCGTGCGGGTCGCAAGTCCGGTCGAATCGTCGATCTCGACGGCCAGCCCCGAGATGGTGGCGGGACCCATGGCCGGCTCGAATCGCGCACGAGGGATCTTGGTCAGGAACCGGTTGAGCGGCTCGGCCGGGTCCATGCCCAGGACCGATTCGTAGTCGCCGCACATGCCGATGTCGCTGACGAACGCAGTGCCGCGCGGCAGCACACGCTCGTCGGCCGTGGGTGCGTGCGTATGGGTGCCGACCACGCAGCTCGCGCGCCCGTCGACGTGGTAGCCCATGGCCTGCTTCTCGCTGGTGGCCTCGGCGTGGAAGTCGATGAGGATGGCGTCGGCGCCGCGCTTGAGGCCGCAGGCCTCGATCTCGCGCTCCACGGCGCGGAACGGGCAGCCGAGCTCCGGCATGAAGATGAGGCCCATGGCGTTGATGACCAGCACGTCGGCGCCGTTGCGGGCCTTGTAGAGGCCGGCGCCCCTGCCCGGCGTGCCGGGCGGATAGTTGATCGGGCGCAGCAGGCGGTCCTGGCGCTCGATGAAGACCAGCGCCTCCTTCTGGTCCCAGGAGTGGTTGCCGAGCGTGACGACGTCGGCGCCGGCGGCGATCAGGTCCTCGAAGATGGCTTCCGTGATGCCGAAGCCGCCGGCGGCGTTCTCGCCGTTGATGGCGACGAAGTCGAGCTGGTAGCGGGCGCGCAGCTTGGGCAGCTCCTCGATGACGGCGTTGCGGCCGGAGCGGCCTACCACATCGCCGAGGAACAACAGACGCATCCTGCTAGCTTTCACACCTAAGAGGGCCTGATGGGCGCAGCACCCAGTCGAGGCGCTCGTCATAGTCGAGATGCGGCACGGCGTCGACCTGCTGCTCGTCGAAGGCGAGGCCGACGGCGAGGATCACCTTGCGGGCGCGCAGATCGCGCAGCGTGCGATCGTAGAAGCCGCCGCCGTAGCCGAGGCGCCAGCCCCTGCGGTCGAATGCGAGCAGCGGGACGATCAGGATGTCAGGGTCGAGCGCGGGCTTGTCGGGCTTGGGCTCGGCAATGTTCCACACGGCCTTGTCCATGGCGTCGCCAGGTGTCCAGGCGCGGAACAGCAGCGGCCTGGCCTTGCCTTGCATGACGGGCAGCGCCAGCTGGTAGCCTTCGCCGGCGAGACCGCGCAGCAGCGGCCACACGCGGAACTCGTCGGCGATGGGCGAGAAGCCGGAGACGATGGAGCCTCGCGGAGGTTGCGGATCGAGGAAGTCGAGCCCTCGCTGTGCCACTGCCTCGGCCGCGCGCACCTGCGCATCAGCGCTCAGTCCCGCGCGCCACGCCTTCATGCGCGCCCGCAGTGCCTTCTTCGCGTCGAGGATGTCGGAGAGGTTTGCCACGCGGGCATTGAGCCCGAACCCGCGCCCTGGGGCAACCCAACGAAAGCATGCAGAGCCGCATGAGCCGTGCGGGCGTTAGATCCCGCTGGCCCTACAAGTGTAGGTGGGCGCCGTTTATCCGAGGCCACGACCCCGGTCAGGGACAGCTCCCTAGCGGTTCTTATAGGCCCCCGGGTCATTGCTCGCGCCGAACCCCGCAGCCCTGCATCGGGGGAATCTACGCCGCGTTCGCAAAAAAGCAATGTCCACCGCCGTCATTCCCGCAAGCGCGAAGCGCGTAAGCGGGAAACCAGCCACAGACGGGTCTTTGGTATGTGGGAGTGGATACCAGCGCTGCGCTTCCCTTGGCGGGTATGATGGGCAGGTTCACATCTTGCTGTCGAGAATGCTGTGGAGCGAATCGAGGGCCCACGCGAGGCGGTCGCGCACCCGGGCCTGGGCCTCCTCGAGCTGCCGCTGGTTGGCCTTGAAGTGCTCGATCTCCGCCCGCAAGGCATCGCATTCGCGCTCGACGGCCGCCAGCCGCTCCCGCAGCGCGCCGTTGCTCGGTAGCGTTTTGCCGCGTGCCGCCTTGGCCTGTCCGTGCCCATGCTCCGGGCGTGCGGCCACAGGAGCAGTCTCGCTCCCCGCCTTGCTTGCGCGGCGCCGGGTCATCGCCAGGTACCCGCTGTTGCCGAGCGCCGCCGCCAGCGGCGCTGTCCCTCTAACCCGGCGACGATAGGTGCCGGTCCCGGCAGCGTCAACAAATGCCGTGGCGCGCCAACCGGATTCGGAAACCCGAGTGCGGCCACGGTGTTCACTAGTGTCCCGAACCCGAAGTTCGCACACAGCCCGCGGGAACCGGATTTGCGAACTTCGGGTTCAAGAGGGACACTAGAATAGGGAATTTGCTAGTGTGGCTTTGGTTCAGAAGTTCCCTCCCCACCCTAGCCGCAAGCAATGGGGAACTTCTGAACCGCCACACTAGTCGCGATCTGTCGTATTGACAGAGCTTGGGCGGGACCCCAGTAGAGGCCGCGCATATCCCCGCCGTCCCAGAGCAGCGAGCGTCTCAACCTCGCGCCGGGGTCTCGCGGGCAGGCAACATGGAGCACAACATGGCCATCAGGATTGCAATTTCCGGGTTCGGCCGCATCGGCCGCAACGTGCTGCGCGCGATGGTCGAGGCCAAGCGCACGGATCTGGAGGTGGTCGCCATCAACGACCTGGTTTCGGCCAAGGACAATGCGCACCTGCTGCGCTACGACAGCGTGCACGGCCGCTTTCCCGGCGAGGTGAAGGTCGAGGGCGAGTCGATCGATGTCGGCAACGGCCCCATCAAGGTGCTGGCCGAGCGCGATCCCAAGAAGCTGCCCTGGAAGTCGCTGGGCATCGACATCGTCCTGGAGTGCACGGGCATCTTCACCGACAAGGAGAAGGCGGTGGCCCACATCGAGGCCGGCGCCAAGCGCGTGCTGGTCTCGGCGCCGTCCAAGGGCGCGGACCTCACCGTCGTCTACGGCGTCAACCACGACAAGCTCAAGCCCGAGCGCAAGATCGTCTCCAACGCCTCGTGCACGACCAATTGCCTGGCGCCCGTGGCCAAGGTGCTGAACGACCTCGTCGGCATCAAGTCGGGCTTCATGACGACGATCCACGCCTATACGAACGACCAGAACGTGCTCGACCAGGCGCACAAGGACATGCGCCGGGCGCGCGCCGCCGCCGTCAACATGATCCCGACCTCGACGGGGGCCGCCGCCGCCGTGGGCCTCGTGCTGCCGGAGCTCAAGGGCAAGCTCGACGGCACGGCGATCCGGGTGCCGACGCCCAATGTGTCGGTGGTGGACCTGAAGTTCATCCCCGGCCGCGAGACCAGCGTGGACGAGATCAACAAGGCCATGGAGCAGGCCTCCAAGCAGCAGCTCAAGGGCATCCTCGGCGTCACCAACGAGCCGCTCGTCTCCATCGACTTCAACCACAATCCGATGTCGTCGACCTTCGATCTGACGCAGACGCAGATCGTTGACGGCCGCCTGGTGCGGGTCTTGAGCTGGTACGACAACGAGTGGGGCTTCTCCAACCGCATGTCCGACACGGCGGTGGCGATGGGCAAGCTCGGGTAGATTGGGTCAGCAGTTGGCGCGCAGGCGCCTAACCCAACACAGGGTGCCAAAAGAAAATGGTGGGTTACGGGCTTCGCCCTAACCCACCCTACGCCTACTTAGCCCACCAGCTGCCAGAAGATCAGCAGCAGGCCGACAATAGACACGACCCACGCGACCGTGCGTGCCCAGGGGATGCCGGCAACGTAGATCACGCCGTGGGCGACGCGGCCCCAGAAGAACAGCTGCGCGCCCAGGAGGGTCATGGCGTTGCTGATGCCGGCGGCCTTGGCAGTGAGCACCAGGATCGCGAACAGCACGAGGCTCTCGAGCATGTTGCGGTGCGCGCGCTGGGCGCGGCCGGCCCAGCCTGTGATCTCCGGCATGTTCTCGCGGTTACCGGCCAAGGTCGGCAGGCCGACTTGAAGCTGGGCGCCGCTCACCGCGATGACCGCGAGAACGACTGTCAGTGCTGCCGACCAGACAAGGTAGAAGAGCTCAGGTGTCATGGCGTCGTTCTCCCTCACGCGGCGAATCCATCGCACACCAATGCAGTGCCAGTATGAATGGGCGCGCACCGCTGTCGAGAGGCCCGGTTTGCACCGCCGCAGCACCGGCGGGGATGCTCAGCGCGGCGGGCAGGAGACCGTGCGATCCTTGATCAGGCAGGAGCGCAAGGCAGCGCCCAGCCGGTCGTAGGCGGTGAGGCGCCAGCCGTCGTCGGCCTGCTTCTCCAGCAAGGAATATCCGAAGGTGCCCAGCATGTTGATGCCGCTCTTCACGGTCACGCCCGCCATCACCCAGCCGGCAGGATCGTCGTTGGGCCCCGCGTTGAGGGTGTCGCCGCCGTTGCCGGAGACAACCTGAGGCGGCAGGTCCGACTGGTACTCGAGCACCTGGAACATGTGGTGGTGACCCGAGAGCATCATCGTGACTTGCGCGGGTATCAGGCCGTTCGCAGCGACCGCCAGCGTCTTGTTGTAGCCGACGGGCTGTCCGCCGAAGAGCGCCGGCGCGCTCCAGATGGGGCGATGCTGCAGGAGCCATGTGGGCTTCCTCGCCCACTCCGCGACATCCTGATATTGCCTGCGGAAGAGCTTGGCCTCCACCTCGTCGACAGTCTCCTCCTTGGCGGAGGCGACGTCGACGACGGCGAGCGTGAGGCCCGGCAAACGTGCGGCGAAGGGCTTGGCAGTGCAGTTGCAGCCCTTGGCGGCGTCGAAGGCAAAAGGCTCGAGCGCCCGGCTCCAGCCGTGTCCCCCGCGCGAGCATTCCTCGTGGTTGCCGCGCACGAACACCCAGGGCGCCGTCTTGAGAAGCGTATCGGCGGGGGCGAAGAAATCGGCCCGCCACACCGCCCAGGTGTCGCCGGAGGGGCTGCCGGCGCAACCCAGATTGCCGGCGGGGCAGGGCGTCTCGCGATAGTGGTAGTCGCCGACGTGGATGACGAGGTCGGGCCTGGTCTGCGCGATCACCTGCGCGATCAGCGCGAACGGCCACTGCTTGGGGTCGTTGCAGGCCTGCACGTAGGTTCCCTTCACGCGACAGCCGGTGTCGCCGATAACGGCGATGCGCCGCAACTCCTTGTCGGGCAGCGCCAGGGGAACGGCGGAGGTGGCGCCGGCCGGGACAGGCAGGCTGCACACGCGCACCGGAAAGTGCCTGCCGGGGGCGGCGCGCATCTTCATGGCGGCCCGCGCCCCATCGATGCGCGCCTGTGGGCAGGTCGACTGGTCCGTCACCGCGCGCGCCTCGAGCCCGCCCGGCGCGTGCTGCACCCAGAAGTAGGTCTCGCTTCGAGCGGCCGAGAAGGCGGATGCCGCGAGGGCAAGCGACAGAGACAAGCCGGCGACGACGGCCTGGCGCATTGAAACCATGAGCCTATCCTGAACGTTGAACCCCAAGTCCCCCGGCAATCCGCGGCCGGCGACAGGGGCCGACCTCGCTCAACATGTGCACAAATTGTCGCCCACAACCTATCACGCGTACCCGCCGCGCCAAGCGGCGCACAGGGCAATTGGACGGGGACTTACGCTAACTCTGGGGTGGGACATTCTGGCCATCCACGCACATCCGCGCTATGCCAGGCGCAAGGGAAAGATCGATCCACGCACAGGGAGATGGAGCCATGACGAAACCGATGACACTGGAGCAGGTGGCGCAGGCGATGGTGGCGCCGGGCAAAGGCATTCTGGCCGCGGACGAGAGCACCGGCACCATCAAGAAGCGCTTCGACTCCATCAAGACCGAGAGCACGGCCGACAGCCGGCGCGACTACCGCGAGATGCTGTTCCGCTCCAGCGAGGCGATGAAGAACTGCATCTCCGGCGTCATCCTCTACGACGAGACCATCCGCCAGAAGGCCAAGGACGGCACGCCGCTGCCCAAGGTGATCGAGGCGTCGGGCTCGCTGCCGGG
>JBGGME010000168.1:0-5069 GCA_041288195.1 Hyphomicrobiaceae bacterium
CACCTTGGTCTGCGCGTAGCCGTGCTTGTGCACCAGCTTGAAGAGCATCGCCGCATTTGCCGGCGCCAGTCTCACGCAACCGTGGGACGCAGGGCGGCCGAGCAGGCCGACCGCGCTCGTGCCGTGAAACGCCGTGCCGCGATGGAAGAAGACCGCGTGCGGCATGGGCGCAAACTCGTATTGGCGGGAATGCCACATCCGGGAGGCCCACTGCGGCTGGAATGTGCCCGTTCTGGTGGCGTAGCCGGCGCGGCCCGATGAGATCGGCCAGACGTGCTTCACCTTCCCGCTCTCGATGACGGTAAGTCGCTGCGCCGCAAGATCGGTGTTCAGAACGAGAGTGATTGGCGGCGGGGGTGGAGGCGCCGGCGGCAGCTGCTCCTGCAACGGCAAGGCGGTGAGCTCGAGCGTGCCGGAAGATGATGCCGGCTTGCCAAGGCCGGGCTCGGCGGTCTTCGTTGCTTCTGGGGCGACCGGTCCCTGCTCCGCCGCCAAAGGGCTGCTGCCCAGCATCATCGCAAGCGCTACGCAGCCGGCGAGGCGTCTCATCTCGTCTTTTCCCTATTCGCAAAGCAGGCGGTCAGCGGCGTCTATCTATAGACGGCCGAGCTCTGTCGAACACTTAATGCTTCCAGAAGGAAGGGTAAATGCGTGAACGCCCAGGGTGCGGATTGGTGCCGGGAGCCCAGGCTGCCTAGTTGAAGCCGAACAGGAGATCGAACAGCGTCTTGGGCTTGCGCCCGCCGTAGGGTTCCTGTCTCCTTGGCTGCGCAACCACAGGTGGCGGCGGCGGCGGCTTTCCCTGGCGCAGCTGGAACTCGTCGGTGATGCCGTCGGCCGCGGCCACCACGAGCTTGCCGTCGTCCCAACTCCACTGCGCAACCTTGCTGCCCTGGCGCTGCACCTCGACAGCCACCACCGCGTTGGTCTGCAGGTCGATGACGGCAGCGTGCTCGACCTCCTCGGGCCCGTTCTGCCCATCGACCGTGCCGGCATGGAAGCGCAGCACGGCGATGCCCTGGAAGGGCGGCTTCTTGACGTCCCACTCGAGGATGCGGGGCGGGCCCTTGCCCATCATCTCGAGGTTGATCTTGAGGCGGGGGAACTCCTCGTTGGCGGCGATGTACTGCGCGCCCTTGCGATAGACGCGCCAGCGCTCCAAGGCGGCCTCGACTACCTCGGGCTCGTCGGAGCGCGTCGTGACGCCGAGCCGCTCGAGGGCCTGGGCCGCAGCCCGGAGGCGAGGATCGAGCGAAAGCGCCTTCCTGAGGTCGGCCACCGCCGCCTCGGTGCGCCCGAGCGCTATGCTGATCTCGCCGCGCGCCCAGTAGGTCTCCGCGCTGTTGGCGTCGAGCTTCAAGGCGCGCTCGACGTCTTTGACGCCGAGCTCCAGCTGCTGATGCTGCCGATAGGCCCAGGCGCGGTAGGCGAATGCCTTGGCGGAACGCGGCTCGAGCTCGATGGCCCGCGCGAAATCGTTGAGCGCGTCCTCGAACGCCTCGGCCTTGGCGTAGGCGAGGCCACGGGCGGCATAGTAGGCGGCGGTGCCGGAGCTCAGCTCGATGGACTTGGCGAAGTCCTTGACGGCGGATGCGGCGTTGTCGGCCTCCATGTACGCGCGGCCGCGCAGTGCGTAGATCTCGGCGTTGTTGGGCTCGAAGGCGATGGCCCGGCTGTAGTCCTCGATCGCCTCCTCGTAGCGGTCGATGGCCACCTTGGCCTCGGCCCGGCTGCGGTAGGCGGCGCCGAAGCGGGCATCGAGGCTCACCGCCCGCGTGAAATCCCGGATCGCCCCGTGCGGGCGCTGTGCCGCGAGATGGGCGCGTCCACGCCCGCTCAGCGCCGCAGGGCTGTTGGGCGTCAGCGCGATCGAGCGGCTGTAGTCGGCGATCGCTCGATCGACCTGGCCGAGCTTGATGTAGGCGCCGGCGCGATTGCTGTAGGCGGCGGCATATCCCGGCGCGAGGACGATCGCACGGTCGAAGTCCTTGACCGCCTCCCTGACGACGCCGAGCCCGAGCAGCAGGCTGCCGCGGTTGTTGTAGACGGCGGCATACTCGGGATAGAGCTGGATGGCGCGGTTGAAGTCCTCGATCGCGTTCTTGTGCTGCTGGCGGCGCGCCAAGGCGACACCGCGATCGTTGAGGATGGTGGCGCGGCGATCGTTCGGCAGCGCCTTGTCGTCGAGCGCCTCGTTGTAGAGCGTGATGGCCTGGTCGATGTTGCCGCGCACGAGGGCGCTGGCCGCCTCGCGCACGCGCAGGCTGCTCGATTCGCTCTGCGCCGCCGCCGGCTGGCCGGCAAGAGGGGCCAGAGCGAGCGCGGTAATGAGCCATCGCACCATGATTTTCCCTCTTCGTGGGGGGATGGCCGTCGCCGGCCGATGGGCGCAATTCGCACGAGGTTGAAACGGCTTATAGCGCAATTCGGGCGATATCGGAACGCGGCGGCCAACCCCTTTCCCGAGGCCGGGGCACTGCTCCCCGAGACGCTCAATCCGCCGTCACCTCGAGGACGCGATTGTCGCCTGCGCGGAGCTCGACGGCGCGCTCGTAGCGCTTCTCGCGCGTCTCGGCCCTGACCCGATATCGCCCGGCCTGAAGAATCGACGACGGCTCGGGTTGGCCGGTGCTCCAGACGGTGTTGCCGGCCTCGTCTCTCACATCCCAGAACACCTCGCCCAGCGCGGCCGGGCCGACGAGGCGCAGCTTGAGGTTGGCGGCCTGATGCTCGAGCGTCAGTTGCAAGGTCTGTCCGGCCTTCACCTCGACCTCGCGCTCGACGCGGGCGTTCATAGCCCCGAGACGGCCTTCGACGCGGTAGCGGCCGCCCGGCAACAGCAGCTGCGGCGACGGCCGGCTGGTCGTGACCACATCCGGGCTGTCGAGGCGCTCGATGCGATAGGAGACGGGCTCACTCGCGGCCTGCGCGCTGCCGAGCGGCTTGGTGGTGAGCGCAAGCCGGCCCACCGCCACGGACAGCGTGCGCTTGACCACGTCGCCGGGCCCGACGGCCAGGCTTTCGCGCGCCTCGATCATGCCGAGCCTGGCAATCACGTAGTAAGTGCCCGGCGCCAATACGAACTCCGCCTGCCGCGCCGCGGAGCGCGCCACCTCGCGTCGGCCGCTCGGCGCGTCGGGGTCGTCCTCGGCGATGCTGAAGATCAGCGGCTCGTTGGACTCGGCGATCTCGCGGCCCACGGCAGAGAGCTGCAGATGGGCGGCGCTGAGGGGGATGTCGATGTTGGCCTGGCTTCCAGCCTGCACCGTCACCGGTTGCTCGGCCCGCACCAGCCCCTGCTCGACCCGCACGATGTAGCGGCCCGGAGGCAGGGCGGCCACACCCTCGCTGCCCTTGAAGGCGGCGAGCGGCGCGCCCTCTGGGCCGCTGATCGTGATGATGGCTTCGCTGAGTGGCGCGCCGGTCTTCTCGGCCTGCGCCCTCACCTGCAGCATCCCGGCATTGAGCGCAAGCTCGACCAGGGTCGGCCCCTTCTCGGCGGTGGCGGCGACCGTGCTGGCGGCGATGCCGCCATCGCGCGCCTGCACGACGTAGCGGCCGGGCGGCACGGGTATGTAGGGGTTTGCGGCGCGGCCGGAGAAGACAACGGCGGAGGGCTGCCCCTCGGCATGCACCGTCCAGTTCAGCACGAGGGCAACGGGCTCGGACTTCTGCGCGAGGAGCGCGCGCAGGTAGAGACCGGGCGGCGCATTGGCCGCTAGCTTCGGCACGGCCACGGCTCTCGGCGGCGCGGCCCGCGCCCCGGCCGGGGGTGTCGCAGGCGTGGGTGCGGGCACGCGCATGGGCGACGATGCGGCTGAAGAGGCAGGGGCCGGGACATTCGGATCGCCGCTCGCCAGTCGCACGGCGTCCTCGATGGCGGCGTTGATCTGGTCGGCATTCTGCGCGTTGACGAAGCGCCCGCCGGTGGCCTGTGGGACGCAGGCCATCTTGGCGGCGTCGTCGGGCTTCAGGGCGAGGCCGACAACGTGGACGGTGATGCCGGTACCGCGCAGCTCCTGGGCGGCGATGCAGATATTCTGCTGGCAGTTGTCGGCATCGTCGTGAATGAGCAGCAGGCTGCGTTTGCCGGGCGGCGGCGGAAGCGCCTTGGCGGCCTCGCGCAGCGCCAGCGTCAGCGGCCCGCGCCCGCGCGGGTTGAGCCGCTCCAGCGACTCGAGCAGGCGCGCGGCATCGACCGGCTCGGGCGGCTTGATCATCTCGACGTCGGTGCAGTCGCCGCGGCGATGTCCGAAGGAGGCGAGCCCCACGCGCGTCTGCGGCGCAACCTTGGGCAGGGCGCGCTTCAGGGCATCGCGCGCCATGACGAACTTGCTCGCCCGCGCGCCCTCGATGTTGCCCCACATGGAGCCCGAGCCATCGAAGATGATGGCAAGCGATGCCGGCTCGCCCGTCTGTGCCTGGCCGGGGACGGCGCCGCCCAGGAGCGCCGCCGACGCCAAAGCCAGCCCGCGCCAGATTTGCCGACTAGACCTCACCGACGACACCCCGCTTCTCCTGAGATTCGGCTTTGGCCCATTGTACTCGGGGGCGAGTTGGTTTAGCGAGGGCTTTGCGGGCCTTGCACATTTCGCGTTGGCACTACCGGGAAGCGCCCCATGAGCCAGGAAACCATCGAGCTGCTGTTGAGGCGCCGGTCGGCAAAAGCAGCGATGCTTTCGGAGCCCGGACCAACGCCGGCTCAGCTCGAGACCATCCTGATTGCGGCCTCGCGCGTGCCCGACCACAAGAAGCTCGAGCCCTGGCGCTTTGTCCTGTTCGAGGGCGACGCGCGCGCCGCGTTCGGCCGTGTGCTCCTCAAGGCCTGCCTTGCCGAGGAGAAGGAGACGCCGTCTGCCGCCCGGCTCGAGACCGAGCGCACGCGCCTCCTGCGCGCGCCGACCGTGATCGCCGTCATATCGCGCGTGACCCCCAATCCCGGCGCGCCCGAATGGGAGCAGGTGCTCTCGTGCGGCGCCGCCTGCTTCAATATGTGTCTGGCCGCCAACGCCTTGGGGTTCGGCACCTGCTGGATCACCGAGTGGTATGCCTACAGCCAGGGCGTGCGC
>JBGGME010000169.1:0-14771 GCA_041288195.1 Hyphomicrobiaceae bacterium
TATGCGGCCAACCGGGTGAGCCCGCTCGAGCTGCTGCCCGAGATCGGCGAGAAGCGGCTGGCGGCGATGGATGCGGCGGGCATCACCGTGCAGGTGCTCTCCACCACGGGACCCGGCGCCGACCTCCTCGACGGCAAGGACGGCGTCGACATGGCGCGGGAGGTCAACGACCATCTGGCCGAGGCGATCGCGCGGCATCCGGACCGCTTCGCGGGGTTCACGCACCTTGCCATGCGCGAGCCGGAGGCGGCGGCGAAGGAGCTGGAGCGCGGCGTACGCAAGCTCGGTTTCCATGGCGCCATGGTCAACGGCATGACGCAGGACCGCTTCCTCGACGATGCGCGGTTCGAGCCGATCCTGGCCGCCGCCGAGGCGCTCGACGTGCCGATCTACATCCATCCGGGCCTGGCGCCGGAGCCCGTGCGCAAGCTCTACTTCAGCGGGCTGCCTTCGGACTCGCACGTGATCCTGGAGGGCGCGGGCTGGGGCTGGCATTCCGAGACCGCGATCCACGTGCTGCGGCTGGTGCTGTCGGGCGCGCTCGACCGGCATCCCAGGCTCAAGCTGATCATCGGCCACATGGGCGAGGGGCTGCCGATGATGCTGGCGCGCGCCGACCAGGTGTTCGTGCCCTACGCCGACCATCTGTCGCGGCCGATCAGCAAGACCATCCTCGACCAGGTGTGGATTACGACCAGCGGCATCTTCAGCGAGCCGCCGTTCCTGGCCGCGCTGCTGACATTCGGCATCGACCGGATCATGTACTCGGTCGACTACCCTTACGCGCCCAACGAGCGCGGCCGCGATTTCCTGAAGGGGGTGGCGTTGTCGCCGGCCGACCGGGAGAAGCTGGCGCACGGCAACGCCGACCAGCTGCTGGGGCTGAAGTCGTAGCACGCGCGCGATTCCCCTCCCATTGACGGGGAGGGGATAGGGGTGGGGTGAAATCGCGCTGGGGTACTGAGTGCAGCTCACCCCCACCCCCAGCCCCTCCCCGCAAGGGGGAGGGGAGCGCGTTGGCGCGCGTCAGCGGAAGGCGGGCATGACCTCCTCGGCGACGCGCTGGAACTGCTCGAGCATGATGGCCTTGGGGGTGCCGAGGCTGGTCGACAGGTTGATGTGCTGCATGCCGGGGTAGCGCTCTTCGAGCTTCTTCAGATGCTCGATCAGCTGCTGGGGCGTGCCGGCGAACCAGGAGCCGAGCTTCATGTAGTGGTCGAGGCCCGGCACGCCCGCCGCCTTCCAGCCGCCGCGGCGCGAGGAGGCGGCGACCTGGGCCGGCGTGATGCCCGGCACGAAGCCGAGGGGGCCGAACATCTTCACGTGCTCCTCGTAGTAGGGGGTGAGCTCGCGGATCGCCTGCTCGCGGCTGTCGGCGACGTAGAAGAAGATGCCGATGGTGAGGTTCTCGCCGAGCTTCAGGTCCTTGCCGGCGCGTGCGGCTGCATCGCGATAGGCCTGGATGGGACCCTCCGCCATGGTGGCGGCGCCGCCCCCGACCGCGCCCTTGATGCCGTGGCGCACCATGAAGTCGAGCCCGCGCGCGTTGGCGCTGACGACGGGCTGCCAGCATTCGACGGGCCGGTTGACCGGGCGCGGCACCAGCGTCAGCTCCTTCAGGGTGTAGCCGCGATAGGGCACCTCGGGGGGGAGCGTGTAGTGCTTGCCTTTGTGCGAGAAGGACTCGGTGTTGAAGGCCTTGAAGATGATCTCGACCTGCTCCTCGAACAGCTCGCGGTTGGCGTTCTGGTCCTGCATGGGTGCGCCGAAGGTCTCGACCTCGCGCGTGTGGTAGCCGCGGCCCACGCCGAACACGGTGCGGCCCTTGGTGAGGATGTCGGCCACCGCATAGTCCTCGGCGAGCCGCAGGGGGTGCCACATGGGCGCAATATTGAAGCCGCAGCCGATGCGCAGGCGCTTGGTGACGTGGGCGAGGTGCACCGCCAGCATCAGGAGGTTGGGGATGCACTCGTAGCCTTCGTGCTGGAAGTGGTGCTCGGCGAGCCAGAGCGTGTCGTAGCCGAGCGTGTCCATCGTCCTGGCGATGGCCTCGGTCTTCTCGAACACGCCAGCGAGCTGGTCGTTGGAGTAGCGCCGCTCGTTGGCTGGCGTGGTGTCCTGGCCCATGTCGCCGAGGTCGATGTGGCCGGGATAGACGGTGACGAACTTGGTGATCATGGGCTCCTCCGGGGCGGGCGGGCGGTTGGCACAGCGTGCCACGGCGGCGTGCCCGGTGCGAGGGGGGTGTAGGGCGGAATGGGCGCCAGCCGTATTCCGCCGTAGGTGATACGACCAAGGCAACGCTTCATGGGCCGGTCAACGCCAAGTCGAGCAGTCCCCTGGTCCTTTCGGGCGCGCGTCGCACAGACTTCCAGTTGGGCAATATCAGTACAAGTTCCGATGCCTAGGCCCGCTCTTTGAATGTCTATTTATGTGGGGTTTTTCAACAAGGCGCGCGGTGGTTGCCCATCGAGGCCGCTCGGGCGCGCGAACGATGGTTGAAAGAGGTGGATGCAGACTCGGGGCGCTATTTCCTCTCGCATTCGTACGTGGCCGTCGTGGGTTGACACTATTGCGCTAGCCGTCGGAGTCGGTGTCGCTTACTTTTTCGCCGCGCAGCTGAGTTTGAGCCTACTGACCAAGCCCGACGGCGTAGCCGTGTTCTGGCCTGCCGCAGGCATCGCCTCGGGCACACTCATTGCGATGGGGCCCGCGGCGCGACTGCCGGTAACGCTTGGAGTGCTGACTGCAAGCTCTCTGGCAAGTCTCCTGGGCGATCGAAGCATCCCCGCTGCCACTGTCTTCGCCCTCTGCAATGCCGGGGAACCCTTGCTGGTTGCCTGGCTGATCAGGCGCCGCTTCGGCAAGGACTTCAGGCTGGAAAGCCTGCACAGCGTCCTCGGTCTTTTTGCAGCGGCGGCGACCGGGCCGGCGCTATCGGGAAGTGTAGCGACGGTAGGGTTCATCCTGTTCTACAGTGCGAGCGCGCCAATCCTGACAACCTGGCTGAACTGGTTCGCCTCAGATGCACTAGGCATCATCATGGTGGCGCCGCTGCTCATTGGGCTTGCCGCGCTACGGCGTGAGCCGCCGACAAAATGGGAGCTGGCGAGAGGCGCGTTGACGCTGGCGGCGCTCGTCATGGTGACGACAATCGCCTTCGGATCGGATGGGCACCATTGGTACACCGTGCTGCCTCTTGCCCTGCTCCTGCCCGTCCTGCTGGCTGCGTATTGCCGGCCGGTATTCGCTGCCGCCGCCGCACTCATTCTCGGCTTCGCGGTGGTGTGGACAGCCACTTTCGGGATCGGTGACCTGGGCGAGATTGCGAGCTTGCCCGATCGGGTGTTCGCCGCGCGAGCGACCTTGGTGGCAATTTCAACTTGCACGCTCGTGCTCGCCGCCTTGTTTGCCGAGAGGCGCTCCGCGGAGACGGCACTCAAAGACAGCAATGACGGGGTGGCGGACGGATTGGCGGCCGGCCAGGTGATCGCCTTCGAATGGGATGCCGTCACGGGTCAGTCACGACGCAGCAGTAGCGCCCGTCTCATTCTCGGTGACGAGGACAATGAGCTGGTCGGGGCAGGAGGCAGCGAATTTCTCAGGCGCGTCCACCCCGACGATCGTGCGTGCTTCAAAGCGCGCGTGCGCGAGGTCCGCCCCGACAATCCCACGTTCACCCACAATTTTCGCTTTCATGGCTTGGACGGCCGCGAGGTTTGGCTGGAGGAGGTCGCAAAGGGAGAGTTCGACGTCACAGGGAAGCTCTTGCGCATCAAGGGCCTGACGCGAGACATCACGGAACGCAAGCGGGCCGAGCAAATCCTGTCCGAGCGCCAGGCGCAGCTCGAGGTCGCCAACAATATCGCGCGGGTCGGCAGCTATACCTACAACCATGCCACGGGAGTCCTGTGGCTCGGACCGGGCAGTGCGTCCATTTACGGCCTGCACGAGAGTTGCGTGGAAATGACAGCCGAGGAGTGGCAGCGATGCGTGCATCCCGACGACTTGGAGCGGCTTGTTGCCGAGTCCAGCCGGGCCCGCGCCAATCGGAAATCCGAGCTTGTCTGTGTATTCCGAATTCTCCGCAACGGAGAGGTCAGGTGGATCGAAACCCGGAACCGGCTTTATTACGACAAGGCAGGCCGCGCCACACAAGCGATCGGCGCCAGCATCGATGTCACCGAGCGCCGACGAGCCGAGGATCAAAAGGGCCTGTTGCTCGCCGAGCTCGATCACCGCGTCAAGAACGTACTGGCCTGCGTCGCGGCGATCGCGCGGCATGCAAGCGAAGGCAGCAATACGGTGGATGAATTCCTCCACGGGTTCAACGGCCGCATCCAATGCCTGGCGAATACGCATGCTCTCTTGAGCCACACTGCGTGGCAAGGTGTCAGCCTGGACGCGCTCATTCGCGGCGAGCTCGCCTCCTTCATGAAGGACGACAACACGGACATACGAGGTCCCGAAATCGATCTGGTCGCGGAAGCCACTCAGCCGATAGCCATGGTCCTGCACGAGCTGGCCACCAACGCGGGGAAGTATGGCGCGCTTTCCAACTCCCATGGCCGGGTATCGGTGTGCTGGGAGCGGCAATTGAATGGCGGCGCGAGCAGCGCCCTCGCCTTCGAATGGCGGGAGAGGGGCGGACCGCCGGTCGCGACGCCGCGCAAACTGGGATATGGGTCGACGGTGATCCGAAATCTCATCCCCTACGAGCTTGGCGGCACCGTCGACTACGTGCTTGCACCTGATGGCGCCAGCTGCAAGCTGGAAATACCCGCCAAGTGGCTGTCCCCAACGAACCATAGCCCTCAATTGATCCGCCACTAGCGTGCCATGCCGGGCGGGTGGGCGAGAGGGGAGTCGCTTCAACTGCTGCCCGCTCTGGATAGGAGCATGGCGGCGCAATACGCCTCGGCTATTGCGCGCTACGCGGTGATGCGGACGCGCTGGGTTGCGGCGTTGGTGGCGGGCATCGTCAGCTCGAACAGCGTGGTGGTCTCGAGGTCTTCGCCGTACCAGGAGGTGATGGCGGCCTCGCGCTTGCCCAGGTACTGGGGCCGGTCGCCGTCGAGCATCATCGGCAGGTCGTGGCCGGGCACGACGATGGAGCCCGGGCGCATGCGCCACACCTTCCAGATCATGTCGATGGTGGCGCGGCTCACGGCGGCATCGTAGGTCATGTCGGTCGTGCCGGAGACGAGCTCGGCGCGGTTCTTGGCGGCATCGCCCGTGAAGATGACGTCGCTGTCCTTGCCGCGCAGCAGGAAGGCGAGGCAGCCCGGGGTGTGGCCCGGCGCGATGTGGGCGGTGATGCCGGGCAGCACGGTGGCGTTGTCCTCGGCGGTGACGACGGTGGGCCAGCGCTGCAACTCCTTGACGTAGAGCTCTGGGACAGGCGTGGAGCCCCAGGGCTGCTCCAGCGACCAGGCCAGCTCCTTGGCGCCGATGACGATGCGGGCGTCCTTGAAGAGCGGCCAGTTGACCGAATGGTCCCAGTGCGAGTGTGTGAGCAGCACGTCGGTGACCTGGCGGGGCTCCAGGCCGCGGGCGGCGAGGCGCTCGATGAGCGGCCCGCGGATGTTGAAGGAGCCGACGTCGATGAGGGCGATGCGGCCGTGGCCGCGCAGCAGCACGATGGTGCTCCAGCCAAGGCCGCCGTGGCACACGGTCTTGCCGGGGTAGCCCTGCACGAGGATGTCGATGTCGTAGCCGTCAACCTGCATGTGCGCGCGCTGCCCGTGGCAGTCCCTGTCTATTTGGTCCGATAGTACGACGAGCAGCATAGCCGCGCGCGCGGGGCGGTGGAATGCGGTCGATCAAAGCGATAGGCTGGCCTGTCACAGATGCAGGGCAGGCGGCGGAGCGGGAGCGGGTCGTTGCAGGAGTTCGTCTATGAGAGGCCCGGGACCGTGGCCGAGGCGGTCGCGGCGCTGCGTGCGGGCGACGCGCGGGCGCTGGCGGGGGGCACCGACCTCGTGCCGCAGCTGCGCGAGGGGCGGCGGACGGCGGGGCGCGTTGTCGACCTCAAGCATGTTCCGGAGCTGACGGCGATCGCGGCGCTGCCCGATGGCGGGGTATCGATCGGCGCGGCGGCGACCGCGACGGCGGTGGCGCGGCATGCGGAGATCGCGCGGCGGTATCCGGCCATCGGCTTGTCGGCGCAGCTGATCGGCGGCGTGCAGGTACAGAATCGGGCGAGCCTGGGCGGCAATATCTGCAACGCCGCGCCGTCGGCGGACGGGGTGCCGGCGCTGATCTGCCTCGGCGCGCGGGCTGTGGTGGCGGGGCCGGAGGGGCGGCGCGAGATGGCGGTCGAGGAGATGTTCGCGGGGCCGGGGCGCACGTGCCTGGCGGCCGGCGAGCTGCTGGTGGCGATCCGGTTGCCGGCGGCGGAGGCGGGCTCGGCGGCCTGCTACCTGCGCTTCACGCCGCGGCGCGAGATGGACATTGCGGTGGCGGGCTCGGGGGTGTGGCTGCGGCTCGGCGGGGACGGGGCAATCGCGGATGCGCGCGTCGTGCTGGCCTCGGTGGCGCCGACGCCGATCCGGGCGCCGTCGGCGGAGAGGAAGCTGGTCGGCGGGAGGCCGGCGCGTGCGCTGTTCGAGGAGGCGGGTAGGCTCGCCGCGAACGATGCGCGTCCGATCTCCGATACGCGCGGGTCGGCGGACT
Organism: Hyphomicrobiaceae bacterium; assembly: GCA_041288195.1. Classification (GTDB taxonomy): domain Bacteria; phylum Pseudomonadota; class Alphaproteobacteria; order Rhizobiales; family Hyphomicrobiaceae; genus AWTP1-13. The sequence goes on from JBGGME010000169.1 coordinate 6,676, forward strand.
ATCGCCGCACGCTGGTGGCCGTGCTGACGGCACGGGCGCTGGCAGACTGCTGCCGCCAGCTCGAGGTCGAGGGTGCCGATAGATGAAGACGCTGATCGACTGCACCGTCAACGGCGAGGAGAGAAGCGTGCTCGCCGACACGCGCGACACCCTGCTCGACCTGCTGCGCGACCGGCTCGGCCTGACGGGGACCAAGGAAGGCTGCGGCAACGGCAACTGCGGCACCTGCACCGTGCTGATGGACGGCGCGCCGGTGAACGCCTGCCTGGTGCTGGCGCTGGAGGCGCCGGGGCGCGACATCGCGACCATCGAGGGGCTCGCGCAGGGAGGCGAGCTCGATCCGCTGCAGCAGGCGCTCGTCGAGCACAACGGCACGCAATGCGGCTTCTGCACGCCGGGCATTCTGATATCGGCCAAGGCGCTGCTCGACGAGAACCCGCAGCCGACGGAGGCGCAGATCCGCCACGCCATCGCCGGCAACCTGTGCCGGTGTACGGGCTACGGCAAGATCGTCGAGGCGATCGCGGCGGCGGCCGCAGCGCGGGGGCGTTGAATCATGGCGACGGATAGTGCTCAGGCAGGTGCGGCGCCGCCGCTCAAGGTGCTCGGCAGGCGGCTGGCGCGTGTCGATGCGCGCGAGCGCGTGACGGGCGAGGCGCGCTATCCCGCCGACCTCGCATTGCCCGGCATGGTGCACGCCAGGATGCTGCGCAGCCCGCACGCGCATGCGCGCATCCGGCGCATCGATACGACGCGTGCCGAGGCGCTGAAGGGCGTGCTCGCGGTGGTGACGGCGGCCGATTTCCCAGAGCTGCCGGTCGGGACGATGATCCCCATGGGCGAGACCGGCTACGACATGTGGATGGTGGCCGAGCTCAACATGGCGCGGCGCAAGGTGTGCTGGGTCGGCCAGCCGGTGGCGGCGGTGGCGGCCGTCGACGTGCACGTGGCGGAGGCGGCGCTGGCGCTGATCGAGGTCGACTACGATCTGCTCCCGGCGGTGCTGGACATCGAGGCGGCGCTGGCAGACGGCGCTCCGGTGCTGCACGAGCACGTGCTCACCAAGGGCGTGGAGCCGAGGCCGAAGACGCCGAGCAACCTGTGCTCGCGCACGGTGATCGGGCGCGGCGATACGCAGGCGGCGCTCGGGCAGGCGCGTGCCAAGGCGCGGGCGAGCGTGAGGATCGACACGGCGCACCAGGGGTATCTCGAGCCGCAGGTGGTGGTGGCCGAGGTCGACGCCAACGGCTTTGCCACCGTGTGGGCGTCCACGCAGGGGCAGTTCACGGCCGAGCTGATGATCGCGTCCATGCTCGGGCTGCCGGCGTCGAAGCTCAAGGTGGTGCCGCTCGAGGTCGGCGGCGGCTTCGGCGGCAAGATCGCCATCCACGGCGAGGCTGTGGCCGTGCGGCTGGCGCAGAGGTGCCGGCGGCCGGTGAAGATCGTGCTCTCGCGCGACGAGGTGCTGCAGGGCGGCTCCGGGCCGGCGGCGGCGGCAATGATCGACATCGAGGTCGGCGCCGGCGAGGATGGCCGGCTCGTCGCCATCGATGGGACATACCGGATGGATGCGGGCGGCTTGCCGGGGCTGAGCCCGTCGCTCGTGATGCAGGCCTCCGCGGCGCTCTACCAGTGCCCCAACCTCAACCTCGTCGGCTACGACGTCGTCACCAACAAGCCGCGCACCGAGGCCTACCGAGGCCCGGGCGGCATCCAGGCCGCCTTCGCCATGGAGCAGGCGATGGACATGCTCTGTGAGCGGCTGGGCATGGACCCCCTCGAGTTCCGCAAGCGCAACGCCTCGGTGACGGGCAGCACGATGCCGATCGGTACGCCGTTTCCGTCCATCGGCCTCACCACCATCCTCGATCGGGTGGCCGAGCACTCCTGCTGGCGCGATCCACTGGTGAAGGGAAATTTCCCCCGCGGGCGCGGACTGGCGCTCGGCTACTGGCGCGGCACGTCCATGACCTCGGCGGGACACATCACGATCGCGGGCGACGGCCGGCCGATGGTGACCATGGGGCCCGTCGACATCTCCGGCACGCGCACGACCATGGCGCAGGTGGTGGCCGAGGAGTTCGGGCTCGCCCTCGAGGACGTGCACATCCACACCGGCGACTCCAAGTCGGTCGGCTACAGCGACGGCGCGGCGGGCAGCCGCGTCGCGCGCACGGCGACGGCGGCGCTGGTGGAGGCGAGCCGCGATGCACTCGGCCAGTTGCGCCGGCGGGCGGCCGAGAAGCTGCAGTGCGCGGCCGACCAGCTCGACTATGCCGGCGGCGTGTTCCGCGCGCGGCAGGCGGGCGGGGCCGCGATCAGCCTGAAGGAGCTGATGGCGGCGACGCTCACCGACGGCGCGGTGATCGGGCGCGGCGTGTCGACCAAGCTGCCGCTGGGGGTGGAGATCGGCGCGCACGTGTGCGACGTGGAGGTCGACACCGAGACGGGGCTCGTCACGGTGCTGCGCTACACCGCGTTCCAGGACGTCGGGCTCGCGCTCAACCCCGCGGCGGTGGAAGGCCAGATCGAGGGCAGCGTCGTGCAGGGCCTCGGCTGGGCGCTCAGCGAGGGCTTCGACTACGGGCCAGACGGGCGCCTGCGCAACGCGAGCCTGCTCGACTACCGCATGCCGACCGCGCTCGACGTGCCGAAGATCGAGTGCGTGATCGTGGAGACGCCGGTGCCCAACGTGCCCTACGGCGTGCGCGGCGTCGGCGAGGTGCCGATCGTGCCGCCCGGTGCCGCCGTCGCCAATGCCATCGCGCGGGCCACTGGCGTGCGCATGACGCGGATGCCGATGACGCCGGAGCGCGTGCTTGCGGCGTTGCAGGGTTGAATCCTGAGTTCAGGTCATAGTACGCACGCACCCGTCACGGCCACGCGAGGAGAAGTGTGATCGTACGCTTGGCGCAGTCGATCTCAACGGTTTCAATCTTGCGCAGGTCAAGCTCGACAATGAAGTAAAGTCGCGGATTGTCTGGATTGAAGAACTCATTCTGGAGGGGCACCTGGGAAAGCTCTGGCCCGACACTGAGTTTGGAATGCGCCTTCCAATGTTCAGTATCAAGCTGTTCTCGAGATCGCAGGCCGCTGACTAAATGAGGGTCGGCTCTGATTTCAGCCAGGCGTGGTCCCAAAGTCTCGCACTGCGCCGTCGTCCCCCCGTGAATTGCATATGTTGCCTTTGCCATGACAGCGGCCGCCAGCCCAACTCCCTGAACCCGGTCAATTTGATCGGCGCGCAATACTTGGGCGCAAGCGCAGTGCTGCACGTGCCCATCACGCGCGATATGTAGCGCCAGGGTGCATCCGCGCTCTTCAGAAGCAACCGGCCGAGGAGTGTCTCCAACCCGAGCGCTGTACTCTCCATCGACTTGTATGGGTCGCCGCAACTCGAAAGGCCAGTCAGACTCAATGCGGCAAGTGACCGGATCACAATCCCAGCGGAAACGGTTCTCATGCGGGCCCCTCCACGCGATGCCATTCTGACGGCTGAGAATTGACGCTTCGTGATCGTGCCGGCGGATGACGCCGGAGCGTGTGCTGGCGGCGCTGCGCGAGAGTGCCTGACTTTGCATCCCCGGAGGCCGCGCTCGCGCGGCCATCCGGGGCCTTGCCCGTCAAAGGATAAGCGCGCGTGGTCAAACAACGCATCAAGGCCCCCGGCTCGGCGCGTCGCGGACTTTGTCCGCGGTGCGCCGGCCGGGGATGCATGTGGAGGGGTCAGCCGGTGTTGCGCAGGCCGGCGGCGATGCCGTTGATGGAAATGAGGATGCCGCGGCGGGCTTCGTCGTCGATCTGGCCGGCGCGCCAGCGGCGGAGAAGCTCCACCTGGAGGTGGTTGAGGGGCGCGATGTAGGCGAAGCGGTGGGCGATGGAGCGGGCCAGGGAGGGATTGTCGGCGAGGCGCTCGCGGTTGCCCGTGATGGCCTCGACGGCGCTGACGGTCTTCTCCCACTCCGCCTCGATGGCGGCAAAGATCCTGTCGGCAAGCGGCTTGTCCAGCACGAGGCCGGCATATCGCCGTGCCACGCCCAGGTCCGCCTTTGCGAGCACCATGTCGAGGTTGGAGAGGATCGTGCGGAAGAACGGCCACTCCGCATTCATGCGCCGCAGCAGCGCCAGCCGCGGCTCGCGATCGCCGGCCAGATACTCCGTCACGGCCGAGCCGAAGCCGAACCACCCCGGCAGGGTCACCCGGCTCTGGCCCCAGGAGAAGCCCCAGGGGATGGCTCTCAAGTCGTCGAGCCGGCGGCTCGCCTTGCGCGAGGCGGGGCGCGAGCCGATGTTGAGCTCGGCGATCTCGGAAATCGGGGTGGCCGCGAAGAAGTAGTCCGTGAAGCCCGGCGTCTCGTAGACGAGCTTGCGATAAGCGGCCATGCTGCTGACCGAGAGCGAAGCGGCGACGTCGAGGAACTCGGGCGCCGGCGCGCGGTCGACGGTCAGCAGGGTCGCCTCCAGCACGGCCGACATCAAGGTCTCGAGGTTGCGCCGGCCGATCTCGGGATTGGCGTACTTGGCATTGATCACCTCGCCCTGCTCGGTGAGGCGGATCTGGCCCTTCACCGTGCCGGGCGGCTGCGCCAGGATCGCCTGGTAGCTCGGGCCGCCGCCGCGACCGACGGTGCCGCCGCGGCCGTGAAACAGCCTGAGCGTCAGGCCGGGCTTGTCCTCGAACATGCGCGCGAGCACCGTCGAGGCCCTGTAGAGCTCCCAGTTGGCGGTGAAGTATCCGCCGTCCTTGTTGCTGTCGGAGTAGCCGAGCATGATGTCCTGCACGCCGCCCGAGTTGCGCAGCAGGGCCTCGATGCCCGCAAGGTCGTAGAAGGCGCGCATGATCGCTTCGGCCGAGCGCAGGTCGCCGATGGTCTCGAACAGCGGCACGACGATGAGGTCGAGCTCGGCGCGGGCGCTCTCGCCGCGCGCCAGGGCTCCCCGCATCAGCCCGCTTTCCTTCTGCAGGACGAGCACCTCCAGGAGATCGCTCACGCTCTCGGTGTGGCTGATGATGTAGTGGCGGATGGTCTCGGGGCCGAAGTCCTCCCGCAGCCTGCGGGCCTTCTCGAAGACGGCGAGCTCCTTCTCCGTCGCCTCGCTGTAGGTGAAGCCGCGCACCCGCAGGGAGCGGGGGTCCTGAAGTTGCGCGAGCAGGAGCGTCTGCTTGGCATCTTCCGGCAGGGCCGCATAATCGGCCTCGATGCGCGCCGCCGCCAGCAGCTCCGCCAGGACGGCCTCGTGCTTGTCCGAGCTCTGGCGCAGATCGGTGGTGGCGAGATGGAAGCCGAACACCTGCACGGCCCGGATCAGCGGCGCCAGACGGCTGCGGACCATGGCGCCGCCGTGATTGGCCTCCAGCGACTGGCGGATGGTCATGAGGTCGGCGAGGAAGTCGGCGGCCTTGCGGTAGGGCTCGCCGGGTACGATCGCGTGGCGCAGCGCCTCGGTGTCGGTGAGGGCCCGAAGCGTGCCGGCGAGCCGGCTGTAAATGCCGGTGAGCGCGCGGCGGTAGGGCTCGTCCGCCCGATGCGAGCTGTCGTCGCCGGATCGCTCGGCAAGCGCCTGCAGGGCCGGCGAGCACGGCGCCAGGGTCAGCGATATCGACAGCTCCGCTCCGAGCTGATGCACCTCGGTCAGGTAGTGGCGGAACGCGATCTCGGAGTGGCGTCTCACCGCGATGTCGAGGGTCGTCGCATCGACGTTGGGGTTGCCGTCGCGGTCGCCGCCGATCCAGTTGCCCATGCGGAAGAACGGCGCCACGGGACGCTCGAGGAGTGCCTCGAGGTCGGCGTAGATGCGGGGAATCTCGGTCAGGAACGTCGAGGCGTAGTAGCTGAGCGCGTTCTCGATCTCGTCGCGCACGGTGAGCTTCTCGGTCCTCAAGACGCGCGTCTGCCACAGCTGCACGACGCGCGATCGCAACTGCGCCTCGTTATCCGCCCGCTCGCGGGAGCTGCGCAGGGTGTCGCGCTCGGCCAGCAGATCGGCGATGGCGCGCTCGGCGTCGAGCGTGCTCTTGCGCTGTACCTCGGTGGGATGGGCGGTGAGGACCGGCGACACGTAGCCGCGGTTGAGGGCGCGGACGATCGTGTCGGTCGTGATGTGCGCGCGTGTGAGGCGGGCGAAGCAGTCCGAGAGGCTGCCCTCCTGCGGCTCGTCATGGCGCTCGTGGAAGAGGCGCCGGCGCACGTGATGGCGGTCCTCGGCGATGTTGGCGAGATGGGAGAAGTAGCTGAAGGCGCGGATGACGGTAAGCGTCTCGCGCGGGCTCAGCCGCGTGAGGAGATTGTCGAGGTTGCGGCCCGCGGCTTCGTCGGCCTTGCGCTGGAATGCGACCGACAGGCGCCGGATCGCCTCGACGACCTCGAAGGCTTCCTCGCCGACCTGCTCGCGAACGGTGTCGCCGAGGATCTGGCCCAGCAGTCGCGTGTCGTCGTGCAGGGGGCCGTCCTTCTCGGACGCTGCCGCATTGCTCGCTGCCGCCGGAAGAGACATCGCCGCGCCCTGCTCCGCACCACATTGTGCAGTGCAGCATTCCGGTCGGCTGTGCGCAAGTCGAAAAGCGCTGCGGGCATTGCCGACACCTCGAGTGATAGCGAGGCGACAGCTGCCGGAGACGTTGGCAATTGCGGCCGCGTCGTTCAATCTGGTGCGGCTTGGCTCCGGCAATGGATCGAGACGATGAGAAGACTGGACGGGAAGGTGGCCCTGATTACCGGCGCCGCGCGCGGACTGGGGGCGGCAATTGCCCGCCGCTTCACCGAGGAGGGCGCCAAGGTCATCATCAATGACCTTTCCCTGGAGGCCGCGCGCGCCACCGCCAAGGAGCTCGGGGGACACGGATTGGCGGCGGACGTCTCGGACTCCGCCTCCGTCGCGGCCATGTTCGCGGAGGTCAGGAAGCTCACCGAGCGGCTCGATATCCTCGTCAACAATGCGGGGATAAGCGGCACCGAGGGGCGCAATGACGCCAAGGAGATCATCGCGCTGCGCCTCAAGCAGGCCGATGAGATCGCCCGAGGAGGGCCGGTGGAGACCTTCCTCGACGGCACGGTGCAGACGAGCGACGGCAACTGGCGGCGCATGCTGGGGGTGCACGTTGACGGCATGTTCTACTGCACGCGCGCGGCGCTCGAGATCATGAACCCGCAGATGTCGGGCGCTATCATCAACATGTCGAGTGTGATGGGGACATTCGGCCGGCCGGGCAACGTGCCCTACTCGACGGCCAAGGCCGCCATCCTCGGCTTCACCCGCTCGCTTGCCCACGAGGTGGCGCCACGCAACATCCGCGTCAATGCCATCGCGCCGGGGTGGATCACCACCGACATGACGGCGCCGCTCGGCGAATTGAAGAACCGGATCGCCGCCAACACGCCGCTGGGGCGCATCGGCGAGCCCGACGACATCGCCTGGGCCGCCGTCTACCTCGCCAGCGACGAGGCCAAGTTCATGACCGGCCAGGTCATCTCGCCCAACGGCGGCTGGTACATGAGCCAGTGAGCCGGTGCCGTCATTCCCGCAAGCGCGTAGCGCGCCAGCGGGAACCCAGCCAAGCGCTCTACGCTGGTCTTGGATTCCCGCTCAGCGCTTCGCTTGGCGGGAATGACGCGCTATCGTGGCGGGAAATTGCGACTTGCTGGAGGGAGGATACGCATGAAATTTGGCATCTTCTATGAGCTGCAGCTGCCGCGGCCTTGGGAGCCCGGCAGCGACCACAAGCTCTATCAGGATGCCCTGACCCAGGTGGAGCTCGCCGACAGGCTCGGCTACGACTACGCCTGGATGGTGGAGCACCACTTCCTCGAGGAGTACTCGCACTGTCCCTCGCCTGAGTCCTTCCTCGGCGCCGCCAGCCAGCGCACGAAGGACATCCGGCTGGGTCACGGCATCCTGCAGCTCACCACCAACCATCCCGCGCGCATCGCCGAGCGCGTCGCCGTGCTCGACCTCCTGAGCAACGGCCGCTGCGAGTTCGGCATGGGCGAGTCGGCCTCCATCACCGAGCTCGAGCCCTTTGGCCGCTCCATGGAGGACAAGCGCGAGGTGTTCGAGGAGGCCGTGCAGGCGATCTTCCCGATGTTCAAGGAAGGCGG
>JBGGME010000170.1:0-3783 GCA_041288195.1 Hyphomicrobiaceae bacterium
ACGCACATGCGCGCCGACAAGGAAGGCATGGAGCGCCTCGGCATCGATCCCAGCTCGATCATCGGCGTGCGCGTCGCCGAGTGCGGCTTCGACCCCTACGAGCGCGACGACGGCCTGCACGGGGTGGGCCCGGACGGGCGCTACGACAGCCAAGTGCCACGCTACAACCGTTGGCTGAATGAAAAGGGGTATCCCGGCGACAACCCCTGGCACGACTGGGCCAATGCGGCGCAGGGCGAGGGCAACCGGCTCGCCTCCGGCTGGGCCATGCGCCACGCGCGGAAGCCCGCGCGCGTTCGCGAGGAGGACTCCGAGACGCCCTACATGACCCGGCGTGCCATGGACTTCATCATGGAGGCCGGCGACAAGCCCTGGTGTCTGCACCTCTCCTACATCAAGCCGCACTGGCCCTACATCGCGCCTGCTCCCTACAACGCCATGTACGGCGCGAGCGACGTGCTGCCCGTCTCCCGATCCGAGGAGGAGCGCCGCAACCCGCATCCGCTTCTCGCCGAGTTCATGGAGCGCCGTGTCGGCACGACGTTTGCGCGCGAAGAGGTGCGCGAGGAGGTCATTCCCGTCTACATGGGGCTCATCAAGCAGATCGACGATCAGCTCGGGCTGCTGTTCCGCTTCATGGATGATCGCGGCCTCCTCCACAAAACGCTGATCGTGTTCACCTCCGACCACGGCGACTATCTCGGCGACCACTGGATGGGCGAGAAGGACCTGTTTCACGAGCCGTCCGTGAAGGTCCCGCTGATTGTCTACGATCCCTCGGACAGCGCGGACGCAGCGCGCGGAACGACCTGCGACGAGCTTGTCGAATCGATCGATCTCATTCCGACATTCCTGCAGAGCCTCGGCGCCGATCCAGGCGAACAGTCCCATCGGCTGGAAGGCCGATCGCTGGTCCCGTTCCTCAATGGCTCGAGCACCGACCGATGGCGCAGGTTCGCCATCAGCGAGTACGACTATTCGCTGCAACCATTCTCGGCCAAGCTCGGGATCGAGCCGCGCGCTGCGCAGCTTTTCATGGTGGCGGACAAGCGCTGGAAGCTCATCCACGCCCCGGGTTTCCGGCCGATGCTCTACGACCTCGCCACCGACCCCAACGAGTTCCGCGACCTCGGCACCGACCCTCAATTCGAGGCCGAACGGCAGCGCCTAATGGCGGCCCTCAATGCCTGGGGCCTGCGCCTCTCCCAGCGCACGACCCTATCAGAGCAGCAGATGCGCGACCGGCGCGGCAAGTCGCAGCGACGCGGCATCCTGATCGGCGTGTGGGACGAGAGCGATGTCCCCGACGAGCTGTGGAGCCGCTACCTGGGCGACAGGGACATGTGAACCCAAGTGCGGAGGCCCATAGCAGGCCAAACATCGAAGCTCACCGGTTCTTGATGGCACGTGCTAAACTGTTCTTTGAGATTGGATTGTCCTTTGGGGGAAATGTGTGAGCGGACCGTATCATCGCAGGGCAAACGCGGTGACACAGACGGAAGCAGACGCTGATATGCAGATCAGGACGCTCAAGATTTGCGGGACGGCTGGACGGTTTCATGCTGTCCCAACTGTGAGGGCTTACCTCGGCCCGCTGCCCGATGACGAGGAGGGGATACAATTCGAAACTGACGTGTCGCCAACCTCGGTCGTTCCTCCGGCGAGCTTCGACCTCGTTTCGCAAGTCTTGTGGCGCGACGGCGAACAAGGTGTCTGGAGTGATGGTATGCTGGCGTGCATACCCGTAACCTCCATCTGGAAGCGATACCCATGAAACAAGTGACGACGCCTTTGCGACCAGGTGCAGACTATCTACCCGTCGCGCTCGTGAAATTGAACTTGGAGAGCTTTGCGCGAGAGAGAGGCCTGTCCCTTGAGCAAGGCGAGGACGAGTTCGACGCCTACAGTTTGTTGCAACTTCGGTCCGAAAATGGAGATCAGTTCTTGCTGCTGCACTACGCCGGGGCCGACAAAAACACATTCGACATCTGGCTTCCCACCGACGTAGAGAGCGTTGGCCAATCGCTCTCAATGATTGTCGCCGAGCTGAGTGTGCCATCGGCGACAATCGTCCAGAGAACCCTCAGCGACAACGCATTCAAGCCTCGCACCTTGATCTGATCTCGTGCCCTCGAGGCGCGGACGCAACCGGTAGTGCCGCCGAGTGGCAACGCCCGTGGGCGCAGTGGTAGTCTCCCCGCTATGAACATGCCGCTCGACGACATCGCCGATCCCTTCTCCGAGGCTGGCGTGCGCGCCCGCGCGCGCGGAGGCCTGCTGGCCGCCCCGTCCGATGCCATCTTCGATCCGCGCAGCGGCCGCGCGCTGGGGCCAAGCGACTGGGACCTCAACCCGGAGTTTGTCGACGACCTAGCCGTGATGGCGCCGCCGCGGCCGGCCGCCGTGCTGATCCCGATCGTGCTGCGCGAGACCCTTTCCGTGATGCTGACGCAGCGCGCCCACGACATGCCGAGCCACCCCGGCCAGATCTCGTTTCCCGGCGGCAAGGTCGAGAAGGTTGACGCCACGCCCGTCGACTGTGCGTTGCGCGAGGCGCACGAGGAAGTCGGCCTCGACGCAGGGTTCATCGAGCCGCTCGGCTATCTCGACAGCTATCGCACGGGCACCGGCTTCCAGATCAGTCCGGTTGTGGCTCTGGTGCGGCCTGGGTTCACCGCGAAGATCGACTCGCGCGAGGTGGTCGAGGTGTTCGAGGTGCCGCTGGCGTTCCTGATGGACGAGGCCAACCACAAGAAGGACACGCGTTCCTGGCGCGGCCGCGAGCGCCACTTCTATGCCATGCCCTATGAGGATCGCTACATCTGGGGAGCGACGGCCGGCATGCTCAAGAACATGCAGCAGAGGCTGTTCCAGCGATGATCCGCGTCGTCGTCGAGAATGTGCTGCTGTTCCTGCTGCCGAGCGCCATGTATATCGCCTACGTTCTGCTGACCCGTCGCAGCTCCACGGCCGGCACCGTCATCAACGAGGCGCCGCTGGTGTGGCTCTTCATCGCCGGGGCACTGCTCGTCGGTGCGACGCTCATCTACTACGCCACCATCAATCCCGGCGCGCCGCCGGGCGCCGTCTATACCCCGCCGCGCATGAAAGACGGGCGCATCGAGCCCGGCACCCTCAAGTAGCTGCACCCGCCATGGCCGCGCCGGCTCCTCCCCGTCTCAGCGATGCCGAATGGCTCGTCCGGCCTGCGACACAAGCCGTGTTCAGCGCCCTGGCGAGCCGAGGGTTTGCGGCCCGCGCCGTCGGCGGTGCCGTGCGCAACACGCTGCTCGGCCGGCCGGTGGGCGACATCGACCTCGCCACCGCCGCCCCGCCCGAGGAGGTGATCGCCGCCGCCAAAGCCGCCGGGCTCGCTGCAGTGCCCACCGGCATCGCCCATGGCACCATCACCGTGATCGCCGAGCACGTGCCCTACGAGGTCACCACGCTGCGCGAGGACGTGGAGACGCACGGCCGCCACGCCACCGTGGCCTTCACCGCCGACTGGGCGGCCGACGCGCGCCGCCGCGATTTCACGATCAACGCTCTCTACTGCGCGGCCGACGGTGAGGTGTTCGACCCGCTCGAAGGCTATGCCGATCTCGCCCAGCGCCGCGTGCGCTTCATCGGCGATGCCAGGGCGCGCATCCGCGAGGACTACCTGCGCATCCTGCGCTTCTTCCGGTTCACGGCCGAGTACGGGGAGGGCCCGCCCGACACGGACGGCCTCGGCGCCTGCGTGGCCGAGCGCGAGGGTCTGGCGATCCTGTCGGCTGAGCGCGT
>JBGGME010000171.1:0-30250 GCA_041288195.1 Hyphomicrobiaceae bacterium
CCGACCTTCAGGCCGAGGCGCTCGAGCAGGATCGGGTCGATGGCCGCGCCCGGCTGCCGCCGGATGGCGTCGTCGAGCGATACATCGCCGGCGAGGCGCACGCCGCCGACCAGGGGATAGGCCGCGTCCACGCCCTTGAGCTCGGCCAGCGCCTGCTCGGTGCCGCCGGGATGCCGGGCCATGGCGCGCATGGTGGCCGTCTCGCTGATACGGCCCTGCTTCCAGATCCAGTCGCGCTCCGCGCCTTCGGCAGGCTGGTGCGGCCGCGAGAGCGTCACGTCGCCGCCTAGCAGCGCCTCGCCCTGGCGCTCGAAGCTCGCGCGCAGGGCATCGGCGAGCGCGCCGACGCCGGTGATGACGGCGACGCCGAGCGCCACGCAGGCGATGAAGACGTAGAACCCGCGCAGGCCGTTGCGCTGCTCGCGCAGGGCCAGGCTGAGAGCCAGCGGGAGCGAGCCGAAGAGGGGGCGCCGGGCCTCGGTATCGGGGACCGCGACGGTCATGCGGTGGCGAGCTCCGCGCCGGCGATCATGCCGTCCGCCATGCGCACGAGGCGGCCACAGCGTCCCGCCAGAGCGAGATCGTGAGTGACGAGGATGAGCGTCGCCTGGCGGCGGCGCTGCAGGCCGAACAGCAGGTCGACCACCTGCTCGCCGGTCTTGCCGTCGAGGTTGCCGGTCGGCTCGTCGGCCAGGATGATCTGCGGGCGGGGGCTCAGGGCCCGGGCGATGGCGACGCGCTGCTGCTCGCCGCCGGAGAGCTGGGCCGGGAAGTGATCGGCGCGGTGCGCCAGCCCGACCTCGTCCAGCAGGCCCTGGGCAGTCTCGAAGGCGTCGGCCTTGCCGGCGAACTCCAACGGCAGCGCAACGTTCTCGAGCGCCGTCATGGTCGCCACCAGATGAAACGACTGGAATACGATGCCGATGTTGGCGCCGCGGATGAGCGCCAGCTGGTCCTCGCTCAGCCCCATGAAGTCGTGGCCGGCGACGCGGACTTGCCCCGAGGTTGCTCGCTCCAGGCCGGCGATGATCATCAGCAGCGAGGTCTTGCCCGATCCGCTGGGGCCGACGACGGCAACCGATTCGCCCGGCGCAATCTCGACATCGACGCGCTTCAGGATGTCCACAGGCCCTGCGCGGCTCGACAGCGTCAGCGAAACATTCTGCAAGTCGATGAGCGAATTGGCCACGATCGCAATGGGCTCCCGTCCGAGGGCTTGCCTCGGGCTCTGCGAGTTTCTACGTCAGTAGCGATTACCCCGGCGTCACGAGACAGGGAAGCGACACGCCATGGCGAAAGTGCCACCGATAGCGACGCTGGCAAACATGGTGTTTCGCGTTCTCCTCTGCAATTGGCTGATTGTTCTGCTCACTTTCGGTGCAGCTTCGGCGGCGGGCCCCGCCGGCAAGGAGCCGGGCCAGCCGCTGCGTATCGTCGTCTTCGGTGACAGTCTTGTGGCGGGCTTCGGCATCAGGCCGTCGGATGCCTTCCCGGCCCAGCTCGAAAAAGCTCTCAAGGCCAGGGGCCATGCCGTCGAGATCACCAATGCCGGCGTCTCGGGCGACACGACTGCCGGCGGGCTCGAGCGCGTGGCGTGGGCCGTCCCCGAGGGCACCGACGCGGTGATCCTGGAGCTCGGCGCCAATGACGCGCTGCGCGGCCTCGATCCGGCGCGCGCCAGGGCCAACCTCGATGCGATCATCACCAAGATCAAGGCCGGCGGCGCCGAGGTGCTGCTGGCGGGGATGATGGCGCCCCGCAATCTGGGGCGCGACTACGTGCGCGCCTTCGACGCCATCTATCCCGACCTCGCCACCAAGCACGGGCTGATCCTCTACCCGTTCTTCCTCGAGGGCGTGGCCATGGACGGCAAGCTCAACCTCGACGACGGGCTGCATCCCAACGGCCGCGGCGTCGGCGAGATCACCAAGCGCATCATGCCGGCGGTGGAGCAGCTGATCGAGCGGGCCCGCGCCAAGCAGGCCGCCGCTACCAAGGGTTGAAGATGCCGCGCCTGTTCACCGCGATAGAGATTCCGGAGCCGATCCGGGTGCGCCTGTCGCTGATCCGCGCGCCGCTCGGCGGGGCCAAGTGGATCGAGCCCGAGAACATGCACGTCACGCTGCGCTTTGCCGGCGACATCGACGGCCGCACGGCCGACGAGCTCGTGGATTTCCTCGCCGACGTGCGCGCCAGGCCGTTCCCCATCACGATCAGGGAGATTGGGGCATTCGGCGGTCGCGATCCGCGCGTGCTGTGGGCCGGCGTCGAGGCCGGCGAGCCGCTCGATGCCCTCTACCGGGCCAACGAGCGCGCCGCGCGCTCCGCCGGCCTGGAGCCGGAGGGCCGGGCCTTCAGGCCGCACGTCACGCTGGCGCGCATGCGCGGTGCTCGCGAGCAGGCGGTGGCGCGTTTCCTCACGGAGAACGGAGGGCTTCGTATCGAGCCCTTCATCGCCACGCGCTTCGTGCTCCTGTCGGCGCGCCCGGGCACCGGCGGCCCGCCCTACGTGGTGGAGGCCGATTTTCCGTTCGAGGGGACGGAAGTGTTCGACGACGACGAGGCCGAGGCATAGGCGCAACCCGTCGCCTGCGCGTGAGTTGTGCACAGGCCCAGAACGGCCACGAGAAATTCATCTGGGGCTCCCGACCTGCGCCGCAATAGCCTCCTAGTCATGCGCGCGCTCGTCGGCTGCACGTTTGACGCCGCCGTGATGCGGGCCGCTACCTCGCGGATTCCTCGACCGGCTTTGCGACGTTCAGCGCCAGGGAGACCCATCGTGCAGCGACAGCCGCCCGCAGTCCCCACGATCGTGAATCTCGAGCAGCTGCTGACGCTTGGGCGTTTCCGGCCGGCTGCCGTCCAGCGCGACTTCGAGTGGGACGAGCCCGAGACGCGGCAGCTGCTGGCCGATCTCGACAAGATCTTCGCGCCCCTCCATCAGCCGCAACAGGAGGTTGCGGACCGCGCCGAGGCAGAGGCGAGCGCCCCGGAGGTGCCGGAGGGGTCGCCCGATCCGGCAGATGTCGTGGCCCCAGCCGACGGCGGCGGCGGTTTTCCCATCGACGATCGCGCGCAGGGCCCCGCGTCGCGCCGGCCGCCGCTGCCGCCTTTGCCGAACTACTTCCTCGGCGGCATCGTGCTGCGCCCCGGCGCCTACGACCGCAGCGACACCTTCGACATCTACGATGGGCTGCAGCGCGTCACGACGCTGACGATCCTGATCGCGATCCTGCGCGACCTCACCAGGGACGCCGGCCTGGCAAAGCGGCTGCACAAGCTGATCGCGGCGAGCGAGACGGGCTTTCGCCTGCAGACCGCCGGCAAGGACACGACGCTGGCAGAGAACGCCCAACAGCCCGGTGGATCGCTCCGGAAGGAGGACGCGCGCGCCACCCGCGACATCGGCCGCCGCATCCTGCGGGTCAAGCGGGCGCTGCTCGAGCCGATGCGGCTGTGGAGCCCGGATCGCGTCGATCGTTTCGCCGAGTTCGTTCTGGAGTCGGTGTGGTTCTCGGTGCTGCGCGTGCACGATGCGCGCATGGCGCGGCAGATCTTCGTGTCCACCAACCTGCACGGCAAGAAGCTCAATCTGGTCTCGCTCCTCAAGGGCCAGATCGGCGATCTCGCCAGGACCGAGGCGGAGCTCGAGAGCGTCCGCGGCGTATGGGAGGAGGTCCGCGAGTTCAGCGGGCAGAGCCACGTCGAGACGCTGCGCGCGTTCGACGGGATCGAGCGCGCGGAGATCCAGGCGGACACCTGGCCGACGGACCTCGGCGCCTTCCTCTCGGAGATTCCGCCCGAAGGTGGGGTCGAGCGGTGGATGGGTCGGTTCCGCGCCTACGCCTACGGCTGGAAGGACTGCAAGCGCGTGCTGTGGGGCGCGGGCGACAGCCGGATCGAGCAGGACCTGTGGCGGCTCCATATCTTCCGCTGGCAGGAATGGCATCCGCTGGCGCTGCGCTGGTGGAACCAGGTGCATTTCGCCAAGCAGAACGGCCAGTTCAAGGGATCGGTGAGGAAGGACCTCGAGCGACGCTTCGATTGGCTGCATCGCCGCTGCATGGCCATCACGCTCGCCCGCTTCTCGGAGGCCGATCGGCAGAAGATCTTCGCCAACGCCATGCGCCAGGACAAGGACGGGCGCGATCCGCTGGTCAGCCGCGGAGCCCTGACGCTGTCGGCGTCGCATCGCGCCAAGATCGATCGCACGCTGCGCACGCAGATCGACTCCGAGGAGGTGTGGGCGCCGCTCATCAGGTGGATCGAGATCCTGGAATGGCGCGGCGGCTTGCCGGACCTGGTGCGCCAGACCAACACCGAGCACCTG
The DNA here is from genome assembly GCA_041288195.1 of Hyphomicrobiaceae bacterium. Lineage (GTDB taxonomy): Bacteria > Pseudomonadota > Alphaproteobacteria > Rhizobiales > Hyphomicrobiaceae > AWTP1-13. The sequence goes on from JBGGME010000171.1 coordinate 4,331, forward strand.
CTGCCGCGCAATCCGGAAGCCGGCTCGCTGCAGGAGCTCGGCGGCGACCTCGCGGCCTACAGCAATGCGTGCTTCTCGCTCGGCAACCTGGCCGTCGTCAGCACGGCCACCAACGACAGGATGCGCAACCTCGCCTACGCGCAGAAACTGCCCGTGCTGCGGCAGGAGGCCCAGCATTTCCGCACGCTCGCCTCCGTCGTGTGCCACGAGACCTGGCGGAGGGAGCAGATCGCCGAGCGCGCCGAGAGGCTCCGCGCCCAGGTGTGGGAGGCCTTGAGGCTGTCGCCTCCGCAAGCGGAGTGACGGCTGGCGCGAGGCCTCAGGTCTGCATGCCCCAGCGGCGGACGGTGGCCTTCTCGATGTTGCGGAAGATGAGGTTCTCCACCGTAAGGCCGATCAGGATCACCGTGAACAGGCCGGCGAACACGGCGGGTATGTCGAGCATGTTCTTGTTCTCGTAGATGTACCAGCCGAGCCCGCCCTTGCCCGAGGAGACGCCGAACACGAGCTCGGCGGCGATCAGCGTGCGCCAGGCGAAGGCCCAGCCGATCTTGAGGCCGGTCAGGATCGAGGGGAACGCGGCCGGGATCAGGATCAGGACGATGAAGCGGATGCCCTTGAGGCCGCAGTTGCGTCCCACCATGCGCAGCGTGTTGGACACGGAGCGGAAGCCCGAGTGGGTGTTGAGCGCCACCGCCCACAGCACGGAGTGCACCAGCACGAAGATGATGGAGGCATCTCCCAGGCCGAACCAGATCAGCGCCAGCGGCAGGAGCGCGATGGCGGGCAGCGGGTTGAAGGCCGACGTCAGGGTCTCCAGGAGGTCGTTGCCGAGACGGAACATCATGGCGAGCGCGGTCAGGGTCATCGCCAGGATGAGACCGGTGGTGTAGCCCTTGAGCAGCAGCACCACCGAGTTCGACACCTTCTGCGGGATGTCGCCGCTGGCGATGCCGCCCCACATGGCCTCCAGCGTCGCGGAGAAGGTCGGCACCAGCAGCGGGTTGTTGAGCCGGCGCGCGTAGAGCTCCCAGGCGACGGCTATGACGAGCAGGATGAAGGTCTTCCTGAGCCAGCCCTGATTGGTGAGCCGTTGCCAGACCGTGAGCGGCTTCTGGACCACGCCGACGTCACCACCCTCGACCACCTCGCGCAGGTACTCGGGGCGGACGGGAGGATTGGGAACCGGCAGGCGCGTGACCTGAGCCGACTGCGCGCGCATCTCAGCCATGGGGTACAACCTCCTGCTCCTCGATGCGGTCGGCAAAGAGGACGTCGTGGATGCGATCGGACAGCTTCTCGCCGGTCCTGGGGTCGGCGGCATCGCTGCCGTCGCTGTTGAGCTCGCCCTTGACCTGGCCTGGGTGCGGCGACAGCAGCAGGATGCGGTTGCCGATCAGCACGGCCTCGGGGATCGAGTGCGTGACGAACAGCACCGTGAAGCGCGTGTCGGCCCACAGCTGCAGCAACTCGTCCTGCATCTTGCGGCGCGTGAGTGCGTCGAGCGCGGCGAACGGCTCGTCCATCAGCAGGATATCGGGCTCCATGGCGAGCGCGCGGGCGATGGCGACGCGCTGCTTCATGCCGCCCGACAGCGTGTGCGGGTAGGAGTTGGCGAACTTGGCGAGACCCACCTTCTCGATGTAGCGCATGGCCTGCTCCTCGGCCGCCTTGCCGCGCATCTTGCGCGAGGCGTTGAGGGCGAACTTCACGTTGTCCTTGACCGACTTCCAGGGCAGCAGCTGGTCGAACTCCTGGAACACGAACATTCGGTCCGGCCCTGGCGAGCGGATGGCCTGGTTCTTGAGGCGCATCTCGCCCTCGGTCGGCGACATGTAGCCGCCGACGGCCTTGAGCAGGGTCGACTTGCCGCAGCCCGAGGGGCCGAGCACGACGTAGCGGTCGGCGCCGTAGACGTCGAAGCTGACGCGATAGGTGGCGGTGACCAGGTGCTGGTCGGTCTTGTACTGGAGGGTTACGCCCTTCACCTGCAGCAGGGGTGCAGGAGCAGCGGCGTTGGTGTCGCGAGCGTTCATCGGCGGCCCCGAGTGTGTGTGTCGTCAGCTGCCGGGCAGATTGTGCACCTCTGGGAAGAACAGCTCCTTCCAGTCGGCCGGCTTCACCTTGATGGTGCCGACCGAGTGCATGAAGTCAGCATACTTCACGGTGCTCTCCGGCACCATCGTCCACTTCACCTGCTTGCCGGAGGCGATCTCGGCCACCTTCTCGACGGTGAGCTTGGGCTTGACGTTGTCGATCCAGAGCTGCGCGGCCTCCTTGACGTCCTTGTTGAGCATCTCGGTCGCCTCGGCGAAGGCGGCAACCAGCGCCTTGTAGAGCGCGGGGTTCTTGTCGCGGAACTGCGTGGAGGTCCAGGCGACGGTGAAGGTGTGGGGGCCGCCGAACACGTCGTAGGAGTTCAGCACCGTGTGGATGCCCTCCTTCTCCAGCTGCTGGTATTGGAACGGCGGCACGCTGAATACGCTGGTGATGTCGCCCGCGCCGCTGAGCAGCGCGATGGTGGAGTCGGGCGGCGACATGCCCACCGTGATGGGATCGAGCTTGGCGTAGTTGGCCGCGCCCCACTGCTTGGCGGCCGCCATGTGCAGCATCATCGCCTGCACCGAGATCTTGACCGCGGGCACGGCGATCTTGTCCTGGTCGCTGAAGTCGGCGATGGACTTGACCTTGGGATTGCGGGTGTTGAGCAGGATCGGCTGCGAGGAGAAGGTTGCGATGCCCTTCACCGCGTTGGGCGTGCCCTGCGTGCGCGCCCAGATCGTGAGCAGCCCCGGCACGCCGCCCGAGACGATGTCGACGGAGCCCGACAGCAGCGCGTCGTTCATGGCGGCCGGGCTGTTGAACGTGGCCCAGACCACCTTGACGTCGGGAATGCCCGCCGCCTTGGCGTGCTTCTCGAGCAGCTGGTGCTTTTCCATCAGGTTGAACTGCAGGTAGCCCATCGAGAACTGACGGGCGAACCGGATCTCGGGCGCATCTGCCAATGCCTGGGTGGCCGCGCCCGCAAGGATAGCCGCGGCGAGCCACACTGCCTTCCTGATCATCTCGTTTCCTCTCGTACGTCTTTCTTGCACGTCTTTTTGTCGTGATCGCGGGTTCAAGCCACGAGGCGCGCGTAGTCCCTGGTCGCCATCACCTGCACGCGCCGGATGTAGCGCGGCTCGGTTGGCCGGTAGTCGGGCACGGCGTTGTGCACGGTGCCGATGTTGTCCCACATCAGCACATCGCCCTCGGACCAGCGATGGGCGTAGAAATACTTCTCCTTTTCCTGATGGGCAAAGAGAAGCTCGAGCAACTCGTTACTCTCGGCTTCCGGCAGGCCGTCGATGCGCATCGCGTAGCCGGGGTTGCAGTAGAGAATGTTGCGGCCGGTGATGGGGTGCTCGAGGAAGATCGGCTGCGACACCGGCGGCTTCTTGGAGCGCTGCTCGGGCGTCAGCGGTCCCCGCTGCGAGCCCGGGCGCGCGCGCATCATGTCCCAGAACTTGGCGAAGTCGTGGGTGGCGGTCTTGCCCGCGAGGTGGCGCTTGATGTCGGCGGGCAGGTCCTCGTAGGCCGCGTGCATGTTGCGGAACTGGGTGTCGCCGAGCGGCCGGCCGTCGCGCACGGGCACCTTGATTGCGTAGAGCACGTTGGCGAGGGCTATGTCCTTCGAATAGGACATGTCGGTGTGCCAGCCCTGGCCGGCATCGCCGAGCCCGACCGGCTTGCCGTCCCTGGTCATGTTGGAGAGGACCATGACCTGCGGGAGGCCGGGCTCGTGGAACAGGTTGGCGACGTTGATCTCGAGCTCGCCGAAGGTGGCACCGAAGCGGGCGAAGGCCTCCGCCTCCAGACGCTGCCTCGGGAAGCAGAGGACGCCGTACTCGCCGAGCGCGCGCAGGATCTGCCTGAAGTCCTGGTCGGAGAGGGGTTGCGAGAGGTCGATGTCCTCGATGTTGGCGCCGAGGATCTTGCCGGTAGGCGTTATGCGCATGGTAATCGTCAACCCTGTCCGTCTGCTCCCGCGACGAGACTAGCATCCCTCGGGGATCAGGCGAGGTGCCGATCCATCCGATTTTCGTACATCAGCTTTGCGCGGCGTCGACGAACCGGTTGCGCAGGATGCCGAGCCCGGTGATCTCGACCTCGACCGTGTCGCCGGCTTTCAGGTCGGGGGAGGTGCCGTCGGTGCCCATCCAGAGGATGTCGCCCGGCACCAGCGTGATGTAGCGGGTGATGGCGGCGATGTAGGCGGCGACGCCGAAGATCATGGCGTTGGTGGGAAAGCGCGTGGTCTCCTGGCCGTTGACGCGCACGCGCGTCTCCAGCGCCTCGAGGTCGACGTCGGTCTCGATCCACGGGCCCATGGGCTTGAAGGTGTCCGTGTTCTTGGCCCGCCACAGCGTGCGGTCGGACTTCTGCCATGCGCGCTCGCTGACGTCGTTGCCGATGGTGTAGCCGAGCACGCAGGAGAGGGCCTCGGCCTCGGAGAGGTTCTTGGCGCGCTTGCCGATGACGGCGACGAGCTCGCCCTCGTACTGGACCTTGGTGGCGTCGCGGGGAATGACCACCGGCTCATCGTGGGCGATGAGCGCGTTGGCGGCGCGGTAGCCGACGTCGGGCTGCTTGGGCAGGTCCGCCTTGATGCCGAGCTTGGCGGCGGCGTGCAGCACGTGCTCGGAGTAGTTGAGGCCCACGCAGTAGAACGTCGGCGGGACCACGGGCACCTCGATCCTCACGGCGGCGAGGTCGTGTGTGCGACTGGTGCGCTCCCAGCCGGCGAAGGGATCGCCCGCGACCTCGGCGACGCGGTCGCCTTCGAGGATGCCGTAGGCCGTGCGGCCCTGGTGCGAGTACCTCAGCCAGCGCATGGGCGCATCTCTCCCTGTCGAATGCGGCGTTCGCTTCGCCGCGCGATAGGCCTAGCACGGGGCGTGCGTCGGCTTAAGTGCGCTGGAAGGGCAGGTCGGTATCGCCGGGCTTGGCGCCGCACTGCGTCAGCATGCAGTGCACCTGGCCGCGATGGTGCGTCTGGTGGTTGAACATGTGCGCCACAAGCATGCCCTTGGGCTTCGTCACGTCGCGCTTGCTGGCGCCCGAGTACCAGGTGAGATCGCCTTCGAGCCAGGCCGGGTCGAGCTTCTCGGCCCAGGCGATGATGACCTCGTCGAAGGCGGCGCGCTCGCGCTTGAGCTCGTCCCAGGTTTCGTACATGGCGGGCGACTCGGGGATGCTCGGCGCCTTCGGCCGCGGCGTGCCGGCGAAGCGGCTCATCCAGGTCTGGTCGCCCCACACGAGGTGATTGAGCGTGCCGTGGATCGAGCCGAAGAAGGCGCCGCGCTGCTCCTTCCTCTGCTGGTCGGTGAGCTGGTCGGCAGTGCCGTAGAGGTTGCGGTTCTGCCAACGATTGTAGTCGGCCATCATGCGCACGTAGGCCGGGGTGATCATGGGGCCAACCTCGTTTGATCAGGCTGACGCCAATAGCAAATTCATCGTGACCCGAGCAAGCAGCACGCGGCACTTTCGAGCGTGCCCTGGTCGGGGCTTCCCCAAGTGCGCGTCCAGGTTTCTGCCGATGCCGGCCGCTCCGGGCTCATGAGAGCATCCCGTGCCGGTCGCCATCAACCGACGAGCGTTGGCTCGTGGTTGATGCAACGACCGACGATCCTCGGGTGGCTCGCACGCCACTGGGGTTTGTTCACCAATAGGGCTGAATTGCAGGACGCTGAAAAATTGGCAAGGCACACCTAGTCGTCGTCTGCAGCCCATTTCACCGTGAGGTAACGTGATGAAGTTGACCCGTCGTCAAGCAGCGATTGGGGGCCTGAGCCTGCTCAGCGGGACTTCGTTGGGCACCTTGGCGCAGGCGGAATGGGGCGAGCTGTTCCATCTGTCCGGTGGACTGGAAGATTTCTGGCTGGCCACGGACGCCTACATCTATGGCTATCCGCTGGTGACCATGGAAATGACCCGTCGCGTCATCACCAACGTGGCCGCGCCGGAAGGAACGCGGGCGCCGATGGGTCAATTGATCAAGTTGCGCCAATATCCCAGCGCATCGTTTCGAGACGTCACGGCCCCCAATGCCGACACCCTCTACACGACGGCATTTCTCGACGTCGGCAACGAGCCGTGGGTGCTGAGCATCCCGGACATGAAGGATCGGTACTACCTGTTCCCGATGCTCGACGGATGGACCGAGGTGTTTCAGGCCCCGGGCAAACGAACCACGGGGACCGGCCCACAGACCTATGCGATCACCGGGCCGAAATGGACCGGCACGCTGCCGGCCGGCATCAGGGAATACAAATCTCCCACCAACGTCGTATGGCTCCTCGGCCGCATCTATTGTGCGGGAACGCCCGAGGACTATCGAGCCGTGCATGCGTTGCAGGACGAGGTCAAGCTGGTCCCGCTCAGCTTCTACGGCAAGCCGTACGCTCCCGCGGCCGGGAAGGCCGATCCCTCGGTCGACATGAAGACGGCCGTGCGGGAGCAAGTGAACCGGATGGACGCGACGGCGTACTTCACTCTGCTCGCGGAGCTGATGAAGACCAACCCGCCTGCGCCGGCTGTCGCCGTCGAGCTTGCCCGGTTCGCGAGGATAGGACTGGTCGCGGGCAAGGACTTCGACCCGAGCAAGCTTCGGGCGGACTTCGCCAAGCGCATCCCCGAGGTCGCCTTCGACAGGATCATGCTCCAGTTCAAGGTCAACAAGGACGTCAAGGACATCAACGGCTGGGCATTCACGACCAAGACCGGGCTATACGGAACCGACTATCTCATGCGGGCGCTCGTTACGGCCATCGGGCTTGGCGCCAATCGTCCGCAGTGTGCCGTCTATCCGACCTCGCAAAAGGATGCGCACGGCAAGGCCTACGACGGCGCCAACAAATACGTGATCCATTTCAACAAAGGCGAGCTGCCGCCGGCGCAGGGCTTCTGGTCGATCACCATGTACGACGGCCAGTACTTCTTCGTCGCGAACCAACTGAACCGATACTCGATCAGCACTCGGCAAAATCTGAAACCGAACCCGGACGGCTCGGTCGACATCTACATCCAGAAGGACTCGCCGGGGCCGGATCGGGAGGCCAACTGGCTGCCGGCGCCGGAGGGGAAATTCATCCTGATGCTACGGATGTATTGGCCGGATGAAATCGATCCGTCGATCATCGATGGATCGTGGAACCCGCCGCCGGTGGTGAAGGTCGAGCCGAGTGGGTCGGGCGGCCGGGCCCTCCGATAGTCACGGACACAGCGGACCGGGTGTGCCCCGACGCGCGGCCACGGTCGCTCAGCTTCGCCGGGCTCGTGACCGACGTCCGCTCAGCCGATGATCTCGTCGGCCTTGAAATTGAGACCGATCTCGGTCGCGGCGTTCTCGGGGCTGTCGGAGCCGTGCACGGAGTTGCGCTCGATGCTCTCGGCGAACTCCTTGCGGATGGTGCCCTTGTCGGCCTTGGCGGGGTCCGTCGCGCCCATCACGTCGCGGTATTTCTTGACCGCGCCCTCGCCCTCCAGCACCTGCACCACGATGGGGCCGGAGGTCATGAACTTGACGAGGTCGCCGTAGAAGGGCCGCGCCTTGTGCACCTCGTAGAACTTCTCCGCCTGCGCCTTGCTCCAGCGCACCCGCTTCTGGGCGATGATCCTCAGCCCTGCCTTCTCGATCAGGGCGTTGACGGCGCCGGTCAGGTTGCGTTCAGTCGCGTCGGGCTTGATGATCGACAGAGTACGCTCGATGGCCATGCGGTGCCCTCACGGTGCTTCGGCTCGGCATTTCTTGAACTGCGGCGCGGGGTTATAGCCCGCACCGAGCAAAGGCTTCAAGCCGCACTGTAGCGCCAACCATAGCGCTGTCGGATAAACTGGGTCCGTTGCCGCGCCTAAGCCATTGTCGCTGCGTACGATTGACGCACGACCCGAAATTATCTGAATTGGGGGTCAGGATGGCCGGTACGCGAGCCAAGCCGGTAGTCCGGCATCCGATCCGCCAGTTCCAGTACCGAGATGTCAGCGCCAGTGTCACAGGTCCAGTGGTACCTCGCCCGCGACGGCCAGCAGTACGGGCCGTTGAGCGAGCCGGAGCTGGCGAAGTTCATCGAGCTTGGCCATTTGCAGCCAACCGACCTGCTTTGGCGCGACGGTTTTCCGGACTGGCGCCCGGCCATGGTCGTGTTCCCACCGCAGCGGCACGCGCCCCGGCCGGCTCCCGGGCCGCGGCCCGCGCCTTCGGCGCAACGGCAGGCCTACCAGCAGCCGCCGAGGCAGCAGGCGGCGCCGCGCGCCGCGGCCGAGCGCGGCCCTGCCCGCCAGCATCAGGACCCCAGGGCAGCGGCCATGAAGGCCCAGCAGGGGCACCGGGAGCGGTATGCGGAGGAGGAGGAGGACGAACCCGAGCCTCGGGGCGGCGGCCTGAGGAGGGTGATGGTCACCCTCGTGGTGCTGGCGCTGCTGGGTGCGGCCAGTTGGTTTGCCTATCCGCACCGCGCCACGCTGATCCCCATCCTCAAGACCCTGCCCGGTCGGGTGATGGCGCTTGTCCCCGAGATGGGGAAGGGCCAGGACGCCGTGGCGCTGACGGGCCTCACCGGCTCGCCCGAGGAGATCAACAAGCGGCTGCAGGGCGCGAAGCTGTGGCGCATCATCAAGCGGGAGTTTCCGGACTGGTATGCCGAGCGCCTGAAAGAGGCGGCGGACCTTGCCGCCCAGGACAAGGGCGATGCAGCCGTCGGCCAGCACCTGGCGCGGTCGGTCATGAAGCTGCGGCGCGAGCAGGTCACCCAGTCGCTCGCCGCCGGCTATCCCCAGCTCAAGGCCGTCGCAACGACCTTCTACGAGAACCTGGTGCAGCTCAGGAAGCAGAGCATCGATGCGTGCTTCGCCTTCATATCGCAGGGCGAGGCGAGCCCGGTGATCGTGTCGCTGATGCAGAGCCCGCAGCACGCCGCGCCCCTGCAGGCCCAGCTGACCGCAGTGTTCGAGGCGATCGCCGACGGTCGCAAGACCGCGCGCGTCTACCCGCAGCCGAGAAAGAGCGACTACGACACGCTGGCCGGGGATCTGGCGAAGCGCGGCTGGACCCAGGCCGACATGCAGCTGTTCTCCGATGAGCGGGCCCTGTCGCGGGCCCCGCCGGAGAAGGTGTGCCAGCTCGTGACCGATTGGTTCGCGGCGCAGCTCGACATCAAGGACCAGGACATCCAGCTCAGATTGCTGGTGGATTCCCTGAAGCCCGTGGTTGCCGGCTGATCACCGCCGCCCCGATCGCTCCGCATTGACGCCAAGTGTGAACGCGTCTCACGGGGCACACCCGCGACCAAAATTCTCCGCCGCGCTTGCGCTGCCCGAAAGTCGCCGGCTTGGCACGCTCTCTCGGGGCCGCGTTGGTCGACGGCCGGTGAGCAGCGGGCACCGGCACCGATTGTCCGGACAATCGGCAGCGCCAAGGCGAGCCCAGAGTGGGCACGGTCCCGGATCCACATACCGTGCGGCTCGCCTTGTTTTCTTTTCCGCTGTCGGCGCCTTGCGTTTGGGGCATTGCCGAAAGCAAGTCCTGGCGCGGACTTGCACACGATTTCCCCAGGCACCGGATTCAGAGGGAGAATGGCGCGCGCGACAGGGCTAGTGTCGCGCGCATGGGAACCGGCCCGCTAAGGTTCGGCGGGGGAACACTCCGGCAGCCGCAGCGATGCTGTAGCTGGATGCGCGGTCCGGTTCCCTCGTCTCGCTTTCTGGCCGACGTTCGCACGTCGGCCTTTTTTGTTGCCCCCGTCATGCTGCCCCGGCACCATTGGCCCCGAAGCGGGGCGCGAGGCTCCGCAGCGCTCGCCCCGGAGGCTCCCCCGATGAAACTGATGTCCAGTCCGCTGTCGCCCTATGGCCGCAAGGTGAAGATCGCCATGGCCATGAAGGGCGCAAAGGACAAGATCGAGCTCGTCGCCACCGACACCAATCCCGGCGACAACGTCGCGCTCAACACGGCCAATCCGCTTGGCAAGATCCCCTGCCTCGTCATCGACGGCGGCACCGCCATCTTCGACAGCCACGTCATCTGCGAGTACCTCGACAGCCTGGCGCCATCGCCGGTGCTGTTTCCCAAGAGCGGCCCGGAGCGATGGAAGACACTGGTGCTGGGCTCGCTTGCCGACGGCATCCTCGATGCGGCGCTGCTGCTGGTCTACGAGAAGCGTTTCCGGCCCGAGGACAAGTGGCACGCGCCCTGGCAGGCACGCCAGAACGCCAAGATCGACCGCGCGCTGGATCAGCTCGAGAAGAGCCCGCCGGCGTGGGGAGCAAGCCCGGACTACGGCCACCTGACGCTCGCCTGTGCGCTCGGCTACCTCGACTTCCGCCACGAGGGCAAATGGCGCGCGGGCCATCCCAAGCTCGTCGCCTGGCTCGACCGCTTCGCCAAGGCTGTCCCCGCCTTCGAGGAGACGCGGCCGTCGACCTGAGCCGATTGACCCGGAGCGCAGCTCCCTGCCGACGCCGACAGGCCGGCAGGCCGCGCTCCGGGCCGCGGCACCTACCGACCCAGGTCCCGTCGACCCCAATCCTGCCAAAGCTCGAACATGGCGAGGATCGAGACGGCCGCGCCGAGGGCCCAATGCCAGTAGCGAAGGTGGTCCTGGTGGGCATAGTGGAAGATGAACGGTGAAGCGGACAGCCAGAGCCCGCAGAGCAGTTGCGCGACCTCCTCCCAGCGTCGCAGACGAACGAGCTCGAGCTGAGCCAGCGCAAGGACGGCCAGCCCGGTGAGCGCCGAGTTCAGAACGACGACCGGCACCGTGGGCTCGTCGTAGAACCAGGGGCTGAGCCCGATCATCACGCCCAGCGTGAGCCCGACGCCGTCTTCCCATGTGCGGTGCGTCTTCAAGACAGCCTTGAGTGGCATCTGTCGCCTCCAGGCACTAGGTGAAATCCTGAGCCGTCCCGCATTTCGCCGGACCGGGTCCTGGTCCTCGCGCTCGCGTTACTTTGTCCGAATGCGCGATTGGTGCAAACTGCTTCCGGGGGCACGTGAACCAGCGAGACGTGCCATGAAAGTCCGAGAGTACCTCGCCACCCTCAAGCGGGTCATCATCACGTGTCGGCCCGAGGACACGATCGAGACCGCCGCGACGCTGCTAGCCACCAACCACATCGGCGCCATGCCGGTCCGCAATGCAGCCGGCCGCATCGTCGGCATGTTCTCGGAGCGCGACATCGTCCGCGCCTTCTCGCAGCGCGGGAAGGAAGTGAGCGACCTGCTGGTCGGCCAGCTGATGGCAACCAGGCTGATCGTGTGCTCACCCGAGGACACGATGGTGACCGCGCGCAGGCTCATGAAGGCCAACCGCATCCGCCATCTGCCTGTCATGGAGAAGGATCACCTCGCCGGGCTGCTGTCGATCTCCGATGTGCTCGAGGTGATCCTCCAGGACACGGACATGGAGGTGCATGTCCTGCGCGACCATGTCATCGCCGTTCGAGGCATGTGAGCGGCGAGGGCCGCGCCTCAGTAGGGGTGGCGGTCCTTCTTGTTCTCCCAGGCGCGGTAGGCCTTGAGGCCGACATCGCGCTCGAAGTTCTCCGTCACCTTGATGCGCCGCTTCGACCACGGCAGCGCGAAGTCCTCGTACTGGAAGGCGTCGTCGAAGCCGATCGCGCTCGTGTCCTTCAGGCTGGCGGCGAAATAGACGTGGTCGATGCGCGACCAGTAGATGGCGCTCATGCACATCGGGCGCGGCGCGCCGTTGATGTAGATCTCGCAGCCCTTGAGCATGCGGGCGCGCTCCGGCACCGGATCGGGGGAGCCCGCCTCGCGCGGGATCATCTCCAGGATGGTGCCGGCGCCGTAGTCGCTGCCGAGTAGCGCCTTTGGATTGAGGTGCGCCGAGGCATCCATGATGGCGGTGATCTCGGCGTGATAGACGGGGCATCCCGTCAGCAGCACGCGGTTCTGGCCGCGGCCGATGATCTCGCCGTCCCTCACGATCACGGCGCCGAATGGCCCGCCCCAGCCCTTCTCGACCGACTCGGTGGCGAGCCTGGTCGCCTCCTCCATGAACTTGCGCTTGTCCATCTCGGGTGCTGCCTTGGCTGGTGGCGCCGCCAATCCGGCGGCGGCAACTACGCTAGCAGCGGCGGCGGTCTGGGTGAAGAATTGGCGCCGCCCGGCATCGGGCAGCACGTCGCAATCGCATCGCTTCATGTGGGGTTCCCTCGAGGGCCAGTGAGGATCGTGGCGGCTCGAGCATGGCACTGTCGGCCCTAACGGGTGCTGGGGGCGATCGATCGAGTTTGAGGCAAAGGTGATGCGATTGCCGGTTGCCTCAATGCCCCTCGGCGGCGCGGACGGCTTCGGCGCGGATCTCCTCGGTGAGGCGGGCCTTGAGGGCGGAGAACTCCGGGCTGGTCTTGATGGTGTAGTGGCGCGGGTAGGGAAGGTCGACCGCCACGTCGGCCTTGATGCGGCCGGGGCGCGCGCTCATGACGACGACGCGCGAGGCCAGGAAGATCGATTCCTCGATGTCGTGGGTGACGAACAGCACGGTCTTGCGCTCGCGCTCCCAGATGCCGAGCAGCGTCTCCTGCATCAACGCGCGCGTCTGGTTGTCGAGGGCGCCGAAGGGCTCGTCGAGCAGCATGATCTTGGGGTCGTTGGCGAGCACGCGGGCAATCGCGGTGCGCTGCTGCATGCCGCCCGAGAGCTGCTTGGGGTAGTGCTGCTCGAAGCCGGCGAGGCCGACGCGGCGGCACCATTCGTGCGCGGCCTGTCGGCGCTCGGCTTCCGGCACGCCCTTCTCGCGCAGGCCGAAGGCGATGTTGTCGGCGATCGTGAGCCAGGGAAACAGCGTGTAGGACTGGAACACCATGCCGCGGTCGGGACCGGGCCCGGTGACGGCCTCGCCGTCGAGCAGCACGCGGCCCGAGCTCGCGCGGTCGAGGCCGGCGACGATTCTCAGCAACGTCGACTTGCCGCAGCCGGAGGGGCCGAGGATGGTGATGAAGTCGTTGTCGGCGACATCGAGGGAGACGGGCTCGAGCGCCCGCGTCGGCTCGGCGCCGCGGTGCGCCGGCGGGAAGACGCGGGCCACGTTCTCGATCGCGAGCTTGCTCACCGCAGGCTCCAGGGGAACAGCGCGCGGTTGGCGGCCTTGAACAGGAAATCCGAGATCAATCCGATCACGCCGATGACGATGATGCCGAAGATGATCTGCCCGGTGTTGAGCAGCGCCTGGCTGTCGACGATCATGTGGCCGATGCCGGAGGACGATCCGATCAGCTCGGCGACGATGACGTAGGTCCACGCCCAGCCGAGCACCAGGCGCAGGATCTCGGCGATGTCGGGGGCGGAGGCGGGGATCAGCACGCGCGTCACTATCCCCCAATCGCGGGCACCGAGGGTGTAGGCGGCCTCCACCAGGTCGCGCCGCGTGTTGCCGACGCTGATCGCAACCATGAGGATGAGCTGGAACACCGCGCCGATGAAGATCACGAGCAGCTTCTGGGTCTCGCCGATGCCGGCCCAGAGGATCAGGAGGGGGATGAAGGCGGAGGCGGGAAGGTAGCGCGCGAACGATACGAAGGGCTCGAAGAAGGCCTCCACGGCCTTGTAGGTGCCCATCAGGATGCCGAGCGGGATGGCGATCAGGGCGGCCAGCACGAAGCCGCCGCCGACGCGCCAGACGGTCATGGCGATGTCGTGGAGGAAGCCATGCTGGACGAGGAGCTCCCAGCCCTCGCGCACCATGGTGAGGGGGTCGGCGAGGAAGGTCTTGGTGACGTAGCCGCCGAAGGTCGCCCAGGCCCAGGCGGCGACGAACAGCGCGAAGAACAGGATGCCGAGCCAGACGCGGGCGGCAAACGAGACGGGCTCGAGCGGGCGCAGCATGGCCTCCGTTTGGGCCTCAGATCTTGAGGTCCGGCACGTCGATCCAGCGGCGCTCCTTCCAGCTCCTGAGCGCGCATTCGACGAGCTGCACGCCCTTGGCGCCCTCGACCAGGTCCCACTTGTAGGGCGCGCCCTCGGCGACGTAGCGGATGAAGGCCTCCCACTGCAGCTTGAAGCCGTTGTCGAAGGCCTGCGTCTCCGGCACCTGCTGCCAGCCCTCGAAAAAGTCGATGGGCTGCTTGACGTCGGGGTTCCACACCGGCTTGGGCGTCGCCATGCGCTGCTGGGTGACGACCTCCTGCAGGCCGGCGACCGCCGAGCCGTGCGTACCGTCGACATGGAGGGTGAGCAGATCGTCGCGGCGCACGCGCGTCACCCACGACGAGTTGAAATGCGCGATCACGCCACCGTCGAGCTGGAAGGTGGCGTAGGCGGCATCGTCGGCGGTGGCCTTGTAGCGCTTGCCGGCCTCGTCGATGCGCTCGGGGATGTGCGTGGCGCCGAGACAGGACACCGACTTGACGTTGCCGAAGGTGTTGTCGAGCACGTAGCGCCAGTGGCACAGCATGTCGAGGATCATGCCGCCGCCGTCCTCGGCGCGGTAGTTCCAGGACGGGCGCTGGGCCGGCTACAGGTCGCCCTCGAACACCCAGTAGCCGAACTCGCCGCGCACCGACAGCAGCTTCCCGAAGAAGCCCGACTCGATCAGCAGCTTGAGCTTCCTCAGGCCCGGCAGGAACAGCTTGTCCTGCACCACGCCGTGCTTGATGCCGGCGGCCTTGGCCTTGCGGGCGATGGCCAGCGCCTCCTCGAGATTGGTGGCAACCGGCTTCTCGCAATAGATGTCCTTGCCGGCGGCGATCGCCTTGGCGAGCAGGGCGGGGCGCATCTGCGTGGTCGCGGCGTCGAAGAACACGGTGTCGTTCTTGTCGGCGAGCGCCGCGTCGAGGTTGGTCGTGACGCGGGTGATCCCGTGCGCCTTGGCGAGGATGCCGAGCTTCTCCTCGTTGCGGCCAACCAGGATCGGGTCGGGCATGACGCGGTCGCCGTTGGCGAGCACCACGCCGCCTTCCTTGCGGATGGCGACGATCGAGCGGACCAGGTGCTGGTTGGTGCCCATGCGCCCCGTCACGCCGTTCATGATGATGCCGAGACGCCTGACGCCCATGCCCAGTCCTCCTCCCTTGAAACCCGAGCCAGTTATGGGCAGGCGTGAGCCCCTGTCAAATTCGACAGCCAGCCGCGCAACGGCGGCAACCCGGCTTGCCTACCGGTGAGCGGAAGTTGCCGCTAAACTCGGCATCCAACCTGATCTCAGCCCTCATCCAGACGGACCAAGCCCCATGAACCGCATCACCGGCCGCTCCGCCTTCCTCGCGCTCCTCAAGGACGAGGGCATCACGCACCTCTTCGGCAACCCGGGCACCACCGAGCTGCCGATCATGCATGCGCTCAAGGAGCATCCGGACCTCACCTACGTGCTGGGCCTGCAGGAGTCGCTGGTGGTGGCCATGGCGGACGGCTTCTCGCGCGCCTCGGGCAAGCTCGTCGCCTGCAACGTGCATGTGGCCCCCGGTCTCGGCAACGCCATGGGCTCGCTCTTCAATGCGAAGTTCACGGGCACGCCGATGATCCTCACCGCCGGCCAGCAGGAGCAGGGGCACGGCCTCACCGAGCCGCTGCTCTACAACCCGCTGGTGCCGATGGCCGAGCCCCTCGTGAAGTGGGCCGTGGAGGTGACGCGGCTCGAGGACCTGCCGCGCATCGTGCATCGCGCCGCCAAGGTCGCCATGACGCCGCCGACGGGCCCCGTGTTCATCTCGCTGCCTGGCGACATCCTCAACGCGGAGGCCGGCATCGATCTGGGCTCCGCAACACGCGTCGACACCAGCGTGCGGCCCTCGGATGCGATCCTCGACAAGCTCGCCAAGCGGCTGCTGGCGGCGGAGCGCCCGGTCATCATCGTCGGCGACGAGATGGTCAAGAGCGATGCGCTGGAGGTCGCAGCCGCCTTCGCCAAGACGCTCGGCGCGCCCGTCTACCAGCAGAGCGTCGCCTACGGCGCCCACTTCCTCTCAGAGCACGTCTGCTACATGGGCGGACTCTCCCGCGACCAGAAACAGGTGCGGGGCGTGCTCTCCAAGTTCGACCTGGTTGTCGCGCTCGGTGCCGATCCGGTGCGCATGTCGGTGTGGAGCGAGGTGGAGCCGCTCCCCGAGAACATGGCGGTCGTGCACATCGGTCAGGTCGACTGGGACATGGGCAAGAACTTCCCGGCGGAGATCGCGGTACGCGCCGATCTGCGCGAGACGCTCACAGCCCTCACGCCGGTGCTCGCCAAGCAGGGCGGCGAACGCCTGGCGTCGCGGGCAAAGGCGCAGCTCGCCAAACTCGAGGAGAGCAACTGGTCGGCCAAGCGCGTGGGCCTGCAGTCGAAGATCGAGACGCGCGCCAAGCTCACGCCCATCGACAACGACTGGCTCACCCTGCAGATCGCCAACGCGCTGCCCAAGGACGCGGTCGTCGTCAACGAGAGCTTGACCGCCGGCCGGCTGCTGAACGATCTCGTGCCCTACCGCGACCGCTACGGCTTCCACGCTCTGGCCTCGGGCGGCATCGGCTGGGGGCTGCCGGCGTCCGTCGGCGTGGCGCTGGCGCAGGCGCCGCGGCAGGTGTGCTGCTTCTCGGGAGACGGCAGCGCCATGTACTCGATCCAGTCGCTGTGGACGGCGGCGCACATGAAGTTGCCGATCACATACGTGATCGCCAACAACGCCGGCTACCGCATCATCAAGCAGCGCCTGCTCGCCTTCCACGGCAACAGCAATTTCATCGGCATGGATTTCGTCGATCCGAGGATCGACTTCGCCGCGCTGGCGAGGTCGTTGGGCATGCCGGCCGAGACCATCTCCGAGCCGGATGCGGTGGCACCTGCGCTGCGCCGCGCGTTCTCCACGCCGGGCCCGAAGCTCCTCGACGTCATGGTCGACCCGCGGCTGTAGGCTCGCCGCTATCCGCCAATGAAACCTCGGCCGGCTTGGCGGCGCGGCATCGGCCCCCCGCTGACGACATACACGCCCATTGAGATCATCAAGATCGCGACCCAGTCGATCAGGGAGGGCCATTCTCCGAGGATCGGAATGGCCATCAGTGCCGTCATTGCCGGGCATGAAGCGGCAAAGGCTGCGCCACTCGATGCGCCGAGAAGGCTGACCGCGCGCCCATAGACGATATAGGAGATCACCGCCGTAAGAAGCCCCTGGACAAGAGCCTGGAGCCCTATAGCGCCGAGCGGGGCATCGAACATGCTAAGTCCGGCCATCAGCGTGTAAGGCGGAAGAAAGAGAAGCATCGAGCCGACGGCAGAGATGGCTGCTGCATGAAGACCGTCGAGGCGGGCCAGGCGCAAAGCGACCGTGTAGCAGGCGAACGCCAGCGCGGACCCGAGAAACAGCAGGTGCCCGATCGTCTGCTGCGTGCCGAAAGTGATGCCTGCCCCCCAGACAATGGCCGCGACGCCGCTGACAATGAGAGCGAACCCAATGCGCTTCTGAAGGGTGAATGACTCATTGAGCACGAGCGCCGCGAGAATGGCAGTCATCAACGGCATCACCCCTGGGAAGAGCGCTCCCGCGTGAGCCGCAGGTGCGAAGAGCAAGCCTGCACTCGCCAGCAATACGGTAGGTGCCCCGCCGAGAATGAGTGTTGCGACGCCCAGCCAACCCAGGCGATCGAGCGCCAGCCCCGAACGCGCCAGCAATGGGGCGAGCAGCAATCCTGCAACGGCAAACCGAATGGCGGTGATGTCCCATGCCGTCAGGCTGGATCGAAGGCCCAGGCTGCCGACGATGATGTTTCCGGCCCAGATGCTGACCGCGGCCAGTCCGCACAGCGCGCCGTGGGCATATGCAGCGGTGCTGCGCTCCCGCGCAATCGTGTCGAGCATGAACGGACTCCGCGGCAACGTTGTGCATAACCTGTAAAATATAATATAGAGGTTACTGCCAGAGTTCGTCAAAGGGCTGCAGGATTGGACTGCGCATGAGCAACCGAGGTGACCCGTTCGAGTGGAGCGGCGGCCATCCCGCACTCGACCTCGTCAACACACTCGACGAGCGCCCGTTCGATGCGCCGATCGAGAATCTGGCCACCTACCGCGACTTGGTGCGCTTTGCCGAGCTCGCGGGATTGATGGAGCGGTCGCTGGCCAGGGCCTTGCTCGATCGCACGGGCCCGGCGTGCGCGGGGGTGGGAAGGCGTGCCCGCAAGCTGCGCGAACAACTTTACAATGTTCTAGCTGCAGTGCGCGCGGCCGAACCGATCCCGCAAATGGACCTGAAGGCGATCGGTGCCGCTATTCGCGCAGCGCATGCCGCGCGCATCCTCGTAGCAACACCGTCCACAACCCTTGCGGGTCATCGATGGGAGCCAAGGTCCGAGGTCGATGCTCCGCTGCATGCCTGCGCGCTGGCCATCGAGCGTTTGCTCTCGGAGACGGATCGCGGCCGGATTCGAAAGTGCGGCGCGCACGATTGCGAAGTCTATTTCATCGACACGAGCAAAGGTCGGCGAAGGCGCTGGTGCAGCATGAGGAATTGCGGCAATCGCGAGAAGCAGAGACGCTGGCGCTCGAGCGCAGAATGATCGCTCTCGCACCAATCATGTCGGACGCGCATCAGGCCGGGACGCGCCAGCGCGTCCCTGTCGCGGCCGTATCAGCTGCAGAGCCTGCGTCACTCCTGCGGGTAGCGCCAGGGCTTTTCGGGCTGGGTGGCGGCCTCGTCGATGGTCCACTGCGGTAAGGCGAGGCCCGGTGCCACGTCGGTGAAGACCATGCGCACGCGCGTGCCGATGCCGACCTTCTTGACCATGTCGGCGGGGGCGAGCTTGCCGTCGGGCGTCGCCAGGTTGGCGAGCACGCGCAGCGCCTCGTCCTCCGTCGGCTTGCCCTTCTGGGTGTCGAGGTCGACGAGCAGAACGAGGTAAGGTGTGTGGACCTTGAAGGCCGGCTGGATGGCGTGGTGCACCTCGGTATACGAGTGCACGGCGCCCTTGCCCTCGACCGGCACCCACTTGGCCTGCCGGCTCATGCACCAGGGGCACGCGGTGGTCGGCGGATAGCGCAGCAGCTTGCAGTCCTCGCACGCCTGCAGGTGATAGTTGTGCTCGGCGCAGTGCTTGAAGTAGGCGAGGTTCTCCACATCGAGATCGTCGATGCTGAGGCTCATTCCCAGATAGTCGCCTTTGATCGGCATGGCTTTGTCCCCCCTTCAACCGCGCCGCATGACCATGGCGGACCCGGTGCCGGGGTTCGCCCAGCCAAGGTTGGCCGTGACCTCGCAGGTCTTCACCTGGCGGCAGCCGCCCTCCTTGTAGTCGTAGGTGTGCTTGCGCTTGCCATCCGCGCCCACGGGGCACGAGTCGTCGACGTCGTGGCGCAGCTGGCGCACGTTCTCGATCACCATGTTCATGCCGTGCGTGTAGCCCTCGCACAGGTGGCCGCCGCTGGTGTTGTTGGGGCGCCTGCCGCCGAGCCGGATGGTGCCGTCGCTGACGTACTGCCCGCCCTCGCCCTTCTTGCAGAAGCCGTAGTCCTCGAGCTGCAGCATGGTGGTGAAGGTGAAGGCGTCGTAGGAGCCGGTAACGTCGACATCCTCGGGCCCGACGCCGGCGTTGGGCCACAGGATCTCGCGCGCATACTTGCCGGCCACCGTCGAGATCGGACCGTGCTGGTAGTTCATGTCGGCGCGCGGCTTGCACACACGGCCCGCGATCGCGCGGATCATGGCGCGGGGGTGCTTGAGGTCCTTGGCCCGCTCGGCGCTGGTGACGATGATGGCGGTGGCGTTGTCGGTCTCAACGCAACAGTCGAGCAGGTGCAGGGGCTTGCAGATGATGCGGCTCGCGAGCACGTCCTCCACCGTCACACGCTTCTTGTAGTAGGCCTTGGGGTTGTTGGAGGCATGCGAGCTGTGGGCCGCCCGCACCCCGGCCACCTGGGCGGGCGTGGTGCCGTAGTCGTGCATGTGGCGCAGGAACGAGGGGCTGAACATCTGCCCGGCGCTCTGCCAGCCGTAGGCGCGGTTGTGCAGGTTCTCGCCCGCCACCGGCACCATGGAGCGCGCGCCGGTGCCGCCGATACGCACCTGGGAGAAGCCGTTCATGGCGCGGAAGATGACGACGGCCTTGCACATGCCGGCCTCCATCACGCCCATGGCAATGCCGATCAGCGCCTCGGTCGAGGAGCCGCCGCCGAACACGTCCATGTAGAAGTTGAGGCGGATGCCGACGTCGCCGGCGATGAAATTGCCGAAGGTGGAGTCGCCCGACTGGTAGGAGAGCATGCCGTCGACGTCGGAGGCTTTGAGGCCGGCATCGAGGATGGCGTTCCGAACCGCCCAGGTGCCGAGCCCGCGCGTGGTCATGCCGGAGCCGCGCGTGTAGGTGGTCTCGCCCACGCCGACGATGGCGTATTTGTCTCGGAGATATTTGGGCGTCGATACGTCGGTGTCGGCTGGCAATGGCATGGGCGCGCTCCTCCGGTCGTTTTGTCAATTGTGACGGGCTCGGGCGCCGATGGCTAGAGCAGGAATGCGCGGGGGCTATGTGCGTGTCGCGGTGGAGGCGGCGCGCGCCGCGGCCTGGAAATTGCGGGCGTACTCGCAGTACTGGCCGATGATGATGTCGATGAGTGTGTGCTTGCCGGCATCGAGCCTCGACATCTGGCGGGCGGGATTGCCGCCGTACATCCAGCCGCTCTCCAGAATCTGACCCGGGATGGTGCGGGCGGAGGCCGCCAGCAGCACACGATCCTCCACGATGGTGCCGGGCGCCACCGTGCTGCCGATGCCGATCAGCGATCCGCCGCCGACCCGGCAGTCGCCCAGGGTGACATTGTGGCCGACGGTGCTGTCGGGCCCGATGCTCACGCCTTGCTGAGTGGTGCAGCGGATCACCGTGTTGTCCTGGATGTTGGTGCGGGCGCCGATGGAGATGGTTGCCTCACCGGCGTCGAAGCGGTTGCCGAACCAGACGCTGGAGGACTCGGCGGCGACGAGCCTGCCGCTGATGCTGGCCGTGTTGGCGATGAACACACTTGCGTGCACCTCGGAGGCGCC
The DNA here is from genome assembly GCA_041288195.1 of Hyphomicrobiaceae bacterium. GTDB lineage: Bacteria > Pseudomonadota > Alphaproteobacteria > Rhizobiales > Hyphomicrobiaceae > AWTP1-13. Next base: position 25,334 of record JBGGME010000171.1, read on the forward strand.
GCTCATGCCGCTCGCGGCTGCCGGCGCCGCGTCACCGAATTGCTCGGTCGCCATCCTTCTGCGACGCTCGGCGATCTCGCTCGGTTCGACCGGGCGCACGGGCCTGGCTGGACTGCCGGCGTAGACGAAGCCCCCGGGCACCTTCTTGTTGGGGAATACGCACGAGCCCGCCTCGAGCACGACGTTGTCCTCGACCACGGCGCCGTCGAGGATGACGACATCGTCCCCGATCACGACGTCGCTGCCGACGGTGCAGGCGTGCACGCAGGCGTTGGCCCCGACGCTGACGCGATCCCCCACGATGCAGGGGAAAATCTCGTGGTTGATGTGCAGGGTGGAGCGCGGCCCCACGTGGAAGTCATCCCCGACCCGGACGAAATGGCCGTCGGCGCGCATCACGCTGAGGGCTCCGAGCCAGGCGTTGCGCCCGACCGTGACGCGGCCGAGGACGGCCGAGCCTGGCCCAGCGTGCAACGGCGGCGTGGCAAAGACCGGCAAGGTGCCCAGGTAGGCAAGCGTGTAGGGGAGAGCGTTCCGCATGTCCGTCAGGGTACGCGAGAGCGCCGATTTGGCAACCGCCACATTGCAAGATCTGCCGCGCCGCCTCTCTCGAATGCCCGGGCCGTAGCCACCTCCTGCCTCGCTCCGCGCCACCCGCCGCAGCGACATTGCGCGCGTATGGACACCGGGTCGGCTTTCGCCCTACGGTCCCGCCAGATCAACCCATTCGAGGGATTCCCCATGCGTTCACTGATCAGAGCTGCGTGCCTCGCTGCCGCCGGACTGCTGTCGGCTCCGGCCGTCGCCCAGGACACCAAGGTCGCCATCGGCATCTCCGGCTGGACCGGCTTCGCCCCGCTGACCCTTGCCAAGGAGGCCGGCATCTTCAAATCGAAGGGCCTCGACGTCTCGATCAAGAAGATCCCGCAGAAGGACCGCCACCTCGCCATCGCCTCGGGCGACATCCAGTGCGCCGCCACCACGGTCGAGACCTGGATCGTCTGGAACGCCAACGGCGTGGCCACCAAGCAGATCTTCCAGCTCGACAAGTCCTACGGCGCCGACGGCATGGCCGTGCGCAACGACATCAAGTCGATCAAGGACCTCAAGGGCAAGACGGTTGCGGCCTCCGCGCCCGGCACCGCGCCCTACTTCACGCTCGCCTGGTTCCTCAAGAAGAACGGCCTCACCGTCAAGGACGTGACCGTCGTCAACCTGGAGCCCGCCGTCGCCGCGCAGGCCTTCGTCGCTGGCCAGAATGACGCGGCCATGACCTACGAGCCGTATCTGTCGACCGTGCGCGCCGCCCCGGACAAGGGCAAGATCATCGCCACCACACTCGACTACCCCATGATCATGGACACCTTCGGCTGCACGCCCAAGTTCCTGGCCGAGAACCCCAAGGCCGCGCAGGCGCTGGCCGACAGCTACTTCGCCGCCGTCGACATGATCGGCAAGGAGCAGGAGAAGGCCTACGGCATCATGGGCGCCGACGTGAAGCAGTCGGCTGAGCAGTTCGGCAACTCCGCCAAGTTCCTGCGCTGGCAGGACAAGGCCGCCAACCAGAAGTTCTTCGCCGGCGAGCTGCAGGCCTTCTCCAAGGAGGCGGCCGACCTCCTGCTCGAGGTCGGTATCATCAAGCAGGTCCCCGACATCGCGACGATCATCGACACGAGCTACATCAAGTGATGCGGCGCGGGTGCGTCACTTGCGGGGCGGCTCGTCGTCCTGCAGTGCGCGCCAGCCGGCCCCTTCCAGGTCGTCGAACTGGCCGCTGTTGAGCGACCACAGGAACGCCACGAGGCCGGCGAGGCCGAGCAGCAGTGCGCACGGGATGAGCCAGGCGAGCGCGGTCATCGCATGCCCTCCAGGCGCATGCTCCTGAGCCGCACGGCGTTGGCGGTGACGGCGATGGAGGAGGCGGACATGGCAATCGCCGCCAGCAGCGGCGTGACGAGGCCCACCACCGCCAGCGGGACGAACACGACGTTGTAGGCGAGCGCGATGGCGAAGTTCTGCAGCGCCATGCGGTGCGCGGTGCGCGCGACGGCCATCGTCTCCAGCACGGGTGCGAGCTTCTCGCCCTGGAACACGGCATCGGCTGCGGTCTGGCTTATGTCGGCCGCCGTCGAGGGGGAGAGCGAGGCGTGGGCGGCGGCGAGCGCGGCAGCGTCGTTGAGGCCGTCGCCGACCATCAGCACCTTGGCGCCCTGGGCTTTCAGGGCTTCGAGGCGGGCGATCTTGTCGGTCGGCAGCGCGCGGGCCTGCCAGCGCTCGATGCTCGCCGCGGCGGCCGCAGCGGACACGACCTCGGGCCGGTCGCCGGACAGGAGCTCGGTTGCGAGGCCGGCGCGCTGGAGCGCCGCGACCACCTCGGCCGCATCGGGCCGCAGCCTGTCCTCGAAGGCGAACGCGGTGACGGTGGCGTCGGCGCCGCGATAGTAGACGGCGGACTGCGCACCGGCCGCGGCGCCGCACCAGGCGGCGGAGCCCAACCGCTCGGCGCTGTCGGGACCCGAGCGCTCGAGCCCGAAGCCCGCGACCTCGCGCACGTCGCCGGCTGGCGCAACCGCGAGACCCCTGGCCTCCGCGGCGCGTACCACGGCGCGCGCGTAGGGATGGCGGCTGGCGGCGGCGAGGCGCGCGGCGGCGGCGAGCACACCGTCGCTGACGTTGCAACTCTCGGCGAGCGACGGCTGTCCCAGCGTGAGCGTGCCGGTCTTGTCGAACACGACGGTGTCGATCTCGGCGAGGCGCTCCAGCCCGTCCGGCGCCTTGATCAGCGTGCCCTTCCCGAACAGGCGGCTGCTGGCGGCGACCTGCACGGCCGGCACGGCGAGCGCCAGCGCGCAGGGGCAGGTGATGATGAGCACGGCGATGGCCGCGGTGAGCGCGCTCTCCCAGCCGTGCCCGGTGGCGAGCCAGCCGAGGAAGGTGGCGAGCCCCAGCACGTGCACGGCCGGCGCGTAGAAGCGGGCGGCGCGGTCGGCGAGCCGCACGTAGCGCCCGCGGCCCTGCTCGGCCGCCGTCATCAGGCGCGCGATCTCGGCGAGCAGCGTGTTGTCGTCGGTGGCGGTGGCCTCGGTGACGAGCGATCCCGCCAGGTTGACCGTGCCGGCGTGGATCAGCGCGCCGGGCGCGACCCGGCGCGGGGCCGTCTCGCCGGTGATCAGGCTCTCGTCGACCTCGCCCAGGCCCTCGACCACGCGGCCGTCGACGGCGAAGCGCTCGCCCGCCGCGGTGAGGATGCGCATGCCCGGCAGCAGCGCGCGGGCGCCGAGGCGCAGGGTGGTGCCGTCGGGCTGGATCACGGTTGCCGCGCTGCCGTGCAGGCCCAGCAGGTTGGCGGCGGCGCCGGCGGCTCGCAGCCGCATGCGCTGGTCGAGGAAGCGGCCGACAAGCAGGAAGAAGAGGAGCGTGACGGCGGCGTCGAAGTAGACCTGATCGCTGCCGCGCGCGGTCTGGTAGAGGCTCATGGCGGTGGCGAGCGTGACGCCGAGCGAGATCGGCACGTCCATGTTGAGGCGGCGCGAGGACAGCGCCAGGGCGGCCGAGCGGAAGAAGGGCTGGCCGGCATAGGCGACTGCCGGCAGCGCGATCAGCGCCGAGAGCCAGTGGAACAGCGACTGTACGGTGGGCGTCATGTCGCCGGCGGCGCCCGACCACACCGACACCGACAGCAGCATGATGTTGGCCGCGGCGAAGCCGGCGACGCCGATGCGCTTGAGGAAATCGCGGTCGTCGGCGCGGGCCTTGTCGGCGGTGTCCTCGGCGAGCTCGGCGGCGGTGAAGCCGGCGCGGGCGAGCGCATCGACGAGGTCGGCGGCGTTGACGGCGGCGGGTCCGTGCATGGCGGTGACGCGCTTGGCCGAGAGGTTGGCGCGCGCGCCGGCAACGCCGGGGACAGCGGCGAGCGCGGCCTCGACTTTGCGCATGCAGCCGCCACAATGCATGTTCTCGACGGCAAGCGTGGTCGTGGTGGCGGCGTGTGCAATGGGGTCAGACCCCACACTTGCACGTTCGCCAAGGGCGCCATTCAAGGCATGGGGTCTGACCCCATCGTGGCCCGTGCTCAGGGCTTGAGCCATATGCGCCTCCGCGTGCGGTAGACGGGGTCCTCGGCGCGGGCATCGATGCGCGCCTCCGCAGCGATCAGCCAGCTGCCCTCGCCGAGCGGGGCGGTCTGCGTCCCGTAGCGGCCGGGCGCGGACTCCGCGAGCTTTAGCTTGATGTCGTGGCGGTTGGTCGAGGGCCGGCCCACGACGGCTTCAATCTGGAGGCCGGTGACGGGGCGGCCGTCGCGGTGCGTGACCAAGAGAATCACGCGGCCGTCGCGGCCGATCTCGATGCTGTCGCTCCAGCCGAGGCGTGCCTGGCGCGCGTCGGCTTCTATGCGCTCGTTGTAGTGGAGGCCCTTGCGGTAGGGCTCGTTGGCGACGAGGCCCGTGTGCGTCGACAGCGCCGAGTAGATCATGACGCCGTTGACCAGGAACACGACGCCGAAGAAGCCGAGCACGACCATCAGCACGTGGCGGCCGCCCACCCCCTGCTGCCTGCGACGCGTGGGCAGGACGGTCGGGCTCATGGTTGCCTCCCGGGTGTTGCGGCGGGCTTCTGGAACTGCGTGGCGCGCGCCGTCTCGTGCAGCGAGGCCACGTCCTTCACAACCAGGCTGAATGGACTGGAGCCAGACTCGATGCGGGCAACCTCCGCTGCGGGTACGGTGACGAAGACCTTGAGCTCGCGCAGGGCATCGGTGGCGACGCGGATAGAAGCGCCGGCGTCCATGCCGACGATGGCGAGGCGGGCGCCGGGAAGGCCGTGCACCTCGAGGGTGAACTCGCGCGGAGTGTGCAGCTTGTTGAGGATCTTGACCGCATAGCCGTTGCGCACGCTGCCGTCGGACAGGAGCACGTA
>JBGGME010000172.1:0-14769 GCA_041288195.1 Hyphomicrobiaceae bacterium
TCATGGTCGCGGGCTCATTCGTTACCCAGAGCGGATTTCGCGACCCGACGATGGCGCGCAAGCCGCATGAGCGCCCGGTGTTCGCGCCGCGCGTTGCGGCGGGCGTCTTCTTTGCCGCCCTGGCCGCGTTCGCCTACGGCACCTCGCCCATCATCATCCGCCAGGCTCTCCTCGATGCGGGACCTCTGAGCGGTGTAGCAGGCGGCTCGATCGCCTATGGCGCTGCCACCATCGCGGTCGCGCTCGGCCTGCTCGTCCCCTCCCTGCGCCGCAACGTGACGAAAGTCAGCGCAGAGAACGCCCGCTGGTTCGTCTACTCCGGCATCTTCGTCGCGGCCGCGCAGGGTTTCCTCTACTCGGCGCTCGCGCTGGCCCCGATCATGGTCATCGCGCCGCTCCTGCAGCTCTCCTTGGTGTTTCGCTTCCTCTTCTCCTACCTGCTCAACCCGCACCACGAAATCTTCGGCCTGACCGTCGTCATGGGCTCCGTCGTCTCGATCATCGGTGCGTGCACCATTGCGGTCGACACACAGCTCATCGTGCACGCGCTCTCCGTCCCCGAGCCGCTGGCCGCCTACCTTCGCAGCCAGCTCTGAGGCGACCGGCTCGATCGGCATGCGAGCGGCCGGCGTGGTATGGATACCGGAGCCATCTTGCCACCGGCAGGCAGCGCAGGGATGCTCCAGCAGACGATCGAGACGGCGGTTGAGACGAGCAAGCCATGACGCAGACGCCTACGACCAACCCGATGCGGGGTCCCAACAAGTTCAAGCTCGGCATATTCAGCGCCAATTGCGATGGCGGCCTCACGATGAGCCTGGCGCCCGAGCGCTGGTCCGCTGACTGGGACGACATCGTCGCCATGTGCCAGATCGCCGATCGAGCCGGCATGGAATTCATCCTGCCGGTCGCGAAGTGGCGCGGCTACCAGGGCAAGGCCAACATCTACGGCAAGTCGTTCGAGACCATGACGCACAGCGCAGCCATCGGAGCCTTGACCAGGCACATTTGCGTATTCTCGACCATCCACGTGCCGCTGGTGACGCCGGCGTTCGGAGCCAAGGCGATTGCGACCATCGATCACATCACCCATGGACGAGCCGGGCTCAACATCGTCTGCGGCTGGAACCAGGAGGAATTCGACCTGCACGGCGTCGAGATCGATCAAGACGCCCGATACGACCACGGATTGGAATGGTACCAGGTGTGGTCGCGGATGCTTGAGGGCGGCCCGGAGTTCGACTGGGACGGGCGCTTCTTCAAGCTGCGCCGGCTCGAGACCAACCCGGTGTCCGTCCAGCGCCCGCGCCCGCTCGTCATGTCGGCGGGCTTCTCGCCCAAAGGCCGGGACTTCGCCGCGCAGGCGGCCGACGCCCTGTTCACGACGATGACGGAGCTCGATCAGGCCCCGGCAATGCTGGCGAACGTGGCTCACTATGCCGGCAGGCATGGCCGCCATCTGCCGGTCTATGCGATGGGTCACGTCGTGTGCCGGCCGACACGCCGCGAGGCAGAGGAGTTCTTCCACTACTTCGCGGAGGAGCTCGCCGATGCGGAGGGCCAGGCCTACTATCGCAGCCGTCGCGGCACGACGACGACCGGGCCGAGCGCGGCGCCGGTGGCGCGCCCCTTCGAAAGCCGCTTCACGCGCACGACCGGGAAGTCGTTCTTCGGCGCCTATCCCGGAACCTATCCGTTCGTCGGCACGCCCGACGACGTTGCATCCGAGATGGCGCGCATGAGCGCCGCCGGGCTGGCCGGAACGTCAGTGGCATTCCTCGACTATCTCGAGGAGATTCCCTACTTCGTCCAGGAGGTCATGCCGCGCCTGGAAGCGCTCGGGTTGAGGCGTCCGATGACCGTGGCGTAGTTGCGCCCTACGCGACCGGAGGCAGACCCTCGCCGACGCGGACATCGTTGATGACCTCCTTCACCCGCTGGCGCAGGGGCTGGTACTGCAAGCCGAACTCTTCGATGAGGCGACGGTTGTCGATCAGGAAGTTGCCCGAGGTCGCGCGGCCGCCCGTCTCGGCCTCGAAGCGGATATCGGCCTTGGGCAGGAACTCTCGCACCAATGCTGCCAGCTCGCCGATGCTGAGGGTGACCCCTCCGGAATTGTAGGTCGTGTGCTTGGGCTTGTCGGCGAGCAGCACGCGCGCGAATGCCTCCGCCATGTCCTCGACGTGGATCACGCAGCGCATGGCATCGGCGTGGGGGAAAGTGACGGGCTGTCCGCGCGCCGGCTGGCACATGCAGTTGACGTGATCGATGGAGCCGAACTTCTTGTCGGGGCCGGTCACGTTGGTCGGCCGGACACAGGTGATCGCCATGCCGTAGGCGCGGCGGTAGTCGTGCGCCTGCCATTCATTGATGATCTTGTTGACGGCGTACTGCGTTTCGCCGCGCCGCTCGTCGGTCTCGTCGACGAGACGCTCGCCAAAATGGGACTGCTGGCCGCTCACGGCCACCGAGCTGGCAAAGACCGTGTGCTTGACGCCGCAACGCCGCGCCGCCTCGAAGCAGTTGTCCATGCCCTGGATGTCGAGCTTGAAGGCGACGTGGGGCGCGAGCTCGCCAATGAAGTAGGAGAGATTGATCAGCCGCTCGGCGCGGGATTCCTGAACCGCACCGATGACGTCGTCGAACTGGGTCACGTCGCCGCGCACGACCTTCACCTTGTCGCCAAGGCGCGCGAACGCGGCCGACGCGCCGGCGACATCGATATCCACACAGGTGACATCGTGGCCGGCTGCCCCAGCTTGGGAACCATGCGTCGCCCGATAAAGCCCGCGCCGCCGATCACCAGGATGGACATGTCTCCCCCTCCCCTTCTCTTCGCATTACCGCCCGTCGCGGACGTCATTTGCGCCACGTTACCAGCATGATGTTCGCGCAAGGAAGTGGTTCGATCCGGCGCCGGCCTGCGATGTGCTCTCTGCATGATGCCACTTGCGCGGCTTCGACGACCCTTGCGAATGTCGCCTGTGACCGGCGTGCCCGAGCTTGACGCTGCCGCGACGGGCTTGCACATGTCGAGCCGGGAAGCTGCAGGATGGGTTGATCGGTCGTCGCGGAGCCATCGAGAGGGGCGGCATTGAGCCGGTGGGGTGAATTCCAGGGACGGGTCGAGGACAACCGCCTGGTGACGGGCCAGGGCCTCTATGTGGGCGATATTGCCCACCAGCAGATGGCCCACGCCGTCGTCGTCCGGGCCCAGGTCGCCAGCGCCCGCATCACGGCGATCGACGCCGAAGCGGCGCTCGCCTCACCGGGCGTGCTGGCGGTCTACACGGCCAAGGACTGGGCCGCCGATGGACTGCCGGATTTCCCATGCGACGTCGCCGTGAAACGGCCGAACGGCCAGGAAGCCCCTCAGGCCCGGCGCCCCGTGCTCGTTCGCGATCGCATTCGCACCGTTGGCGAGCCGGTTGCATTCGTCGTCGCCGAGACGCTGGACGCAGCCAAGGCAGCAGCAGAGCTCGTCGTCGTCGAGACGCAGGATGTCCCCACGGTCGCAACGGTGGCGGCGGCTCGTGCCTCCGCCGCACCGGCCGTCTGGGAGGAGGCGCCCGACAACATCGCCTTCGTCTGGAAGAAGGGCGATGCGGGAGCAGCAATCGCGCGAGCGCCCCATGTCTCTGAGCTCACCTCGCATATCTCGCGCGTTGCGGCGCTCTCGCTGGAGCCGCGGGGAGCGCTGGGCCTTGTCGACGAGGCCGGTCGTCTCGTGCTCCATGCCTCCAATCAAAGCCCGCACATATTGAAGCGCGCGCTTGCCAATATGCTCGAGGTGCCGGCCGATCAGGTGCGCGTTGTCGCCAAGGATGTCGGCGGCTCGTTCGGCATGAAGAGCGGGGCATATCCCGAGGACGTGCTCGTGCTCTACGCCGCGCGCAAGCTCGGACGTCCGGTACGCTGGATCTCGGAGCGCCACGAAAGCTTCCTTGCCGACGACCATGGTCGCGACATATCCGTCGCCGCCAAGCTTGCGGTGGACGGCGACGGCCGCTTGCAGGCGTTGAAGGTCGATTTCACGGTGAACGTCGGCTGCTACCTGTCGGGGCGGTCGCTGTTCATGCTGAACAACATCGGCGGCATCGCCGGCGTCTACCGGATCCCGAGCATCGAGGCCACGATCACCGGCGTCTTCACCAACACGATGACCAATGCACCCTATCGCGGCGCCGGCCGACCCGAGGCCACCTACGTCATCGAGCGGCTGATCGACATTGCGGCGCGCGAGTTGGGGCTGGATCCCTTCGAGCTGCGCCTGCGCAACCTGGTGCCGCCGTCGGCCATGCCCTACGACACCGGATTTCTCTTCAAGTATGACTGCGGAGAGTTCGAGGGCAACATGCTGGGCGCAGCCAGGCTTGCCGACCGGGCGGGTTTCGCTGGCCGCAGGGAGGAATCGGCGAGACGGGGCATGCTGCGCGGGCTCGGCATGGCTAACCCAATAGAGGTCGCAGCCGGTCCTTTCACCAAGCCACGGAAGGATTCCACCAAGCTCCAGGTCCATCCCGACGGGACGGTGACTGTCTATGCGGGGTCGATGTCCACCGGACAGGGCATCGAGACGACGCTGACGGACCTCGTCGCCCGTGAGCTTGGCCTGTCGCGCGATGCCGTCCGCTATCGGGCCGGCGATACCGACGACCTCCCCGAAGGCCGCGGCAACGGCGGTTCCGGGGCAACCGCGGTAGGCGGTGCGGCAACCAAGCGGGCCGTCGAGAAGGTAATTGCGACTGGACGCGCATTGGCCGCGAAAATGCTCGATGCCAAGGTTGAAGACATTGATTTCGCTGATGGCCGCTTCCCGCTCAAAGGCTCCAATCGTTCGGTCGGGCTCATGGATGTGGCGCGCTATGCGCAAGCCGCCGGTGCGGCGGGCCTATGCGAAATTGGTGAGTTCATGCCGCCCGCCGTCACCTTTCCGAACGGCTGCCACATGGTGGAGGTGGAGATCGATCCCGACACGGGCGTCGCCAAGATCGAGCGCTATTCGATCGTCGAGGACATCGGCACCGTGCTCAATCCGACGCTGGCGCTCGGCCAGATCCAGGGTGGCGTTGCCATGGGCGTCGGGCAGGCGCTGGGCGAAGCCATCGTCTACGACTCCGAGTCGGGCCAGCTCATCAGCGGCTCGTTCATGGACTACCAGATGCCCCGCGCCGACGACATTCCTAGCGTGACCCTCGAGACGCGCGCCGTGCCGACGGCTGTCAATCCGCTGGGCGCCAAGGGCGTCGGCGAGGCAGGTACCGTCGGCTCGCTGGTTGCCACCATCAACGCCGTCTGCGATGCGCTTTCCCCCCTGGGCATCCGACACATCGAGATGCCGGCGACGCCCGCCCGCGTCTGGGCCGCGATCGAGAATGCCAGGGACGCAGACCCGACCCGGCGCGGTTAGATCGGGGCAGCTGTCGGCACCGGTCGCGGGCGGGCTTGCATCGCCAGCCATGAGCCGCTTCGCGGACCGTCGGTTGGTGGCTGCACGCGGTGGGCGAATCGCATAACCCCTTCAACTGCAAAAACTTTGCGATGGGGATGCAAGGAATGGCGCGGTTTTTGGCGGTGTCGAACAGGAAAGGTGGCGTCGGCAAGTCGACCATCGCTGTCATGCTGGCTCACGCGGCTGCGGCCTGGTCCAGGCAGCGCGTGCTGGTCATCGATCTCGATACCCAGTGCAACGCCTCGCTCATGCTGGTCGGGGGCTTGGGCTGGGAGCGCGCCGGTCGAGCCGGGCGCACCATCGCCGACTACTTCTTCGACCGGTTCGACAAGGTCGCCGAGGACGAATCCGCCTACGTCCTCAAGGATGTCGGCGACGTTGCCCATGCGCGTGGCGCGCCCGGCCGGCTCTGCCTTCTCCCCGGCTCGCAGCGGCTCGAGGACTTGCAGGGCGAGCTTCTCCTCAGGCATTCGAAGAAGGACCTGGACGCCGATGCGATAGCCGTCCAGGTGCGAGGCCGCATGAAGCGCCTCATCAGGCATTTTGGCATGGACTTCGACGTCGTCATCCTCGATTGCCCGCCCGGATTGTCATTTGCCGCACTTGCGGCCCTGGACCTTGCGGATCATGTCATCGTGCCGTTCCGCCCCGATTTCGTCTCCCAGTTCGCACTCGATCGGGTGGCATTGCTCATCGAGCGAGTGGAGACCGCAGAGCAGCTGGCCGGTATCGCCTTCTCGGAGCGGCGCTATTCGTGCCTTGCCAACTACCTGAGCGGCACCGGTCATGAGCGCCTTCTCATCGACCAGCTCGCTCTCGATCATCCCCTGCTTGCGGCGCGCATCCCGCGCCTCGAAAGCATTGCGCGGGCCTTCGATTGGGAGGAGACTCGGCAAACCATGGAGCAAAAATACGCTGACGCAGCACCCTACCTGAGGGCACTGCACGACGAGCTTCTAGGTGTCCCGCAGCTGCGGGCGGCATCGGCGTAGGTGGGGATGGGAAAGAAAACCAAGGCCCTGTCTGGCGCGTCCCAGGACGCATACTTTCGCCGTGTCCTCAAGACGCAACTCGAGCTGAAGGTCGAGGACCGCGACCGCCTGGTCAGCAAGCTGCGCGAGGACATTGCGCAGCTGCGTCTGCGAAAGCATGGCAGCGCCGACTCCAAGCCGCTGCCGTCGCCGCCGCCTTCGGCAGCGCTCCCCCCGCCGTTCGACCCGTTCAGCCCGAACGTCGTCGTGGTTGTCCGCACGTCGGGGCGTGATGCGGCGCTTGCCGCGCTCGGACGCATCGACAACGCAGAGCACCTGCGCCTTCTTGCGCGCGAGCAACGCCTGACCGTCTCCTCGGACAGCTCCTCCGTGGAAGACTTGCGCGCCGCCATTGTGACCGCCGCCGAACGGCGCATCGCCAACCGCTTTGCGGCCGCCGGCTGACGCGATCCTGCTCACGTCGGACCGCAGCGTCGGTCGGCGGGATATTCACTTTCGCTTGCCGGCCAGCCGCTCCGTCGGCGGGGCGATCTCGGTCACGAGGTCCCGCACGAGGGGCTTGTTGTGCAGCGGCGCGAGCCGCATCTCGCGCGGCTCCAGGCGCGACAGGCACGCATAGGCCACCTCGCCGTCGACCTCCATCATGCACTCCTTGCACGCGTTGGCATTGAGGCAGGAATAGCGAAACGCCAGCGTCGGGTCCGCGTGCACGCGGATCCAACGCAGGCCGTCGAGCACGGACTGACCCGGCTCGAAGGGGACGTCGAAGCTTTCAAGCTTCAAGCCTCCGGAAGAGTCTCGGCGCTCGACTGTCAGCCGCGCTGTCTGCCTCATGCCGCGGCCTCTTGCGCCGGGATCAGCGGTCCTTGCGTGATGACGGGCTTGCCGTGCTCGAGCGAGACGATCTGGTTGCGCGTCCAATCCTGGCTCAGGCCGGCGTAGTCGTCCCGCTGATGCGCGCCGCGGCTCTCGGTGCGCGCCAGGGCAGCCGCTGCCACCGCGCGAGCGACGAGCAGCATGTTGCGCAGGTCGAGCCAGTCCAGCCGAGCCAGGTCGAAGGCGGCGGGCACGCCGACGGGCCTGTCACCCATCCTCTCCTCCAGCTCGCCAATGCGCTCGAGTGCGTCCGTCAGGCCCGCCTCGGTGCGGAACGGGCCAACGTCACGCCACATCAGGCTCTGCAGCTCGAAGACCAATGCGGCGGGGTTGATGTCACGTGCGCTCGGGCCTGCCGCCTCCAGCATGGCCAGTCCCGCCGCCGCGTCGGGTGCATTGAAAGCTGCATCGCAATCCAGCAGCTGCAAGGCCGTGCGTCCCGCCCTGCGGCCGAAGACGAGCGCCTCCGTGATCGCGTTGCCCGACAGCCGGTTGGCGCCGTTGGCGCCACCCACCGCCTCGCCCGCCGCCAGCAGCTGCGGCACGCCCGTGGCCATCCATTCGTCAACGGCGATGCCGCCCATGTGATAGTGCGCAATCGGCGCCACCTCGACCGGCTGCCTGTTGAGGTCGATCCCGTTTGCTGCCAGCCTCTCGATGACCGGCCCGAACGCCGCCTGCAGCTGCTCGGCCGGGATATGCATGAAGCTCAGGTAGGCGCCGCCATGCGGGCTGCCGCGGCCGGCGGCAACCTCCTGCAGGATGGCGTAGGTGGCAGTGTCGCGCGTGATGACGTATTTGCCGTCCTCCTTCGTGCCGCAGCGCCCGGTGAACTCTTCCATGTTGCCATTGAGGAGGCGCCCGCCGAGCTTGTAGCGGAATGGATCCCACATGATCGGGTCCATGCCGATCATGCGCGGGGCCAGGTGCCCGATCGGGAAGAACTGCACGAACTCCATGTCGATCAGCTTCGCCCCGGCGCGCAAGGCGATCGCATAGCCGTCGCCTCCCATGTTGCCGGAGGCGCTGTTGCGGGCGTAGAGGCGCGTCAGCCCGCCCGTGGCGATGATGCTCACCTTGGCCGCGATGGTAACGGCCGCGCCCGTGGTCACGTCGAGGGCCACGGCGCCTGTCACCGGAGCATCCGGAGCTGAACCCGCGCGCACGAGATCGAGGATCATCAGGTCGCCGATCCGCCGCACGCGCTCACGTTTGTGCAGCGCCGTGCGCAGGGTCTTGGAAACCGCCGGACCAGTGTTGAGAAAGTCTACGTAGACGCAGCGCGGCCGGTCGTGACCGGGCGCGTGGGCCTGCGCGATGCGTCCGTCCTTGCGCGCCCAACCGACGCCCCAGGCGTCCAGCTGCCGGATGCAATCGGGACCTTCCTCGCAGAGCAGCCGCGCCAGCCTGGGATCGCAAAGCCCGCGGCCGGCGGTCAGGGTGTCCCGATAGTGAAAGCGCCAGTCGTCCGGTGTCTCCTCGCCAACGGCGACGGCGACCGTCATCATGGCCATCACGGTGGCGCCTGCCCGGCCGATCAGGCTGCGGTCGGCCAGCAGCACGCGGGCACCGCCATCGGCAGCCGCTATGGCTGCCGACATGCCGGCACCGCCCGATCCGATCACCAGCACATCCGTCTGGAGGTGTCGCCGCTCGGTCATTGATCCTGCGTCCACCCGCGAGCAATTGGCTAGCATTGCCCGAAGCGTAGCCGGAAGCGGCAGAGCGCACCACCGTGGTGCAAAGCCTCTGCGTCGCAGGGTCAGCGCCATCAGGCGTCCACCAATCCCGGCTTCACGGCAAACTATTGCCGCCGTGCGTCCTCGAGCATCATGGCCGCGCACTTCTCGCCGATCATGATCGAGGGCGCGTTGGTATTGCCGCCGACGACCTGCGGCATGATCGAGGCATCGGCAACTCTGAGGCCCGCGATGCCATGCACCTTGAGCCGCGGGTCGACAACGGCGTCCGAGCCCGTGCCCATGCGACATGTACCGACAGGATGCAGGTTGGAGACGCCACGGTTGCGCAGGTCCTCGATCAGGTCCTTCTCGCTGGTGACCGAAGGCCCCGGCACGATTTCCTCGCCGACATAGGGCTTCAAGGCAGGCTGCTGCGCGATCTTCCGGCAGAGCCGAGCGCCGAACAGCATGGCCTCCACGTCGTAAGCGGTCTCGAGGAACTTGAACTCGATCTTCGGCGGCGCCAGCGGGTCGGGAGATTTCAGGCTGACGCGTCCGCGTCCCTCCGGCTGCAGGTGCACGGGCGTAATCATGAAGCCCGGAAATCCGTGCGGAATGATGCCGTCGCGCTCCCGCCGCTCGATGGAATAGAGCGAGATGTTGAACTGCAGGTCGGGTCGATCGAAGCGAGGGTCGGAGCGCATGAAGATGCCGGCGAGCGTGCTGGTCCCGGTGAGCGGCCCCCGCCGTCCAAGCGCGAACTGGATGCCTGCCTTGACCTTCGCGACAGGCGATCGCGCGAGATCGTTGAGCGTGACGGCTTTCTTCGCCTTCCAGGCGATGAACGAGTTGAAATGGTCGTGCAGGTTGGCCCCGACCGGAAGATCGCGCTGCACGGCGATGCCCATGTCCCTCAGGTGCGCGCCTGGCCCGATGCCCGACAGCATCAGCAGCTGCGGCGAGCCATAGACGCCGCCCGCGACCACGACCTCGCCGAGGCAGCGTGCGGTCTCTAACCCGCGCGGCGTGCGGAACTCGATGCCGGTGGCGCGCCCGTTCTCGATCAGGAGGCGCGTTGCGTGCGCCTCCGGCACCACGACGAGGTTCTTCCGGTTGCGCGCGGGCCTGAGGTAGGCGGTCGCCGCGCTCCAGCGCCGGCCGTTGCCGATCGTGGCCTGGTAGTAGCCGACACCCTCCTGCGTCGCGCCGTTGAAGTCGTTGTTGCGAGGGATTCCGGCCTGCACCGCCGCCTCGATGACGGCGTCGATGATCTCGTTCGTGAAGCGCTGATCGGAAACCTTCAGCGGTCCGCCGACGCCGTGAAACTCGTCCGGCCCCCGCTCCTGGTCCTCGGCCTTGCGGAAGTACGGGAGCACGCTGGCGTAGTCCCACCCCGTACAGCCGCGCTGGCGCCAGCCGTCGTAGTCGGCCGGCGTGCCGCGCATGTAGACCATGCCGTTCAGGGAGGAGGTGCCGCCGAGCATCTTGCCGCGCGGCTGGTAGGAGGTGCGGCCGTTGAGGCCGGCGACCGGCTCGCTCTCGAACCGCCAGTTGTAGGTGTCGTGCGTATAAAGCTTGTGGAAGCCGATGGGTATGTGGATCCAGGGATAGTTGTCGCGCTTGCCGGCCTCGAGCAGCAGCACGCGATAGCGACCATCCTCGGACAGGCGCGCAGCGACGGCGCACCCCGCCGAGCCCGCCCCGGTCACGACGAAGTCGAAAGCTTCCCGCTCCATGTCACCCCCCTCATCCACCCGAGCCTGGCGCCGCCGGTTGCAGCGGCGATCCGCCGGCGGTCGCAGCTCCGCAGTACCACCATCCCCGCCTGTGTGTAATACTGAGGGTCAGAGAATGTGACACGTGCCATTGCAGCGCAGCAGGTGGGTCCCATGCGCGACGACATGTCGACCGAAACTCGTTCTCTCTATGACTCACTGGAGGATCGCATCCTCGCCCGTGACCAGGTCGGTGCCAGCGAAGCCTACTACGGACTTGTGCGGGCCGGCCGCCCGCTGCCCGAGGTCATCGGCGAGGCGGTGCGGATTCATGCGCCGCTGACCCACGTGCCCTATCACGAGCGCATCGACCAGGGCTTCGTCAATTTCGTCAACAACGACCATTGTCTGTTGTCGGCGCGAGCGACGACCCATCTCGCCAGCCTGCTGCCGCAGCGCCTTGCCGGGCTGCCGATGGCCCAGACCGTCTGGTACATCCCCACCGGGCTCGACATCTGGAACCAGAAGATCAACAAGGCGCCGGGCCACTACGCGCGCAGCGGCAAGCCGCTCGACGGCCCGCCGGTCAAGCCCGTCGTCCACTGGCCCGACCAGGAGCCCGAGCGCATCGAGGGCTCGGTCGACGAGAAGCTGGATCGCTGGCTCGATCTGGTTCATCGCGGCCACGTGCTGGAGGCCTATCGCATCTTCCTCGGCATCATGGAGGAGCCTGCGCATCGCAAGGAGGCCCTGGCGCAGCTCGTTTTTGCCGGGCTCATCGACCTGCAGGACCGCGTATACCTCAACAGGTCCTACACCACCGGCCACAAATCCTTCCGCGCCCGGGCCACGGTCGAGCTCGGCAATTTCGTCGGCTGGGACGATGCCCATCATGTGATCTACGCGGGCGCGCTCGACATCGGTGTCGGCCCGCGTTGGTACTCGACCTACGAGATGGCCTGCAACTGCATCACCCACTTCATCGAGAGGCAGAAGATATCAGCAATCCCCTACGGCGGCAGCACGACGAAAGAGGCTGAAATCCTGCGCAACACGGTTCCGCTGTCGAAGGATGAGGCGACGGCGTTCCTCGACATTGTCCTCCATCGATACGAGCCGGACCACCAGGAAGCCCTGAGCCGCTTGCTGCTGGCCGGCAAGGGACCGCGCCAGATCCTCGACGTCCTCCAGATCGGCGCCGCTCAAGTCCTGCTCGAGACGCAGGACACGCTCAACTTCTCGATCCCGCAGCATTGCTACGAGTATCTCAACACACTCGGCTGGTTCTACGACAACTTCGAGCATCCCCAGCGCCTCAAGCTGCTCTATGTCGCCGCCTCCTACCTCAATCGGAATGCCTGGCATGCCCGCCAGACGGGCGACGGTCGCGAAGCGCAGCCGTGGCGAGCGTCGGGCGCAGACACGCTGGCTCCTGCGCAACTCGTGGAGCGCATCGTCACTGCGATTGCCGCACTCGATGGGCCGCAGGCGCTGGGGTGGACGCGCGCCTATCTCGAAAGTGGCGCCGACAAGACGCCGCTCATCGAGCAGCTGGCGCTGGTTGCCACCCGCGTCGGCAATGACCCGCACAATCAGGAGCTGGGCCAGATCCTGCTCGAAGACTACGCCAAGAACCGCAGCTTCGACCGGGATCGCCTGCTGCTCGCGTGCGTGCAGCACACCGCCGTGCATCGCAAGTACGGCGACTTCCTGGAAGCGAGTCGGCGCTATGGCGCTGCCATGGGTCTGGCCGAGCTGCAGTGAGCCGAGGCCGAAGCACTGGCCGCGCCGGCTTTCGCGTAGGCCTGCCGCCACACGCGGTGCCGTGACGTTTGCCGAATGAAGAGGGAGCAACTCGCATGACTTTGACACTTGCAGATGCGAACCGGGTGATTGCCGGTGCCATCGCGAAGGCAGCCGAGATCGGCGCCAAGATGAACATCGCCGTGTGCGACGCAGGCGGCCGGTTGGTGGCGTTTCAGCGGATGGACGGCGCCACGTGGGCTGGCGCCTACGGTAGCCAGGGCAAGGCCGTGGCCTCCGCCGCATTCGGCCGTCCGAGCGGCGAGCTGACGCCGCGCGCCGACCATCCCACGTTGCGCGGCATTGTCATGGCCGAGGGCAACCACATGTTTCTCGGCCAGGGTGCCGTGCCGATCTTCCGCGGCGGCGTGCTCATCGGCGCTTGCGGGGTTGGCGGTGGCACGGCTCAGGAAGACGAGGACTGCGCCCGCGCCGGAGCAGAAAGTCTCCGGTAGTTGGAGGTGATGCCCGCGGCTTTGACCCACCGCCGATAGGTCATTCACTCCAGATCCTGGTTAATCCTTCGGCGCCGTTCGAGCGTCCCGCGGTGCACGCACCCGGGGCCCTCAGAAGCCGCCATTGCCATCCAGGATGCTTCGCACCGCCGTGGCGAGCTTTTCCCGGCGGTAGGGCTTGCCCAGCAAGGGCACGCCTCGATTCCCGTTGCCGCGCGTGCTCGCGAACTGCTCGGAATAGCCCGAGGTCAGCAGAGTCTTCATGCTTGGCCGCAGCTTCCGCGCCGCCTCGACCAAGTCCTGTCCGCTCACGCCATTCGGCATGATCATGTCGGTGAAGAGCAGGTCAATGTGATCGCCGCCATTGAGTATGCCGAGCGCGCTCCTGCCGTCCGGGGCCTGGTGAATGTGATAGCCGAGCCCCTCCAGGGTGGTCACGGCCATGGTGCGCACGGTCGCATCGTCCTCCACGACCAGGATGGTCTCGCAACCCGAGGGCAGCCTGCGCTCCGGCTCGCAAGGAACCCGGCCAGGTGAGTCCGCCGTGCGCTCCGCCTTCGGGAAGTACATCCGGATGCTCGTGCCGCGGCCGAGCTCGCTATCGATCCTCACGTGGCCTCCGGACTGCCTCACGAAGCCATACACCATGCTGAGACCGAGACCGCTGCCGCGACCCACCGCCTTCGTGGTGAAGAACGGCTCGAACGCACGCTCGATGACCTCGGGGGGCATGCCAGTTCCGGAGTCGGTGACGAAGACCGCCACATAGTCGCCCGGAGGGACATCAGTGCGCCCCGCGGCGCAGACCTCGTCCAAGCGCACGTTGGCCGTCTCGAGCGCGAGGTCGCCGCCCTTTGGCATGGCGTCCCGCGCGTTGACGGCCAGATTGATGATTGCATCTTCCAACTGCGAGGGATCGGCGAGCGCCGGCCAAAGGTCCTCCGCCAGCGATGTCTGCAGCGCAATGTGCTCGCCGACCGTCCGCTCCAGCATGGCCGCCGCGCGCTTGACGGCTTCGTTCACGTTGAGAACGCGCGCCTCCAGGGGTTGCTTGCGGGCGAATGCCAGCATGCGCTGCACGAGCTGAACCCCGCGCTCGGCGGCATCGTCGATCTTCTTGACCATGTCCGAGAGCTTGGCGTCGCCCGCAACGCCGACCGCGACCAGCTCCGTCATGCCGATGATGATCGCGAGAATGTTGTTGAAATCGTGGGCGATGCCACCGGTCAGCTGGCCGATCGCCTCCATCTTCTGAGCCTGGCGCAGCTGCAGCTCGATTTCCCTGCGATCGGTAATGTCCCGAATGGCCGCCAACTGCGCAGGCTTGCCTTCCCAGAGCCATTTGACCACTCGCATTTCCGCGATGTGCATCTTGTCGACGAGAGGGATCTCGATCTCGATGACGTCCCCATCCCGCACCGAGAAACCCATCAGCTGCCCCATCAGCTCATGACGAGGCTTGCCGAACAGCATCTGCGCGGCACCGTTCACGAACTGAACGGCGCCGGCGCCGTCGATGACGATGATCGCGTCGGGCAGTGCCTCGACAAGCTGCTCGATTTGCCGGTGCCATTCGGCTGACGGGTCGAGCTTCGCAACCACCACCTTGAGGCTCCATGGCTCTGGTGCTGGTACTATATTTGTGGCCCAATGCCGCCGCAGCCTGGAACGGAGAATTTGCTTACTGAATAAATTACAGAGCCATATCCTCTGCAGCATGCCGTTGCCGTCGAGGCATGCTTCCCCGCCCGGCACGTTCAGATTTCGGCCGGCTCATCGTGGCCGGTCGGGCGC
>JBGGME010000173.1:0-2521 GCA_041288195.1 Hyphomicrobiaceae bacterium
GTCCTGTGGGGCACCGATTCGGTGTGGTACGGCTCGCCGCAGTGGCAGATCGAGGCGATGCGCCGCCTAGAAATCCCCGAGGACATGCGCAAGAAGTACGGCTTCGCCGCACTCGGCGACGCCAACAGCATGACCAAGCAGATGATCTTCGCGAACAACGCGCTTGCGATGTACGGCATCAAGCTGAAGGCCGCGTCCAACACCAAGATGCCGGCCTACTCCGAGGACCGCTTCGCCGCGCTCAAGCAGGAGCACACGCTGGCGGCCCTGGAACGCTCGAACCTGCGCTACGGCTACGTGCGGGCGGATTGATCTGCTGGGGAGCGCGCCGCACGTGGCGCGCTCCCAGCAAAGAGTCAGCGTCGGCGGCCGATGGTGACCAGGTACTCCCGGCGGACATGAAGCCCAGCCTCGACCGTGTAGTGGTTGTGATAGGCATCGAGGTCCTTCTTCAAAGCACGCCGGCCGGCATCGTCGAGGCTGTCGTGCAGGGCGCGCATCGGCCCGAAGCCCTGCAGGTACCAGTTCCAGATGGCGTCGACGTCGTCGAAGTAGCAGTTGCTGACGCCGGGCTCGAAGGCGAGCGCGAAGTCGTTGCCCAGGAGCGTCTGGAGGTAGGCCGGATCGCCCCACAGCAAGGGGGAGGCGGCCGGCGGCGGCGCCTTGCTGTGCGGCGCGAGCACCGCAAAGAAGCGGGCTACCCCGCCGTCGGGCGTCCAGGTCGCCAGGCAAAGCCGTCCGCCCTTGCGGCAGACGCGGCCAAGCTCGCGCGCGGCGCGCGCGTGGTCGGACGCGAACATCACGCCGAACGTCGAGATGACCTTGTCGAACTGGCCCTCGCTGAACGGCAGATCCTCGGCGTCGGCCAGACGATAGTCGATCGGCGGTGCGCATTGCCGGGACAGATCATGCGCTGCCTGCAGCAGGTCGGGCGCGATGTCGACGGCGGTCACATGCGCGTCCGGCCGGGCGACGTTGCGGGCACTCCAGCCGGTGCCGGTCGCCACGTCGAGGATGCGCTCGCCCGCCGCCGGCGCCAGCCGCTGCGCGGCGTGCGCCAGGGCGTCGGAGATGGCGAAGCTTACGTCGTTGTACGCCATGCCGCCGGCATTCCATGCTGCGGCGGCTGCCTGGTTATGGTCGAGGATCCGATGGTCCGGCATCGCGGCCTCCTTTGCATTCGACGCGCCGACGGCAGCTAAAGGTTGCCGGCGCAGGGAGGGTTGCCGGAAAAAGTCGGCGTTGCCGCGATCAGGTCAGCTTGCGCCGCCGCTCGAGCTCGGCGGCGGTCGGCTCGGCGAGTCCAAAATCGCCGGTCCTGACTGCGCCGTCGGGCGTGTAGTTGGTCACGACCACGCCGGTCGGGAAGGCTCTCGACTTGACCGTCTTCAGCGCGACCGGCGGCACGCCTTCGCCGAACAGGCGCTTGCCCTTGCCCAGCACCACCGGGAAGGTGAGCACGCTGAACTCGTCGACCAGGCCCGTCTTCCACAGCGTCTGCAGCAGATCGCTCGACCCCTGGACCATGAGGTCGGGGCCGTCCTCACCCTTCAGCTTCTTCAGCGCCGCGACGGTGTCCTTGCCCAGCCACTGGCTGTTCTTCCAGTCGAGCTTCGGTTCGGAGTGCGAGGCGACGTACTTGGTGATGCGGTTGAACATCGCCGCGAAGGCATCGTTGGGGTCGGTGATGTAGGGCCAGTGCGCGGCGAAGATCTCGTAGGTCTTGCGGCCCAGCAGCAGGTCGAACGGCCGGCCGAAGATCTCGCCCATCGCCGCACCCAGCGCCTCGTCGAAGTAAGGCGCCGTCCAGCCGCCGAAGGCAAAGCCGCCGGTCGGGTCCTCGGCCGGGCCGCCGGGCGCCTGCATGACGCCGTCGAGGCTGACGAAAGTGGAAGAAACGATCCTGCGCATATCGGTCTCCTGTTGGAGGGGTGTTTCGATGTCCCGAGGACGATTAGCGAGACACCGCGCCGACAGGCCCTGAGAAATTCTCAAGGCCGCCCTCATTCTCATTCCAGGGCGCTTGACTTTGACCCTACGTCAAACGGCCATAAGGCGCTCCTCGACCAGAGGAGCATTTGACCATGACAACCCGCCGAACCTTCCTTGGCAGCGCGCTGTTCGCCGCTTCCGCCGCGACCTTGCCGCGCCTGGCGCTCGGCCAGACTCCGGGCCGCACAGGCAGAGTTAAGACCAAGGACGGCATTGAACTTTTTGTGAAGGACACCGGCGGTCCGGGCCGCGCGATCGTGCTCACCCATGCCTGGCCGTTGAACGCCGACATCTGGGATTATCAGGCAACTGCACTGTCAAAGGCGGGCTACCGCGTGGTGACGTACGACCGCCGCGGCTTCGGCCGCTCGGACAAGCCGGAGAGCGGCTACCGCTTCGATGTCTTCGCCGACGATCTTGCCGCCGTCA
The DNA here is from genome assembly GCA_041288195.1 of Hyphomicrobiaceae bacterium. Taxonomy (GTDB): domain Bacteria; phylum Pseudomonadota; class Alphaproteobacteria; order Rhizobiales; family Hyphomicrobiaceae; genus AWTP1-13. Next base: position 2,422 of record JBGGME010000173.1, read on the forward strand.
TCGAGCAGACCGGCGTGCGTGACGCGACCATCGTCGGCTACTCCATGGGCGGCGGCGAAGTGGTGCGTTACCTCACGCGTCACGACAGCCGCAACGTGGT
>JBGGME010000174.1:0-2728 GCA_041288195.1 Hyphomicrobiaceae bacterium
TGCGCGACGTCGATGCGCAACGTCTGGGCGGTGGGCGATCTCACCGGCGAGCCGATGCTCGCCCATCGCGCCATGGCGCAGGGCGTGGTGGTCGCCGAGATCATCGCGGGCCACCGCCGCGTGTTCGATGGCGGGGTGATCCCGGCCGTGTGCTTCACCGATCCCGAGATCGTCACCGTCGGCCTGTCGCCCGAGGAGGCGCGCAAGGCCGGCCGCGAGGTGCTGACCGCACAGTTCCCCTTCCAGGCCAACGGCCGGGCGCTGTCGATGGCGGCGGAGGACGGCTTCGTGCGCGTGACGGCGCGCGCCGACAATCACCTGGTGCTGGGCATCGCCGCCGTCGGCGCCGGCGTCTCGGAACTGGGCGGCGCGTTCGGCCTTGCCCTCGAGATGGGTGCACGGCTGGAGGATATCGGCGGCACCATCCACGCCCATCCGACCCTGGGCGAGGCCTTCCATGAGGCGAGTCTGCGGGCGCTGGGCGAGGCGCTGCATATCTGAGCTCACCAGATGCCTTGGATGACCGAGATGTTCATCCCGAGGCCGACCTTGAAGACGACGATGCAGAGGATCGTCAGCACTACCATGTTGCCGAGCACCTCGGTGAGCTTGAACTCCTCGCCGGCGAGCGACGAGATCGCGACCAGGGTGACCAGTGCCGGCAGCATGCCGGCGCGCTCGAACAGCAGTGCGAAGCAGACGATGCCGATGGTGACCAGCGTGATCGGCTTCCACTTCGGCGCCTCGACGGGCTCGCTGCCGCTCACCAGGGCCAGCACGCAGATGATGCCGCCCAGGCCCATCAGGATGAAGGAAAGCGCCCGCGGCACGTAGCCCGGCCCCATGCGCACGCCGGTGCCCACGGCGAGATGGCGTCCGAAATAGAGCGCCGCCACGCCGAAGGCCAAAAGCATCAAGCCGGCCAGGAAGTCCTTGGTCATGAATCGAGACATGCAACGGGCATAGGCTGCGTTACTTACGGAGACCTGACAGAGGGGTGCGACTCAGGCGTCGTGGCCCGCAGAGCGCTCGATCGTCAGACCCGGGACGGCCTCGAGCGCTACAAGGGCGTCCTTCATCGAGGCTGAACCGTAGGCGTCGCGAACGGACCAGGAGGCTGTGCCGATCTCCGTGAAGCCGCCGCCGCGCGCCGGCGCGACGTCGTAGAAGTGCAGCGCGGACGTCTCCTCACCACCCAGCCGCACGGTGGTGCGGGCGGTCGAGAGGTGCCAGTGCGAGCTGGCGGCATCGCTCCACAGGGCGAAAGTCGTCGGTGCGAGGCGCGCGGCAATCGCCGGCGGCGTCAGCAGCAGCTCCGGCGTCGACAGGGCGAGTGACGCCGGCGGCGGAGGTTCCGTACCGTCCTCGTAGATCGCATATCGGACGGAGAAGATCCTGATGCGGGCGCCCTCTGCGGCGGCGGCGACGGCCTGATTGGCCTTGGTCCATTCCGCCAGGAAGGGCGCCACGGCGGCATCGCGCTCGGCCCACGACAGATAAAGCTTGCCGAGCCCATTGCCGAAATCGGACGGCCGCGGCGCGCCGTAGAGCGACAGGCCGATCGCGACCCTGTCACGCTTCCAGTTGGCGTGCAGCACCACGGCGTTCTCGTTCGCCTGCTCAGGCGCGTCGTCGCGGCTGATGTCGTCGGGCGGGCCGAGGCGCTTCACGAGCTCGGCGAACAGGTAGCGTGGCGCAGTGCCGGTGTCGGCGAGCTCATAGGCGACCGTGGTCACCGGCCGGTCGGGCCGTGGCGCAGTCGGCTCGGCATAGACCGTCGCGAAGCCGTAGGCCGACCGGCAGGGCAACTCGACGCTGGCATAGCCGGTCTCGACGCAGCCTGGCACAACGGAATCGAAGCGCGTTCCCCAGGTGTGGAATGCCTCGTCGATGCGGAAGCCTGACGCCCAATCCTCCATGGCGCGACCTTAGCGGGAGGTCGGCAGGGCCTCCAGCCTGGTGGCCGCGGTGGGCAAGATCGCAGCAGCGTACTTGAAGCCGCTCACCGGGTGAGGCAGCATCGGCGGGAGCAGCGCCAATGTCACTTGGCCTGACTGAGCACAGTTCGCCCAAAGGTAATGGAGGAGGAGCAGCAGCGTAACGCTTGCGTAGGTTGAGTTGTTTTTCCGAACAAAAAAGGGAGGCAACCATGCGCGTACGCGTTCTCACCAAGATTCTTGTCTCGATCGTCACGCTGACATTCGTTGCAGCGTCGACCTCGGCCGCCGATCCAAAGCCGATCAAGATCGGCCTGCTCTACTCGCTCTCGGGCATGGCGGCCGTGTACACCAAAGGCACGGTGATCGGCCATCAGATCGCCGCCGAAGAGATCAACGCCGCCGGCGGGCTGCTGGGCGGCCGCAAGATCGAATACGTCATCCGCGACGACAAGCTGAAGCCCGGCATCGCGGTGGAGGAATTCCGCCGCATGGTGACCCGCGACCAGGTCGACTTCGTCATGGGCGTGATCAGCTCCGGCGTGGCGCTGGCCGTGTCCGAAGTGGCGAAGGAAATGAAGGTGCTGTTCGTCGACACCATCGCCCAGACCGCGGCGCTGACCGAGGAGCAGGGCCACGACTATGTCGTCCGGCTCAACACCAACAGCGTCATCCTTGGCCGCACGGCGGCGCTGGCCGCGGCGAAGGGGCCGTGGAAGAGCTACTACTTCATCGGCCCGGACTACGAATGGGGCCATCGCGTCAATGCCGACTTCTGGGAGTACCTGCAG
>JBGGME010000175.1:0-14722 GCA_041288195.1 Hyphomicrobiaceae bacterium
CGAGCCGACCGAGGGCTACTGGCGCCCCGACCATCCCGTGCAGCAGCGCATCCGGCGCGCGCTCGAGGACATGACGGGCGCGACCCTCGGCGCGGACGTGTGCGGCATCGACGGCTGCTCGGTGCCGAACTGGGCGATCCCCCTCGCGGGGCTGGCGCACGCCTTTGCGCGGCTCGGCAGCGGGGCGGGGCTCGCGGCGCAGCATGCGGCCACCGCAACGCGCATCGCGAGTGCCTGCTGGGCCCACCCAGATCTCGTCGCCGGCCCCGGCGCCCTCGTCACGGAGGTCATGCTGCGCCTGCCGGGCCGGGTGCTCGTGAAGAGCGGGGCGGAAGCCGTCTACTGCGGCGCGCTCCCCGAGCACGGCCTCGGCTTCGCGCTCAAGATCGACGATGGCACCAAGCGCGCCGCCGAGGCCGCCCTGGTGCATCTCATCGCGCACTACTATCCAACCGTCCGCGACCTCGGCCCCAGCGCAAGGCTCACCAACTGGCGCGGCCTCGAGGTCGGGGAGATGCGACCCTCGCCCGAGCTGGCCGCCATGCTCGCCCGCCTGCCATGACGGTTGGCCGGGCTAGTTCCGTGCAACCGAGCCGGCCCGCACGCTCGACGTGGACGCCAGCAGCCCGAGCTCGCGCAGCGCGCTCTCGATCAGCTCGCGCAGCCGCAGCTTGCCGATGGTCGAAAGCCTGTCGACGGGCATGCACAGCCCGCCCACGCACACGTCGCCGCGCACGAAGTCGACCTCCATGACGAGCGCCTCGCGCGCCGCGGTCCAGTCGCACACCTTCGGCGCCGGCGCCGCCCACTCCATCAACCGGCTGACGACGATACCCTGCTCGGTGTCGGCCAGCGCGATGTCGACGCAGCGGAATACCCGCGACGTGTTGAAGGCGCGGCTGCCGGGGGGCGGGGTGAAGGCGCGGCAGGCCGACACGTCAGGGCTGGTCTCCAGGCAGGCGATGCCGAGGAAGCGGTCAGTCACCCGCGTGCGCAGGGGCTGGGCGCAGGCCTCGTCCCGCGCCCACTGTTCCATGACGAGCCGCTTGTCGAGGCTCACCGTCGGCGCGCATGCCTTGGGCTCGGCCTCGGCGCGAGGCTGCGCCTCGACACCGACCGCTGCGGAGAGGCCTGCGGCGATGCAGGCTGCGACTATCAAAGCGCGTGCGAATCGCATGCCCGGCATCCCTCGCCCCCCTGGTCGGGCACAGGATGACCATCCGCACGGCGGCGCACTTTGATCCAGCGCAAGTCGGCCGTCCCTCGCCGCACCTTGGATCACGCCATGCCGACGGGCGGCTTGCTGCGGCGCAGGCTGAGCCCCGAGTGGACGACGAGCGCCCCCAGTACGACCAGCCCGCCGGCGAGCGAGAGGGCGGCCGGCACCTCGCCGAACGCCAGCCACACCCAGATCGGCGCCAGGATCACCTCGATCAGCGTCAGCAGCCCCACCTGCGCCGCCGTCAGATGGGGCGCACCGCGCATGAACAGGAACAGCCCGAGCCCCAGCTGCAGCCCACCCATCAGCGCGAGCAGCATCAGATCGTAGGCCGTCGGCGCACCGACATTCGCCAGCGGCAGCGTGGCAAGAAGCGCGAACAGTCCCGCCAGCACCGTCGCCGGCACCAGGTCGAGCCCGCGCGCCGCGCGCACCACCACGATATTGGCGCCGAACAGGATCGCAACGCCGAGCGCCAGCGCGTTGCCGACGAGATCGCCGCCGCCGAGCGCCCCGGCAAACATCAGCGCCACTCCGGCAACGCCAACCAGAATTGCGACGAGAGTCGCCGGCGCCAGCGCCTCCTTCAGGAATACGCGCCCCAGCACCGCAGAGACCAGCGGCGCCGCGCTCTGCAGCACCACGGCATTGGCCACCGTCGTGCGCGTGATCGCCAGGATGAACAGCACGAACGAGCCCGCCAGCAGCAGGCCCGACACCACGCCCGCCCATCCCATGGCGCGGTACGCGGCCAGCGCCTTGGACCCATCGACCGCGACGAGCCAGCCGCCGACGGCGAGCACCATGAACGCCGAGCGCCAGAAGGCGATGGTCCAGCCGTCGAGGTCGCTGCCGATCTGGCGCACGAAGAGCCCGCCGAGGCTCCAGCACAGCGCCGCCGCACACACCAGGGCCGCTCCGCGCAGCTTCAGCGCTCCGCTCTCCATCGCGTGCCGCTCAGCGTCCGCGGAAGCGCGGCTTGCGGCGCTCGAGGAAGGCGGCGACGCCCTCGGCGTGGTCCTCGCTCGTGCTGGTCAGCGCGAACTGGTCGCCGTCCATATGCGCGGCGACGTCGTCCAGCGCTCCCGCCAGCCGGTTGACGCTGGTCTTGACCATGGTGACGGGCAGCGGCGGCAGCGCGGCGATGCGCTCGGCGAACGCCATGGCCTCGCCGAGCGCCTGTCCGTCCGGCACCACCTTCTCGACCAGCCCCCAGTCGCGCGCCTCCGCCGAGGATATGCGGTCGTTGGCGAGTATCACCGCCTGCTTGGTGCGCGCCGGCCCCATCAAGGCGAGAATGCGCGGCAGCGAGCCCCAGCTCATGTTCATGCCGAGCGCCACCTCTGGAATGCGGAAGTGCGCGCCCTCTCCGCAGAATCGAAAGTCGAGCGACACCGCCAGCGCCACGCCGCCGCCGATGCACGGCCCCTCGATGGCCGCGATCGTCACCTGCTCCATGTCCCACCAGGCCCGGCACATGCGGGGGCCGACACGCTGGGCCGCCCGCCGCTCACCAAGGCCAAGCGTCGCCCGCTTGCGGCCCTCCGGATCCTTGAGGTCGAAGCCCGCCGTGAACACGCGCGCATTGCCCGTGAGCACCACCACGGACGTCGCGACATCGTCCTCGAAGGACGCCGCCGCGGCGCGCAGCTGCCGCATGGCCTCGGGCGAAAGCGCGTTGATGGCGTCGCCCCGGTCGAGCCGCACGACGCCAATGCGCCCCTCGGGACCCAGCCCCTTCTCGATGCTGACGAGCCCTGCCGACATCACCCACCTCGTAGGTTGGGTTAGCGCGAAGCGCGTAACCCAACATGGCCTTGTTATTTGTTCTGTTGGGTTACGGCCTACGGCCTAACCCAACCTACATTGAGCCCCAGGCACGCCGCGAGTATCTCGAGCCCGCCGGACCCGGCTTGCTCCCAGGTGAGCCGGCAGGCGCCGACGCGCCCGCGGTTGGCAGCGCCCGGCCGGCCGAGCGTCGCGGGTATGTGGATGAAGCCGACGCGCCTGCCCGGCACATCGCGCGCGCAGCCCAGCGAATGATAGAGCGTGGCGTTGCAAAGATATCCGCCGGCGTCCCTCGACACGAACGCCGGGATGCCCCGGGCCCGCAGGCGCGCCACGATGTGCTGCACGGGCAGGCTCACCTTGACGTGCTCCGCCCCGTCCGCGCGCAACCGCTCGCCCGCCGGCATTATGCCCGCCGCATCCGGCATCTGCGTGCAGGCGTTGGCCGCCCGGGACTCCACTTCGAAGCCGCGCGCCCGCGACGACACGCCAAAGTGCAGCACCAGGTCGGGCTTCACCTCCGCCAGCAGGCCGTCGAGCGTCCGCGGCGCCGCCGCCCATTCCGTCGCCAGGATCGCCGTGGCAATGCGCACGCCCGCAAAGGCGCGGGTTCCCGCCGCCGCCAGCTCCGGCACCAGCTGCATGGTGGCGTTGACGGGCACGCCAGGAAACGGCCCGAAGCCCGTGATCAGCACGGTGGTGCGCGCGTCCGTTCTGCCGGCGACCGAGAATGTGCGTACAGGTGCGTTCATGGCGATGTCCCTGGCGCCCGATCGGCGCCCCGGTCGGCGCCCCGGTCGGGCCCAAGCCCCATCATCGCCAACAGCTCGGCGACCGCAAGGGCCGGCGTGCGCTTGCCGGCCCGCACCTCGGCCTCGAGCACGGCCCGCCGCCGGGCCACGTCCGCGTCGGCCTCCAGCGCCGCAAGCAGCCGCTCGCGCAGCAGCTCCTCCATCCACGCCACGGCCTGGCTCCCGCGCCGCTCGGCCAATTCCCCGCTCTCCGTCAGCCGCGCCCGGTGCTCGACGACCTTCTCCCACAGCGCATCGAGCCCCCGGTTCTCGGCCGACGACACCGTCAGCACCGGGGTCGACCAGTTGGGCGAGGTCGGCGTCAATATGGCGAGCGCCCCCTGGTAGACGGCCTGCGCCCGCCGGGCGCGGGCGATGTTGTCGCCGTCGGCCTTGGTGATGGCGATCATGTCGGCGATCTCGACGATGCCGCGCTTGATGCCCTGCAGGTCGTCGCCGCCGCCCGCCAGCAGCAAGACGAGAAAGAAATCGACCATGCCGGCGACCGTCACCTCCGACTGGCCGACGCCCACGGTCTCGACGATCACGACGTCGAAGCCCGCCGCCTCCACCAGCGCCATGGCCTCCCGCGTGCGCCGCGCCACGCCGCCGAGCGTGCCCGACGTCGGCGAGGGGCGAATGTAGGCCTCGCGGCGCTGGGCCAGGTTCGACATGCGTGTCTTGTCGCCCAGGATCGAGCCGCCCGACCGCGTCGACGTCGGGTCGACCGCCAGCACCGCCACCCGGTGTCCCTGCTCCACCAGGTTCAGCCCCAGCCGGTCGATCATGGTCGACTTGCCCACCCCCGGCACGCCCGTGATGCCGACGCGGTGCGCCTTGCCCGTCTCGGGCAGCAGCTCCTGCAGCAGCGCCTGCGCCATGCGCGCATGCTCGGGCTTGGCGCTTTCGATCAGCGTGATGGCGCGCCCGAGCATGGCCCGATCGCCGGCCCTGACGCCGTCGGCGTAGTCATTGACCTCGAGCCGTCGCTCCCGCACCTGGGCCAACCCTGTCTCCTTTCGCAGACGTGCGAAGCATTAGAGGATTTGCGATCCGCAACAAGTGCGGGGCTGCCCTTGTTCCCTGGCCCGTTCCATCGCGGGCATTTCCTGCTAGCTTTTCGGGCACCCGCAGCCCAAGGCCAGCCCCAAGGACGCCCATGATCCCGTTCCGACCGGACGCCCCCTGCCCGCTCGACGGCATCACCGTGCTCGACCTCTCGCGGCTGGTCGCCGGCAACATGGTCTCCCTCCAGCTCGCCGACTTCGGCGCCGAGGTCATGAAGATCGAGGACCCCGACAAGGGCGATCCCCTGCGCCATTGGCGCGTCAAGGGCCACTCCCTGTTCTGGAAGCAGTACGCCCGCAACAAGAAGAGCGTGACGCTGGACCTGCGCAAGCCCCGCGCCAAGGAGCTGCTGCTGGCGCTCGCCGAGCGCGCCCAGGTGCTGATCGAGAACTACCGCCCCGGCACGCTCGAGAGGATGGGCCTCGGCCCCTCCGTGCTGCACGCCCGCAACCCCAAGCTCGTCATCGTGCGCGTATCGGGCTGGGGCCAGACCGGGCCCTACGCGCAAAAGCCGGGCTTCGGCACGCTGGTGGAGGGCATGTCGGGCTACGCCGCCAAGACCGGCTTTCCCGACCGCGCCCCGGTGCTGCCGCCGACCGCTCTCGCCGACATGGTGGCCGGCCTCTACGGCGCCTACGCCGTCATGGTCGCCCTGCGCGAGGTCGAGTCCAAGGGCGCCAAGGGCCAGGTGATCGACCTCTCGCTGCTGGAGCCGATCCACTCCGTGATCGGCGCCGACGCCGCCACCTACAATGCCGCGGGCATCATCCCCAGGCGCCAGGGCAGCCGCTCCAACATCACGAGCCCGCGCAACGTATACAAGACCCGCGACAACCGCTGGCTGTCGATCTCCGCCTCCATGCAGTCGATGGCCGAGCGCCTCTACGCCACCGTCGGGGTCCCGGAGATGATCAAGGACCCGCGCTTTGCCGACAACAGCGCGCGCCTTGCCCATCCCGAGGAGGCCGAGCGCCCCGTCGTCGAGTTCATCGCCGCCCGCGACCTCGCGGAATGCCTTGCCATCTTCGAGGCCGCCGAGGTCACCGCCGCGCCGATCTACGACATCGACCAGTTCGTCGCCGACCCGCACGTGAAGGAGCGCGAGATCCTGGTCGACCTGCCCGACGCCGACCTCGGCACCGTCACCGTCCACAACGTCATTCCCCGCCTCTCCGCGACGCCCGGCGCCCTGCGGCGCCCTGCTCCATCGCTCGGCGAGCACACGTCCGAGGTGCTCTCCCGCGTCGGCGTCACGGCGGCCGACCTCGCCGCGCTCAAAGCCGAAGGGATCGTGTGATGCCGCAGCCCCGCACCGACCTTCCCGCCAATCTGCCGGCATGGCGCTCGCTGCTGTTCGTGCCGGTGACGCGCGACAAGTTCGTGGCCAGCGCCCACACCCGCGGCGCCGACGCCATCATCCTCGACCTCGAGGACAGCGTGGCGGAAAGCGAGAAGCCGCGCGGCCGCACGCTCATTCACTCCGCCGCCGCCCAGGTGAGCAAGGGCGGCGCCGACGTGCTCGTGCGCATCAACCGGCCCTGGCACCACGCCTTCCGCGACATCGAGGCGGCCGTCGGCCCCGGCGTCGCCGCGCTCATGTGCCCCAAGGTCGAGAGCCCCGAGCATCTCGTCGTCATCGCCGAGCTGCTCGACACGCTGGAGGCCGAGCGCGGTCTGGCCCAAGGCCACACGCAGCTCGTGGCGCTGATCGAGACGGCGGATGCCTTCTTCCGCGCCCGCGAGATCGCCAAGGCGACCCCGCGCCTCGTCGCCCTCAATCTCGGCGCCGAGGACTTCGCCACCGCCGTCGGCATGGAGCCCGCCACCGAGACCCTGCAAGGCCCCAAGCAGACCGTCATCATCGCCGCGCGCTCAGCCGGCATCGTCTCGCTCGGCTTCATGGACACGGTCGCCAGGTTCGACGACCTCGAGGCCTTCCGCGCCGTCGTCAGGCGCTCGCGCCGCTTCGGCTTCACGGGCGCGAGCTGTATCCACCCGAGCCAGGTGCCGATCCTCAACGAGGAGTTCGGCTGGTCGGACGCCGAGATCGACCGTGCGCGGCGCATGGTCGCGGCCTACGATGCCGCCACGGCCCAGGGGCTCGGCGCGGTCGCTTTCGAGGGCAAGATGATCGACGTGCCGGTGGTCGAGCGCGCGGCGGCCCTCATCCGCCAGGCCGAGCGCCAGCGGACGCGACACCCCGCCTGAGAGTCGCATCGCTCGGATCGCGGGCTTTCACACCGGGGTGTACGCGAAAGCCCGCAGAGCAAGCCGCATTTCCGCCCGCTCCTCTCCCGCAATCACCGATCCTCACACGTGCGTGACGACACCTTTGCGGCGTCACTGCGCCCCCCATATCAGGGCAGGGCATGAACGCCCCACAAGAGCAAGACGTCACCGACAAGACGTCAGGAGATCGATCATGAAGACCCTTGTTTCAGCCCTCGTAGCCCTCTCGGTGCTCGCCGGCATCGCCGCCGCCCCCGCGGCCGCCTTCGACGCCAAGAAGTTCTGGGACGAGCATCCCACGAGCGGCCAGCCCTAACGGTCGCTGAACGGAAAGTATGCGCGGCCGCCCAACGAGGCCACGCATTGGAAGGCTCCGTCCCTCCTCCCGGCGGAGCCTTTCTCTTTTTGGCGGCGCTCGCTACTCCCGCACGTCGGTGCGAAATGTCTTCGACACCACCTTCCACCCCTCCTTCAGCTTCAGCAGCGTCAGGTAGTCGGTGAAGTAGCGCGGGTGGATCGAGCACTCGAGCTTCACGAACGCCGTCTCCGGCCCGGACATGTCGATCGAGACGATGCGGTCGGTGCGCTCGAGGCCGCGCGACTTGGCGGACGGGCGGCCCTTGACGAACTCGAACCATTTCTCGCGCGGCAGGTCGCTCACGCCCTCCTTGTCCATGGAGTAGAGATGGCTCACCGCGTGGAACGCCTGGGCGAGCTTGCCCGTATCGCCCTCGTGGAGCCCGTCGAGGTAGGTCCACACCACCTTCTCGATCGCCTCGATATCGCCGGCCATGTGCGTACTCCCTTGCGTGACCTCTCGCGGCACTATAGCGGGGTCCGACCCGTCGCTCATCCTTTTCGCGGCGCCAGCGCCCCGACCACGATCGCCGCGACCACCAGCGCCGCACCGGCGAGCCGCGCCGGCCCGATCGTCTCGCCCAGGAACAGCGCGGACGCGGCGAGCGCGGTCAGCGGGATCGCCGCCGTGGCGAGCCCCGCGAGCCAGGTCTCGACATGCGGCAGGCCGCGATACCACAGCCACAGGCAGATGACGCTGGCGGCGAGCGCGTACCACACGCCGAGCAGCCAGACCTCCGCCCGCACCGCGCGCACATCGAAGTCGGCCGCGTCGATCCCCGCCAGCGGCACCGCCAGCACCAGTCCCACGAGGTTTGCGCCGAGCGCCAGCCGCAGCGGCCGGTAGGGCGGCGCAAGCCGCTTGCCGAGCACCACGAAGCTCGCCTCGCACAGCACCGCGCCGCCGACCAGCAGGTTGCCGACGGCCGTCGCCGCCCCGCCGGCCGCGCTCGTTGCCTGCACCAGCGCCAGGCCCGCCACCGCCATCCCCACCGCGCACACCTGCACGCGCGACAGCCGCTCGCCCGCGAACGCCACGCCGAGCGCCGCCACCACTGCCGGCAGGGTCGCCGTGATGATGCCGGCATCGGCCGCCGTCGTGCGCTTGAGGCCTTCCAGCATCAGCACCGTGAAGCCGACCATGCCGAGCAGCGCCATCAGCGCGAGGTCGCGCCTTTCCGTGCCGCTCATCTCGGAGAGCCTCGGCCCCGGCTCGCCGCGCACGAGCAGCGCCAGCGCCGCCACCGCCACCACGAAGCGCATCAGCAGGAACACGTAGACGGGGATCTCCGCCACGATCGCCTTGCCGATGGCGATGTTAGCGCCGGTCAACGTCATGGCGCCGATCAGCAAGGCTGCGGCGAGAAGGCGGGTGCTCGAGGACGTCATCGGCGCGCGGCGCGTCCTGGTTGGGCCGGTCATGGTGCCCAGTCATCCCCGGGCTGACCTTCGTCATGCCTTTGCCCAATCTGCCTGGCAAGCACGCCGACACCCGGTACGCGCTGGAGCAATGGCAATTGCGGCAGGCCCTGCGGTTCCCGTAAGTTCCCCCTGCCACACGTCGACCATAACGAAAAAAGAGGGGAGCGTCGTCATGGCAGAGCTTTCGCCGGCAATCATCAGCATTGCGGTCCTGCTCGTGGGGGTGCTTCTCTACGCCCTCATCTGGTACGCAACGCAGGGCCTGTCGCGGTTTGCCAAGGTCTTGGCGCGAGCGGCGCCGCTGGGGCTGCTGATCCCGATCCTCCTGTACGCGTCGATGATTTCGACCAGCAGGCCCTCGAAGATGGCCGCCAGGGCGCCGACGGAGCCCGCGGTGCAGGGCGCGCAAGAGGAGGCCCGACGCAGGGCCGAGCAGGCCCGTCCCCAACAGGAGCAGCGCACCGCCGAGGTGGAGGCGTCGGCGCGACGCGACGCCGAAGCGGCGGCCGAGCGACGCAGGCAGGAGGAGCGGCGGATGGCCGTCCTGGAGGCGCGCCGCAAGGAAGCCGAAGCCGCGCGCGCCCGCAAAGAGCCCCCGGCTCCCGCCGAGCCCAAGGCCGCCGCGCCCAAGTCCGCCGAACCCGCGCCGAAGGCGCAACCCCCGTCCGCCACGCCCGACATGCAGCGCAGGTCGGTGGCACCAGAACCGGCCCCGCCCGCCGACTGGGACGTGGTGCCCGTCTTCTACGGCACCGACCGCATGCGCAAGCAGCAGGAGAAGCGCTTCGCCTACACCGGCGACCGCGCCCGCCGGCTCGAGCTCGGCCGTGCCCTCGTCACGGTCCCCAAGTCGCACCAGGTGCCCAACATCGAGCGCCCCTTCGCCATCCGCGTCCCCTACACCAACATCACCCTCTACGAGCAGGCCGAGGACCCCAAGCAGCACTTCACCGTGCAGGAGCTGAAAAGCCTGACGCGCGAGGAGTTCATCGCCCTCGCACGAGCGCGCATCTCCGCCGGCAACGCCTTCAAGGACCAGGCCGTGGTGTTCGTGCACGGCTACAACACCGAGTTCGACTACGCCCTCTACCGCACCGCGCAGATGGCCTACGACCTCAAGTACGACGGCGCGGCGCTGCTCTACAGCTGGCCTTCCGGCAGCGGCCTCGCCAGCTACAATTACGACCGCGAGAGCTCCGAGCAGGCCGAGCCCTACCTGCGCTCGTTCCTCGAGCTGGTCGTGAAGGACACCGGCGCCAAGAGCGTAAGCATCATCGCCCACAGCATGGGCAACATGCCGCTGCTGCGCGTGCTGCAGACGCTGGGCCCGAACCTGCCCGAGGGCGTGCGCCTCAACCAGGTGATCCTCGCCGCGCCCGACGTCGACCGCAACCTGTTCGAGAACCTCGCCGCCAACATCCGCCAGTACGGCCGCGGCGTCACGCTCTACTGCTCGGCCAACGACCGGGCGATGGCGGCTGCCCGCCGGGTTGCAGGCGGCATCCCGCGCGCAGGCGACGTGCCGACCGAGGGGCCGCTCGTCATCGCCGGGATCGACACCATCGACATTACCCAGACGAGCACCGACTACCTCGCCCTCAACCACTCGAGCTATGCCGAGCGCGGCGCCCTCCTCAACGACATCGGCCTGCTCCTGCAGACGGGCGAGCGCCCGCCCGACCGCCGCATCCCCATCCTGCAGAAGATCACCACGCCCACCGGCGATTTCTGGCGCTACCCGCTGGCGCGTTAGACGGGCTGGCACCTTCGCGCCGCCGGACGGGAAAGGGATTGATCTCCCTCAACGCGCGAGGCCGACGGCTCGATCAACGATGCCAAGGCTGCCGGAGCGAAGGGAGTGCTGGTCCATGTGCGTCGTGCGTCGCAGGGGAGGGAGCGTGGCAGCGCTTGTCTGGCTCTGCCTCCACGCGATGTCGGGCGCTGCCGGTGCGAACGCATCGATCGCGCGGGGCAAGGCTCTGCTCGTGGAGAAGTGCGGCCGTTGCCATGCCGTCGAAGCGGTGGGCGAGAGCCCGCTGAAGGGCGCACCGCCGATGCGCGACGTCTACGCGCGGTTCGCGCCGCGCGAGCTGCAGGAAGAGCTGTTGGAGGGAATGGTTTCGAGGCACAAGGAGATGCCGCAGATCCAATTCTCCCAGGAGGACGTCGCCGCGATCATGGCCTACCTCTACGAGCTTGCCGGCCGCCGATGAGGCGCCCGCGGCCACGACCGCCGGTCCCGCCAAATCGGCCGCTCATCCGAAGCAATTGCTTAACCGACCCCCGCCATAGTGGCACAGCCAAGTCTTCGACAGCGGTGCCATGTCATGCGTTCACCCACCCTCCTCTGGTCGTTCCTCGCCGCCGCGCTGCTCGGCTCCGGGCCAGCCGCGAGCCAGCCGGCGCAACCCAGCTCCACCAACTACACGATCGAGGAACAGGAAGGCGACGACGGCAAGCCCGTCGGGCGGCGCCTGAATCCCGACGATGCCGATCTCGGCGTCGAGAACACCGACAACGTGCCGAAGGTGGCCCGGGTGGAGGACGACGATCCGTTCTTCATGAGCGACGATGACCAAGGCAAGAAGCTGCCGCCCCTGCCTCCCGGCAAGGACATCGTCACCTGCATGGCAGGCTGCAACGGGCCTCCCGGCACCGTCGTCTACAAGAAGTAGACCGCGTGCATCACTCCTCCGCGGAGTATTCCTGGCCCGTCCTCGGCACGACGGTGGAGTCCGCGCTCTCGATGCGCGGGACCAGGACCACGAAGTAGGCGAACGCCGTCACCAGCAACGCCAGCAGCAGGACTTTCACGCTCATTCCACAACTCCGCACGCTAGATTCGCCGCCGCGTCACGGGGACGCGGGTCGCAAGCACCTTGTCAACGCGCCTGCCGTCGAGATCGACCACCTCGAAGCGCCAGCCGGAGACCTCCACCTGCTCGCCGACTGCCGGCAGCCGGCGCAGATGGGCCAGCAGGAAGCCGGCCACCGTCTGATAGTCACGCCTTTGCGGCAGCTCGATGCCCAGCTGGTCGGCCATCTCGTCGGCCGGCATCCAGCCCGCCAGCAGCCATGATCCGTCGTCGCGCGGGACCGCCGCCGGCTCCTCGTCGGGCACGTCCGAGCGGAACACCCCGGCAATGGCTTCGAGAATATCGGCCGGTGTCACCACGCCCTCGAAGTGGCCGTACTCGTCATGGATAAGCGCCATCGGCACCTCGGCGTCGCGCAGCAGCTCGAGCGCGTGCAGCGCATCGGCCCTGTCCGGGATCACCGGCGCCTTGCGCACGTGGCCCCGCACATCGAGCGGCCTGCCGGCGAGCATCGCCGCCAGCAGCTCGCGCGTGGTGACGACCCCAATGATCCTGTCCGGGCTGTCCTCGGCAACCGGCAGACGCGAATGACCGGTGCTGACGACGCGCTCGCGGATCACGTCGGGCTCGGCCGACAGGTCAATCCAGTCGACATCCGTGCGCGGAGTCATGAGCCCGCGCACGGATCGGTCGCCGAGCCGCAGAACCCCTGAGATCATGCGATGCTCTCCGGTCTCGAGGACGCCGGCGCGCTCGCCCTCCGCTATCAGCATCTTGATCTCCTCCTCGGTCACCGTGCTCTGCGGCTTGGCTTCGTGGCGGAGCAGCCGGAAGACGGCCCGCGTGGAGATGTCGAGGAGCCAGACTGCCGGCGCTGCCGCGCGCGACAGCGTCGTCATCAGAGGCGCCACCGCGCAGGCGATGCTCTCGGCATTGCGCAGCGCCAGGTTCTTGGGCACCAGCTCGCCGACTATCAGCGACAGGTAGGTGATGGCCGAGAACACCACGACGTAGGCCAACCAGTCGGCAATGCCCGCCGTCACACCGGCGTCGATCAGCACCTGCATTAGATCCGCGCTCAGCGTCGCCCCCGAGTAGGCGCCGGCGATCAGGCCGACGGCCGTGATTCCGATCTGCACGGTCGACAGGAAGCGGCTAGGCTCGGCTGCCAGCGCCAGCGCTCGGTCGGCGCCCTTGCGTCCCTGCTGGGCCATCGCGCGCAGGCGCGAGCGCCGCGCCGACACCACGGCCAGCTCGGAAAGCGCAAACAGCCCGTTGAGGGCGATCAGAACCAGCACGACGGCGATTTCGAGCACGGCCGCGAGGCCGGTTGCTGCGCGCCTGGCCGGACCTCTCCTCTCTCTGATGCTGTCGGAGTCTCGCATGCCCTCCTGGGCAATCCGCGAGACCGACCTTGCCCGCCTCAACCTCTGCGGGTGACGCGTAGTGTTCCACGAGCGGGACCGCACGACAAGCGGAACGACCGCGTGGCTTTGTCCGACCCCGATTGTCGCAGCTGCTCGTGCTACCGTGCCGCCTCGGCCTCGAATACGTGCCCCGACAGCGCTTTGCCGCGCCCAGACGCCAGATAGAGCGCGAGCGCAGCCACCTGCGCCTCGCCAGCAAGCCCGCGCTGCGGGGGCACCTGCACGGTCTGCGGCGCAATCGCATTGAAGCGGATCGCCTTGCCGGCCCATTCCTCGGCCTGGGTGCGCGTCATCGCCGTCATGGCGGACTTGAGCACGGAGGCAAAGGCCTGCGCCGGGCCCGCCGCGGGCGGCACCAGCACCGCGACGTTGAGGATCAGGCCCTCGGTCAGCACCATGTTCATGCGGTTGGCCGCAACCTTCGACAGCAGGCACGGCACGGTGAGCCTGTCCGCCACGATGCGCTCGATGTCGGCCGTCGTCGCGTCGGCGGGAAGCCGCGGCACCGTCAGCGGCACCAGGTTGACCACCACGTCGAGCCCGCCCAGCACCTGCGCCGGCCCCTGCGCGAAGCGCGTCACGGCATCGGCCTCCGCGCCGATGGGCCCGAACGCCTTGATCTCCAGCGCCGACGGCGCGGCGATCTCGGCGATGGTCTCGGTCGCCTCGCTCTGCTCGGCAAGTTGCAGCACCAGCCGGCCCTTGTGCTCGGCGAACGCGCGCACGATGTCGACGCCGCAACTCGACGTCAGCCCCGTGATCAGCACCCGCTTGCCCGCGAGCTCGGGGTAGGCAGGCATGGCTCGGACATCATCGATCGCGGTCATCAACATGGGGCTTTTCCTCCGGCAACACTTGAGCAACAGGAGCCGCTTCGGCTGGGTGCGTCTGGCGTGGCGCGATCTGGCGCCGATTCGGCTAACAAGAGGTTATGCGGCCTCGATTCGGGTGGCCCTGCGCCCGAATCCGCGCGAATGCCCGGCGCATCTGTGGCGGGACGGGGGCAGGGTATCCGACATCGCTTCCAGCACCCCAAGCTTGGAGCCCGCGCCACCCCCTGCTAGAACACCCCCGACACCCAACCCGACCCCGCGGAGAACGCCATGGCCCCGCTCGATGTGAAGCCCAATGAGCTCGAGCCCTACTGGATTCCCTTCACCGCCAACCGCGCCTTCAAGAAGCGCCCGCGCCTGTTCGCCGGTGCCAAGGGCATGCACTACTTCAAGCCCGACGGCGCCAAGGTGATCGACGCCACCTCGGGCCTGTTCTGCGTGAATGCGGGCCACTGCCGCGAGCCGATCGTCAAGGCCATCCAGGAGATGGCGGCCAAGCTCGACTACTCGCCGGCCTTCCAGTACGGCCACCCCAAGGTGTTCGAGCTCGCTTCCCGGCTCGCGCTGCTCGCTCCCGGCTCGCTCGACTACGCCTTCTTCTCCAACTCGGGCTCGGAGGCCGTCGACACCGCGCTCAAGATCGCGATCGCGTATCACCGCTTGCGCGGCGAGGGAACGCGCACGCGCTTCGTCGGCCGCGAGCGCTCGTACCACGGCGTCAACATCGCCGGCATCTCGGTCGGCGGCGTGCCGTCCAACCGCAAGGCGTACA
>JBGGME010000176.1:0-15523 GCA_041288195.1 Hyphomicrobiaceae bacterium
CACCAAGCTCGTCATCAACCTCCTCACCGTCGAGGGCGAGGACCAGGTGATGCTCAAGGTCACCGTCGCCGAGGTGCAGCGCTCCATCCTCAAGCAGTTCGGCATCAACCTCGGCGCCGTCATCAACTCCGGCAACTTCGCACCGCGATCCTGAGCCAGAACGCGCTGCCTATCACTGCTGCGGCCGGTCTGGGCACGCTCCCCCTTTCGGGCGTCGGCACGGAGGCACTCGACCCGAGCACCGGGGCGACCTGCGCGACCTCGGGCGTGCTCTGCAGCTACAATCAGGGCATTCCCGGCAGCAGCGCCTACAGCAACTCGGGCGTGACCAGCTCGTTCGCCGGCAACAACGTGCGGATGGCCAACGCGCTGCGGGCGCTCGAGCGCGACGGCCTCGTGCGCACGCTGGCCGAGCCCAACCTCACCGCCGTGTCGGGCGAGGCCGCCAACTTCCTGGCCGGCGGCGAGTTCCCAATTCCCGTGGTGGACAGCGACGGCAAGCTGACCGTCATGTTCAAGAAGTTCGGTGTGGGCCTGGCGTTCACGCCGGTGGTGCTGTCGGAAGGCCGCATCAGCCTGAAGATCGACACCGAGGTGAGCGAGCTCACCCAGGACGGTGCGGTCGTCCTGTCGGGCTTCAGCATCCCGGCCCTGAAGACGCGCACGGCACGGTCCACCGTCGAGCTGCCTTCAGGCGGGTCGCTGGCAGTCGCCGGCCTGCTGTCCGACCAGACGCGCCAGAACATCGACGGCTTCCCCGCTCTCAAGGACGTGCCGGTGCTCGGCACGCTGTTCCGCAGCCGCGACTACGTCAAGCAGGAGACCGAGCTCGTCGTCATCGTCACCCCCTACGTCGTCCGCCCGACCGCCCGCCAGAACCTGGCGCGGCCCGACGACGGCCTCGCGCCGGCCTCGGACCTGAAGGCCAACTTCCTCGGCCATCTCAACCGGATCTACGGCAAGGGCCGCGAGATGCCGACGGGCGGCTTGAAGGGCGAATACGGATTCATCGTCGAGTAGCCGGAAAACTGGAGGATGCCATGAGATCGCCGCTACTCGCCGCCTCGCTGCTGGCCCTGACGCTGGCCGGCTGCAGGTCCCTGGAGGACCCGGGCGCCCACGTCGCCGGCTTCACCCTTGTCGACCCCACGCAGCGCCATCCCATCATGGTGTCGCAGCAGCCGTCGACCACCGTCGTCCATGTCGCCCGCGGCTCCGAGGGCCTCAGCCCCGGCCAGAAGGCGCAGGTGTCGAATTTCCTGCAGCACTACCGCGCTGCCGATGCCGGCAACAGCAAGCTCGTGATCTCCGTGCCGAGCGGCACGCCCAACGAGAGTGCGGCGGTGTACGCGGTGGCGGACATCCGGCGCATGATCGCCAGCTACGGTTTCCCCGACAGCAACGTCGCCATCGAGCCCTATCACGAGCGGCGTGACGCCAACGCGCCCGTGCGCATCTCCTACCTGCGCTACGTGGCGGAGGCGCCCGAGTGCGGACAGTGGCCCACCAACCTCGCCGACGACCGGCGCAACCTGCCCTATCCGAACTTCGGCTGCGCCCAGCAGCACAATCTCGCCGCCCAGATCGCCAACCCCGCGGATCTGCTCGGACCGCGCACGATGGAACCGGCCGACCAGGAGCGTCGCGCCATCGTCCTGGAAAAATGGCGCCGCGGCGAGATCACCCGCACCCCGAGGGACCGGCAGGACGAGACCGTCCAGGGCAGGACCACCGGAAACTGAGAGCGTAACCGAGGCATGACATGAGCAAGCAAGCTTTTTCCATTGCCGAGGATGAGACCCAGGAGGGTCGCGGTCTGGTGCCCAGCGGCGGGGCCCCCGAGGAGATGCCGGTTCACGCCAAGGCGCGACCGATCCCGCGCATCTCCATCCAGGCCTTCTGCGAGGACGCGGCGACCGCCGCGGTCGTGCAGGCGGCAACCGCCGACCGCAGGCTCGCCAAGAGCCACGTCAGCGTGCACATGGGCGGCGCTACCGCGGCCGTTGCCCACTATCACGAAAGCCCCACTCCGAACCTCATCGTCATCGAGACCAGCCTGGCGCGCGGCGCAATGCTGGCCGAGCTCGACCGGCTCGCGCAGTGCTGCGATGCCGGCACCAAGGTGGTGGTGATCGGACGTACCAACGATGTCGTGCTCTACCGGGAGCTGCTCAAGCGCGGCGTCAGCGAGTATCTGATCGCCCCGATCACCCCGCTGCAGCTGATCGAGAGCCTGTCCAACCTCTACAACAACCCCGACACCGATCCCGTCGGCAACGTCATCGCCTTCATCGGCGCCAAGGGCGGCGTGGGCTCGAGCACGGTGTGCCACAACACCGCCTGGGCCATGTCCGAGATCTTGAAGTCGAATGTGATCGTGGCCGACCTGGACCTCGCCTTCGGCACCACCGGCCTCGACTTCAACCAGGACCCCGCACAGGGCATCGCCGAGGCCTTGCAGAGCCCCGAGCGCCTCGACGAGGTGCTGCTCGATCGGCTGCTGACCAAGTGCTCCGAGCATCTGAGCATCTTCGCGGCGCCCGTGGTCCTCGACCGAGACTACGAAATCTCGCCCGACGCCTGCGACCTCGTCCTGGACGTGGTGCGCCAGAACGTGCCCTACGTTGCCGTCGATCTGCCGCACGTGTGGACGCCGTGGGTCAAGCGCGTGCTGCTGCAGGCGGACGAGATCGTCATTACCGTCGTCCCCGACCTCGCCAACCTGCGCAATGCCAAGAACCTGATCGACCTCTTGAAGCAGAACCGCGCCAACGACGGCCCTTCGCACCTCGTCATCAACATGTCGAAGACGCCGAAGCGGCCCGAGATCTCGGCCAAGGAGTTCGCGGCCGCGCTCGACATCGTTCCCACGCAGGTGATCGAGTTCGATGCCGAGACCTTCGGCCTCGCCTCCAACAACGGGCAGATGATCGAGGAGTTTGCGTCCAAGGTGAAGGCCGCCCAGCAGTTCCGGGAGCTGGCGCTCACCCTGGCGCATCGCAAGGAGCACAAGGAGGAGAAGAAGTCCTCGCCGCTGGCTCCTCTCTTCGAGAAGCTCAAGCTGAAGCGCTGAGGAGCTGGCGTCCATGTTCGGAAGGCGTACGACGACCGATATCACGACCCCGACCCGGGCGATCTCGGCGGCCAAGGACGGCGCGATGCCGGCCAAGGCGACCGAGGCCAAGCCGGTGCTGGTCGAGGCCAACCGCGCGGCCCCCAAGCAGGAGCCGGCGACGCCGGAGCGGCGGCACTCGGAGGAATACTATGACGTCAAGACGACGGTCTTCAACGCGCTGATCGACACCATCGATCTCACCCAGCTCGCCAAGCTGGAGGCGGCGGCGGCGCGCGAGGAGATCCGCGACATCGTCAGCGAGATCATCCAGATCAAGAACGTCGTGATGTCGATTGCCGAGCAGGAGGAGCTGCTCGAGGACATCTGCAACGACGTGCTGGGATACGGCCCGCTCGAGCCGCTGCTCGCCCGCGACGACATCGCCGACATCATGGTCAATGGCGCCAGCACCACCTACATCGAGGTGGCCGGCAAGGTGCAGAAGACCTCGATGCGCTTTGCCGACAACGCGCAGCTGATGAACATCTGCCAGCGCATCGTCAGCCAGGTCGGCCGCCGCGTCGACGAATCGAGCCCGATCTGCGACGCCCGCCTGCCCGACGGCAGCCGCGTCAACGTCATCGCCCCGCCGCTGGCGATCGACGGGCCGGCGCTCACCATCCGCAAGTTCAAGAAGGACCGCCTCAAGCTCGAGCAGCTGTTGAAATACAAGTCGATATCGCAGGAGTTGAAGACCCTGCTCGAGATCATCGGCCGGGTGCGCTGCAACATCCTGATCTCTGGTGGCACGGGCTCGGGCAAGACCACGCTCCTCAACTGCCTAACCGGCGCCATCGATCACGACGAGCGCATCATCACCTGCGAGGACTCCGCCGAGCTGCAGCTGCAGCAGCCCCACGTCGTGCGGCTGGAGACGCGCCCGCCCAACCTCGAGGGCGAGGGCGAGATCACCATGCGCGACCTGGTGCGCAACTGCCTGCGCATGCGCCCCGAGCGGATCATCGTCGGCGAGGTGCGCGGACCGGAGGCCTTCGATCTGCTGCAGGCCATGAACACCGGCCACGACGGCTCGATGGGCACGCTGCACGCCAACTCGCCCCGCGAGGCCATCAGCCGTCTGGAGTCGATGATCATGATGGGCGGATTCACCCTGCCGCCCAAGACCATCCGCGAGATGATCACCGGCTCCATCGACGTCATCGTCCAGGCCTCGCGCCTGCGCGACGGCTCGCGCAAGGTGACGCACGTCACCGAGGTGGTGGGCATGGAAGGCGAGGTCGTCACCCTGCAGAACCTGTTCGTGTACGAGATCACGGGCGAGGACGCGCAAGGCAAGATCGCCGGCCGCCACCGTTCCACCGGCATCGCCCGCCCGCGCTTCTGGGAACGCGCCGAGTACTTCGGCGAGACCCCGCGCCTGGCGCAGGCCTTGGCCGCGGCCGAGGTGCACGATACCCGCGGCAGCCCCATGGGTGACGCTCGTGGATAGCGACAACCTGATGCTCATCGGACTGCTGGCGCTGGCGGCCGTGTCGGTCGGCGCCATCGTCTACCTGCTCGTCACGCCGTACTTCTCGGGCGAGCGGCGCACCGACAAGCGCCTGCAGGACCTGACCGACACCAAGTCGCGCCGCCTCGGAGCCAAGACCCAGGCCGACATCGCCCAGAACCGAAAGCGCCAGGTCGCCGACACCTTGAAGGAGCTGGAGGACCGCCAGAAGACGCGCGAGAAGGTTTCGCTGCGGCTGCGCCTGGAGCGGGCCGGCGTCGACATCACCCCGCGCGCATACTGGCTCGCCAGCATCGGCTGCGGCATCGCGCTCGCGGCCTGCATCTGGCTGTCGGCGCCGAACCTGCCGTTCATCGTGCCGATGCTGGGGCTGTTCGTCGGCGGACTGGGCCTGCCGCGCTGGTTCCTGGCGCGGCTCACGAAGCGCCGGCAGAACAAGTTCACCGACGAGTTCGCCAACGCCATCGACGTCATCGTGCGCGGCGTCAAGTCGGGCCTGCCGCTGCCGGAGTGCATGGGCATCATCGCCCGCGAATCGCCCGATCCGGTGGGAACCGAGTTCACCGAGCTGGTCGAGCAGCAGCGCGTCGGTGTGCCCATGAGCGAGGCTTTCGAGCGCATGATGACGCGCATGCCGATGGCCGAGGTGCGCTTCTTCGCCATCGTCATCGCCATCCAGCAGCAGGCCGGCGGCAACCTGTCGGAGGCGCTGGGCAACCTCTCCGGCGTGCTGCGCGACCGCAAGCGCCTGCAGGCCAAGGTGCGTGCGCTGTCCGCTGAGGCCAAGGCGTCGGCCGCCGTGCTCGGCGCGCTGCCCTTCGTCGTCATGATCCTCGTCTACCTCACCACCCCCGCCTACATCAGCCTGCTCTGGACCACCAAGTTCGGCCAGTTCCTGCTGGTGTGCGGCGGAGTCTGGATGACCATCGGCGTGCTGGTGATGCGCAAGATGATCAATTTCAAGTACTGAGGCGTCGCCATGCTCGACCAGATCGTCTCGCTGCTGACCCCCCAGATCGCCGTCACGCTGCTGGCAGCGATTGCCGCGTTCGCCACGACGCTGACGCTGCTGATGCCGGTGCTGTCGCGCGACCGCTTGTCGACGCGCATGCAGGTGATGGCCACCGAGCGCGACAAGATGCGCGCCGCGCGCCTGGCCGACCTCGGCAAGAAGGACGGCCAGGGCCTGCTGCGGTCGGCGCCCAAGGGCTACATGCAGGAGATCGTCGACAAGCTCAACCTGAGGAGCGTGTTCGAGACCGAGGAGGTGCGCGACACGCTCAAGATGGCGGGCTTGCGCGGGCAGGCTCCGCTCGTCACCTACATGTTCTTCCGCGTCGCCGCACCGGTGATCATCGCCGCCGTCGCGCTGCTCTATCTGTTCGTCATCGCCGACTACGACTATCCGGCCCTCGTCAAGATCGGCCTGGCGATCGGCGCCGGCTATGCCGGCTTCTATGTGCCGAACATGTTCCTGAAGAACCTGATCCAGCGGCGCCAGACCTCGATCAAGAACTCGTTTCCCGACGCGCTCGACATGCTGCTCATCTGCGTGCAGTCGGGCATGTCGATCGAGGCCGCGTTCCAGAAGGTGTCGGGCGAGGTCGGCGCGCAGTCGCTGGAGCTCGCCGAGGAGCTCTCCCTCACCACCGCCGAGCTCTCCTACCTGCAGGACCGCAGGCAAGCCTTCGAGAACCTCGGCAAGCGCACCGGCATCCCCGGCATCAAGTCGGTGGCCACGGCCCTGATCCAGGCCGAGCGCTACGGCACGCCGATCGGCCAGGCGCTGCGCGTGATGGCGCGCGAGAACCGCGAGATGCGCATGTCGGAGGCCGAGAAGAAAGCCGCCGCCCTGCCGCCGAAGCTGACCGTGCCGATGATCATCTTCTTCCTGCCGGTGCTGTTCGTGGTGATCCTGGGCCCCGCCATCATCCAGGTCTTCAACTACTACTGACGGCGCCAGCCGCCCTCGCGGCTGCGCGACATTCGCTCCCTGATCCCGGTCGGAAGGCTTCGGCTCGCCGCATGGCTGCTTCCCTGGGCACCCGCTCCCCAAGCGCGCGGCCCGGGGTGTAGTGTGAGCCGGAAACGGGTCACAGGCAGAACAACGCTGGGAGCGCAATCATGAAGGTCGGTTTCATCGGGCTCGGCACCATGGGTGCGAGCATGGCGACGAACCTGCAGAAGGCAGGCCACAAGCTCGTCGTGCACGACATGCAGCGCCAGAACGCCAGCCATCACCTGCAGGCCGGCGCCGAGTGGGCCGCCTCCCCCAAGGCCGTGGCCGAGGCCTGCGAGGTCGTGTTCCTCTCCCTGCCGGGGCCGCCCGAGGTCGAGGCCGTGGTGCTCGGCGAGGACGGCCTGATCGCCGGCTTCAAGAAGGGCTCGGCCTGCTTCGACCTCACCACCAACGCGCCGACGCTGGTGCGCAAGATCGATAAGATCTTCGCCGAGAAGGGCCTGCACATGCTCGATGCGCCCGTGAGCGGCGGGCCCGCCGGCGCCAGGTCCGGCAAGCTCGCGATCTGGGTCGGCGGCGACAAGGCCGTGTTCGACAAGTACAAGTCCGTGCTCGACGGCTTCAGCGATGCGGCGCGCTACATCGGCCCGATCGGCGCGGGCTCGGTCGCCAAGCTCGTGCACAACTGCGCAGGGTATGCCATCCAGACGGCGCTCGCCGAGGTGTTCGCACTGGGCGTCAAGGGTGGCGTCGAGCCGCTGGCGCTGTGGGAAGCGGTGCGGGCCGGCGCCATCGGCCGCCGCCGCACCTTCGACGGGCTCATCGACCAGTTCCTGCCCAACAAGTACGACCCGCCGGCGTTTGCGCTGCGGCTGGCCCACAAGGACGTCTCGCTCGCCACCCAGCTCGGGCGCGAGCTCGGCGTGCCCATGCGCGTGGCCGAGCTGACGCTGGCCGAGATGACCGAGGCGCTGAACCGCGGCTGGCAGGGCCGCGACTCGCGCTCGTCCATGCTGCTGGAGCTCGAGCGCGCGGGCGTTACGGTCGCGGTCGAGCCGCCGCGCCTCGCCGCCGCTCTGGAGCGCGACCCTCCCTACAAGGGCGATCCCAAGCGGAGCTGATTGCTTGTCATCCCGGCCTCGGGCGCAAGCCCGAGAGCCGGGACCCAGAACCTTGGAGCTGGGTCCCGGATCGTCGCTGCGCGACGTCCGGGATGACAATGCGCTCAGTTCATCAACTTGTTGGGCAGCCAGGTCACAGTCTCCGGCCAGGCCAGGAAGATGCCGATCGCCATGAAGTCGGCGATCACGAACGGCAGCGCGCCCTTGAACACGTCGGCCAATGGAATGTCGCGTCTGACCGCGGCTACCACGAAACAGCTCAAGCCTATGGGCGGCGTGATCAGGCACACCCCACACATCTTGACGACGATGATGCCAAACCAGATCGGGTCGTAGCCGAGCTTCATGACGGCCGGGAAGAACACCGGCAGCGTCAGCAGCAGCATGCCGATCGCATCCATGAAGCAGCCGAGCACGAGATAGACGAACAGGATGCCGAGCATGATGACGATGCGCGGCACGGGCAGCGACACCACCCATTCGGAGAAGCGCTCGGGCACGCCCGCAAATCCGAGAAAGCGCACGAAGATCAGGATCCCCCAGATGATCGCGAAGATCATCACGGTGAGCTTTGCCGTCTCGATCAGCGCGTCGTTGAGCTGGCCCCACTTCATGCGGTTGAGGAGCGCGGCGATGTAGACCACGAACGCGCCCAGCGCGCCGGCCTCGGTCGGCGTCGCCCAGCCGAACAGCATGGACGCGAAGATGATGAGGATTACCGCGGTCACGGGCAGCACGCCCGGCAGCGAGTTGAAGCGCTCGCGCCAGGTGTAGCCGTAGATCGGCTTGCCGGCGTTGGGATTCCAGATGCTCCAGATGACGACGATGATCGAGTAGCAGATCGCCGAGATGAAGCCGGGGATGAAGCCGGCCACCAGCAGCTTGCCGATCGATGCCTCGACGATGATGGCGTAGACGACCATGATCGCCGAGGGCGGTATCAGCGAGTCGAGCGTGGCGCCGGCCGCCACCACGCCGGCCGCCAGCCTGCGGTCGTAGCCGGCCTTGA
This sequence comes from Hyphomicrobiaceae bacterium, assembly GCA_041288195.1. GTDB lineage: Bacteria > Pseudomonadota > Alphaproteobacteria > Rhizobiales > Hyphomicrobiaceae > AWTP1-13. The sequence goes on from JBGGME010000176.1 coordinate 8,677, forward strand.
GCATCTCCGGTACGGCGACCCGCGCGAACACGGCGGCGGCGGCCGTTGCTGCGCCCGACACGGCTGAGAAACCCGCCACCGCGAAGATGGTGGCGACCGCCAGCCCGCCGGGCAGCCAGCCCAGCCATCGCTTGCAGGCCTCGAACAGCGTCTGCGTCATGCCCGCGTGGTAGGCGAGATAGCCGATCAGGATGAACAGCGGCAGGACGGACAGCGTGTAGTTGACCGACTTCGAGTGCGGGATGGTGCCGACCATGCCGGCACCCGCCTTCCATCCGATGATGGAGACGATGCCGATCAACCCCACGACGGTGGCGGCGATGTAGACCCTGACACCCGCCACCACCAGCAGCAGCAGGGCGACGCAGCCGATGATGCCGATGGCATCGCGCGAGAGCTCGAGACCCATCAGCGCCTCCCTCCCCCGGTGCGGCCAACGTCGGCGGGGTCGGGCTCGAATGCGCCCGCCGCTTCCGCCTCGCGCAGCGCCTGCTCCTCGGCGTCGATCACATGGGGCACGGCGATCAGCGTCTTGCCCGGATCGAGGAAGACGCGCATGTAGGCCCACAAGCTCACGAGCAGGCGCACGAACAGAATCCCGAGCGAGATCGGCACGATGATCTTCGACGGCCACAGTGGGATCTGCGCGTCGATGGTGGAGTCGCCGAGGTAGAACGCACGCATGGCGTGGTCCCAGCTGTAGACGAGCAGGATGCCGACGATGACGAGCCCGAGGACCACGCCGACCAGCTCGAACAGCGCCAGCCAGCGTCCCCGCAGCATGCCGACGAACAGCTCCATGCGGATGTGCCCGCCGAGCCGCTCCGTGTAGGAGATGGCGAGGAACACCATGAACGCCATCATGATCTCGACGATGTCGATGTAGCCGAAGATCGGCATGTCGAAGAACTTGCGGCCCAGCACGTGCGCGACGCCGACCAGCATCAGCGCGAAGATGCCAAGACCGGAGATGAGGGCCGTGAGTTTCTCGATTCGGAACACGAGTCGGTCGACGGCGCCGAGCGCGCCTCCCCCTTCACCCAGTGTCGGATCGCCGGTTTCTGCGTGAGCCATGCCGCTTCCCCTGCGCGTGGATCTGGCCTGATGGCGGAAGATCGAGGGAAAAAGCCCGCAGGCCCCGCGCACGGGCGCGGGGCGAGCGGTGGGATCGTGGATTGCCGCCTACGTCACCGCGTCGGTGCGTGCTTGGCGTTGGCCGTTGCCAGCTCTTTCAGCATCGCGTCGAGCAGGCCCTGGGAATCGAACTTGGCCTTGTTGTCGGCCACCCATTTCTCCCAGACCGGCTTGGCTGCGATCTCCCGGAACTTCTTGACGTCCTCGTCGGAGTATTTGATCTCGGCGAGCTTCTGCTTGAACTGCGGGAGGTTGACCTTGTCGGCCTCGCGATAGGCCGCGATCATCGCCTTGTTGGCCTCCGGCCGCGCATCCATCAGCAGCTTCTGATACTGAGGCGGCAGCTTCGCGAAAGCCTCCTTGTTCACGACGGCGCTGCAGCCCGCATTCCCCGGCGCGAGGTTGGAGGTGTACCAGGTCGAGATGGTGTGCAGCTGATAGGCCGCGTGCGCGTAGGTGAACGGGAACGAGGCCGCATCGACGGTGCCGCGCTCGAGCGCGGTGTAGAGCTCAACCGCCGGCACCGTGGAGAGCGATGCGCCGAGCTTGACGAACGCCTCGCCGACGGCGCCGGGCGCACGCACGCGCAGGCCCTTCCAGTCGTCGAGCGTCTTGGGCGGCTTGCCTTTGCCCATGAACTCGTACTGCGGCAGGATGGTGAAGAAGTACGGCATGGCGTTCCACTGCGCCATGTCTGCCACCAGCAGCGGATGCTTCAGCATCGCGTCGGCAGCCTCCGCGCTTGCTTCCAGGCTCACGTACGGCAGGAAGGGAAGCGAGAACACCATCCAAGACGGGTTCTTGCCGGGATGGTAGAAGTTGCACATGTCGGCCATCTCGATGGCATTGAGCTTGATGGAGTCGAGGTTCTCCTTGTCCTTGGAGAACATCTCCCCGTAGCCGATCTTGATGACGAACTTGCCGCCGGTGCGCTCCTTCAGGATGGCGGCGATCTTCTCGATGCCTTCCGTATTGGCGCGCCGCTTGCCCCAGTTGGAATGGCGCCACTCGACAGCGGGGCCGTCGACCACCTGGGCCTGGGCGCGTTCTGCGAAACCGGAAATAGCCAACGCGATGCCTGCGCCCGCAAGCACGAGCATTCTCATGTCGTTCCTCCCTTGCGTCTCGAGATTCTAGTTCGATGACGGATTTTTTTGTTGCACCAACATCGTTGCAGACAATCCGCGCCGCCACAACAGAGATCGGACTGTCCGTTGAACGACAAAGGCTGAGCTTACGCTCGCGCGCCGAGGCTATCGCCCGCGCCTGCCTCGCCTCCCGAATGTCCTCGGGTGCAGAACGTGATCACTGTTCATCACGCCTGCGTGAGGGTGTCTTCTCGCGATTGCGAACATCGCCATATCAGGCGCACGAGCCTCGAGAAGGCTCTTCGGATAGAAAGCCAACTATCTGAGAATATGTGGGAAAAACAGGAGAAAGATCATGAAGATCATCGTGTCCGCGCTGGTCGCCCTGTCGGTTCTGACCGGCGTTGCTGCATCTGCTAACGCGCTCGATGCCAAGACCTTCTTCGAGCAGCAGGACCGCAATTCGGCCGGCAACTAACCGCCGCGTCGAAGGCAACAGTTGAAAGGCCCGCGGACGTTCTCCGCGGGCTTTTTCATGCGCCGCCCGACCCCCGCCGCGTGAACGGCTTCATGCCCTCGCGCGCAAGTTCGTCGGCGCGCTCGTTCTCGTCATGGCCGGCATGGCCGCGCACCCAGTGCCAACGCACCTCGTGCCGCGCGCGGGCGGCGTCGAGCTTCTGCCACAGGTCCGCATTCTTGACGGGCGCCTTGGCGGCGGTGCGCCAGCCCCTGGCCTTCCACGCGTGGATCCACTCGCTGATGCCTTTCTTGACGTACTCGGAGTCCGTGTGCAGGTCGACGTGCGAGGGATGCTTCAGGGCCTCGAGCGCCTCGATGGCGGCGGTGAGCTCCATGCGGTTGTTGGTGGTGGCAGCTTCGCCGCCCTTGATCTCCTTGCGATGCGCGCCGGAGATCAGGATCGCGCCCCAGCCGCCCGGCCCCGGGTTACCGGAGCAGGCGCCGTCGGTGTAGATGACCACGGCGGGCTTGTGCGTCATCAGGCGGGTCCCTCGAGGCCGTACTCGCTGGCCGAGCGGATGCTGCGGTGGAACTTGAGCCGGCGCAGGTACTCGTTGGGGTCCTTGCGGCTCACCAGCGCATCGCTCGCCGTGTGCAGCCAGTCATAGGCGCGCGTCAGCAGGAAGCGCAGGGCGGCGCCGCGCGCCAGCAGCGGCAGCGCCTCGCGCTCGGCGCGCCCCAGTTTGCGCACGCTCTGGTAGCCCTTGAGCAGGGCGTGGCCCTTGGTGATGTTGAAGGCGTGGTCGGTCTCGAAGCACCAGGCGTTGAGCGCGATGGCGACGTCGTAGGCGAGCGCATCGTTGCAGGCGAAGTAGAAATCGATCAGTCCCGACAGCTCCTCGCCGAGGAAGAACACGTTGTCGGGGAACAGGTCGGCGTGGATGACGCCCTGGGGCAGGTCCGCAGGCCAGTGCGCCTCGAGATGCGCCAGCTCCTGGTCGACGGTCGCGGGCAGGTCGGGCGCGATCTCCTTGGCGCGGGGCTGGAACCGCTTGTAGAGGGGGCGCCAGCCGCCGAGCCCCAGTGCATTCTCCCGGCGCAACGTGAAACCCTGCCCCGCCATGTGTATGCGCGCCATCGCCTGGCCGACGGCGGCGCAGTGGCGGGGCTGCGGGCGCCTGATCCACACGCCCTCCAGGAACGTGACGAGCGCGGCAGGCCTGCGCGCCAACCGGCGCAGCATGCGGCCCTTGGCGTCGCGCACGGGGGTGGGGCAGCTCAAGCCCGCCTTGGCCAGGTGCTCCATGAGGCCCAGGAAGAACGGCAGGTCGCCCGTCGCCACCCGCTTCTCGTAGAGGGTGAGGAAGTAGGGGCCCTTGCCCGTGTGCACGAGATAGTTGGTGTTCTCGACGCCCTCGGCGATGCCCTTGTAGGACATGAGCCCGCCCAGATCGTAGCTGGCGATGAACCGCGCCAGGGCGTCGTCGGGAACTTCGGTATAAACCGCCATTTGTGCGCGTGTCTCGATAGCCCTAGGGCGCGCCGGTCTCGCGCAGCTCGCGCGGCACATTGAAGGCGATGCGCTCCTCGCGCGTGACGACCTTCTCGAGGCGCACCTGGAAGCGGGCACGGAAGGCGTCGATGATCTGCTCCACCAGCAGCTCGGGCGCCGAGGCGCCGGCGGTGACGCCGAGCGTGGCGATGCCGTCGAAGTGCTCCCAGGGGATCTCCGATGCCCGCTGCACCAGCAGGGCCTTGGGGCAGCCGGCGCGCTCCGCCACCTCCACCAGCCGCAGCGAGTTGGAGCTGTTGGGGGCGCCCACCACGATCAGACGGTCGCAGCGGGCGGCGATGGCCTTGACCGCCTCCTGGCGGTTGGTGGTGGCATAGCAGATGTCCTCCTTGCGCGGGCCGACGATGTCGGGGAAGCGCTGCCTGAGGACACCAACGATGGCGGCCGTGTCGTCCACCGAAAGCGTGGTCTGCGTGATGTAGGCGAGGCGCGTGGGGTCTCGCGGCTCGAAGGTGCGGGCATCGGCCACGGTCTCGACCAGCGCCGCGGCTCCGGCCGGCAGCTGCCCCAAGGTGCCCACCACCTCTGGATGGCCGGCATGGCCGATCAGCACGATCTGGAGCCCAGCCTCGTAGTGCTGCCGGGCCTCGGCGTGGACCTTGGAGACGAGAGGGCAGGTGGCATCGAGGTAGAACAGGTTGCGGGCCTTGGCGGCGGCCGGCACCGCGCGAGGCACCCCGTGTGCCGAAAAGATCACAGGGGCGTCAGTTTGCGGGATCTCGTCGAGCTCCTCCACAAAAATGGCGCCTTTGGCCTTGAGGGAGTCCACGACATGGCGATTGTGGACGATCTCGTGGCGCACATACACCGGCGCGCCGAACTTCTGCAGCGCCAGCTCGACGATCTTGATCGCCCGGTCGACGCCGGCGCAGAAACCGCGGGGAGCCGCCAGCAGGATGTTCAAGACGGGGCGCGGCGGCTGGTCTGGGGCGGGCTCGGGCATTGGGTTGCCGTGGGGGCTGCCAGTGGTGGCTGGCGGTTGCAGTGCATGTGACTTCGGGCACCGGGAGGGCAGCGCTTGGTCCGCGGCGTTTCCTGGTGCTAGACTTTTGATTCGCCGGACGTGGACGATGGCACCGACGGTGCCTAGTCGGGTAGGGAATACCGGTCCGCAAGAGGCCGGGCAAGTGTTCGGACAAGGGCGTCGTGACGCAATCGAGATGTAGCACCATAGCCCGCTTAGAGCGGTGTGTCGTGGCGGCCGTGCTTGCTGCCGCGCTCGGCGGCTGCAGCAACATGTCGTCGCTCACCTCCGGCATCGGCGGCGGCTGGTTCGGCGGCGGCCAGAGCAGCACCAAGACCGAGGTCGCCTCGGTCACCGAGGATCAGCTGCTCGCGGCCGCCAAGAGCGACACCGGCACCACCAGCAGCCTCGGCGGCGAGCTCGCGCACGGCTGTCCGCGCTTCCAGGTGTGGGCGCGCGAGGGCTACGTGACGATCTACGAGCCGGGCAAGGTGGGCGACGGCCTCGCCGTCATGCACCGCGGCGAGATCAGCAAGACCGCGCGCGAGTGCCAGATCGAGCCTGGCCGCATCACCGTCAAGTACGGCTTCTCGGGACGCGTGCTGCTTGGCCCGAAGGGCAAGAGCGGCCGCGTGACGCTGCCGCTGACCGTGTTCGTCACCGACGCCAAGCGCGAGAAGCTCTACAACGACAAGGTCAGGGTCGACGTCGACATCACCCTCGACAAGCCGATCGGCTATTTCTCGATGGTGCGCAGCGTTTCGATTCCGATGCCGGAAGGCTCGCGCCCCGGCGAGTTCGAGGTCTACGTCGGCTTCGACAAGGCCACGCCCGGCGCTGGCTGATCCGGCGCCCGCGCGGGCACCCTCACATCAGGCAGGCGTCGGCAAGAGAAGGGGAAGGTGCGTGCGAATCCTGGTGGCGGGCGGCGTTCTGCTTGCGGTGGCCGGGACGGCGAGCCTGGCGCAAGAGGAGTCCTGTGTCAGCGCGCTGGAGTCGCGGGCAAAGGCCGGGGAGGCCGTCGTGGCGCGAATACCTCGCCTGGACGCGAGCTGCAGCGAGCTGAAGGAGAAGCTCGATGCGTTCGTTGCCGCGGAAGCGGCGCTCAAGAAGACGGACAGATCGGTGAGGAAGGCCTGTCCCGCCGGCGATTTCGTGCGCGGGGACTTGGACAGGTCGGCTCGAGTCCAGCTCGTGCTGGAGGCCGCCAGGAAGCGGTTGGCGGACTGTCCCGAGCCTGCGAAGAAATGAAATAGCTCAGCGCTTCAGGACGCGGCCCGCCACGGCATCGAGCTTGGCGAGCATCGCGGGGTCGCGCGCCTCGGGCGGCGTGATGATGGCGACGTCGAGGGCGCGGTCGGAGCCCACGGGGCACGGCGGGTGCTCGCGCGGGAAGGTGCGGGCGAGGCGCTCGAGCAGCCGGTGCGCCTTGTCGACGTTCTCGCCGAGCACCTTGATGACGGCGGCGACGTCGACCTTCTCGTGCTCCTCGTGCCAGCAGTCGTAGTCCGTCACCATGGCGATGGTCGCGTAGCAGATCTCGGCCTCGCGGGCGAGCTTGGCCTCGGGCATGTTGGTCATGCCGATCACGTCGCAGCCCCAGCTGCGGTAGAGGTTGCTCTCGGCGCG
>JBGGME010000177.1:0-11282 GCA_041288195.1 Hyphomicrobiaceae bacterium
CGAGGATATGGAGGGAGCTGGGCGCAATTGCCTGGCTCGGGGTAGTCCGGGGGCAGTCTGGCACCTGCGCCCAGCACCGCCTCGAGGCTCCAGCGAACGGCTCCGGCGAGTGACCCAACCGGCCTCGGATACACTGGGTCCCGGCGGCGGCCGGGCCCTCGTTGCGGTCCCCGCCTCGCACCAATCGAGACGCCTCGCGATGGCGCCCCTCGTTGAGCCGGGGTGAGCGCAGTATGACTCGACTTTTGCGGCCGGGGATAAGTCCGGGTGCGGTTAACCCGCCGTCATGCCGTGCACCTCTCGATCAGCACTGTGTCCTGGTCGCGCCTGCGCCGGGATGACGCCAGATCAATGCCGGAAGTGGCGCACGCCGGTGAAGACCATGGCGAGGCCCTTCTCATCGGCAGCGGCGATCACCTCGTCGTCGCGCATGGAGCCGCCCGGCTGGATCACGGCCGTGGCGCCCGCCTCCGCGGCAGCAAGCAGGCCGTCTGCAAACGGAAAGAAGGCGTCGGAGGCCACCACCGAGCCGCGCGTCAGCGGCTCCGCCGCGCCCGCGGCCTTGGCCGCATCCCATGCCTTGAGCGCGCCGATGCGGGCGCTGTCGACGCGGCTCATCTGGCCCGCGCCGATGCCGACCGTGGCGCCGTCCTTGGCGTAGACGATGGCGTTCGACTTGACGTGCTTGGCGACCCTGAAGGCGAACTCGAGGTCGGCCAGCTCCTGCGCCGTCGGCTGCCGCCTGGTGACGACCTTCAACTGCATGTCCTCGACCACCGCGTTGTCGCGCGACTGCACCAGGAAATCGCCTCCGACCGACCGCACGACAAGCCCCGGTGCGCGCGGGTCGGGCAATTGAGCCGCGGTCAGAAGTCGCAAGTTCCTCTTATGGGCAAAGATCGCCTTGGCTTCATCGCTGGCTGCAGGCGCGATTACTACCTCGGTAAAGATCTTGGTGATCTCCTCTGCTGCCTCAGCGTCTATCGGGCGGTTGAGCGCGACGATGCCGCCGAACGCGCTCACCGGATCGCAGCGCAGCGCCTTGGCGTAGGCCTCCGCCAGCGTGCGCCCGAGCGCCACCCCGCAGGGGTTGGCGTGCTTGATGATGGCGACAGCCGCCGTCATGTCGGGATCGAATTCGGCTACCAGCTCGAACGCAGCATCGGTGTCGCTGATGTTGTTGTAGGAGAGCTCCTTGCCCTGGTGCTGAACAGAGGTGGCAACGCCAAAGCGCTGACCAGACCAGGTTGACATATAGAGTGCGGCTTTCTGGTGCGGGTTCTCGCCGTATCTGAGCCGTTGCGCGAGGTATCCGCCGATGGCGCGCCACTGCGGCGCCTCTTGCCCGAGCGTGCTCGCGAACCAGCCGCCGATCGCCGCATCATAGGCCGCGGTGCGCGCGTAGGCCTTGGCGGCGAGCGCCTTGCGCAGCGCCAGCGTCGTGCCGCCGCCGTGGGCCGCCATGTCGGCGAGCACGCGCGCGTAGTCCTCGGGCTCCACCACCACGGTGACCGCGGCATGGTTCTTGGCCGCCGCGCGGATCATGGCGGGTCCGCCGATGTCGATGTTCTCGACGCACTCCTCGTAGGCTGCGCCCTTTGCCGCCGTCGCCTCGAAGGGATAGAGGTTGACCACCAGCAGGTCGATCGGCGCGATGCCGTGGGCGGCTGCGGCGCGGTCGTGCTCGGCGTTGCCGCGGATGGCGAGCAGGCCGCCGTGCACCTTGGGGTGCAGCGTCTTGAGCCGGCCGTCCATCATCTCGGGAAAGCCCGTGTGCTCGGCGACGTCGCGCCCGGGGATGCCGGCATCCTCGAGGGCTTTGGCCGTGCCGCCGGTCGAGAGGATCTCGACACCCTGCGTCGCCAGCGCACGGGCAAAGTCCACGAGCCCCGTCTTGTCGGAGACCGAGATCAGCGCCCGCCTGATCCTGCCCGCTGTCGCCTCGTCGCTCATGGGGTGCGCGTTAGCATGGATTTCTGGGAAACAACAGGCGCCCAACACACTCACGACGCTCACTGATGCTCACTGCCTGCCCGGCTCGAAGCCGGCGATGGTCTCGGCCAGGCGCTCGGCGAGCGGCCGCGCGGCCTGTTGCTTCCTGCGCGAGCCCGACTGCCCAACTTTGATGCGCTCGAGCACCCAGCTCACCTCGGTTGCGCCATAGCATTGCGCCCGCAGCACCACCTGGACCGTGCGCTGCGGCCCCACGGCACCCGCATAGTGCATGCTCTCCTCGATCGACGGGGCAGCGCCCGCGGCCGTCAGGCGCCATTGCTCGCCGCTGTCGAGTACGAGCAGCACCGAGTCCGCGGTGGGACCCACGCGCGCCTCCGCCTCCGGATGCAGCTGGAAATGGATCGCGAACGGCACGTCCCAGGCGAAGCGCACGACGCCCTTGGCGGCGTCGAGGCGGTCGCGGCCCTCGAGCCGGCAGCCCGTCGCATCGAGCGTGAGCCGGCGCGTGTGGAGGAGGCCGAAGTGCTCGACGTAGCCGTCGTGCGACGCCTCGACCTCGATGCCGCCGTCCTCCCTCTCTCTCAGCTCGCACGTGACATGGTCCGGGTGTGCGAGCGGCGGCGTGCCCAGCATCCGTTCCAGTCTCGCGTCGCGCATCAGCCGGGCGGAGGACTGCTCGCCGAGGCAGAGCGTGTTGTGGTTGGCAGTGGCGCGCGCGACCGCGCGGCGCGACGCCTCGCGGGCACCCGGCATGCCGGCGTTGACGAGTAGCGGCTCGCGCCCGGTGCTGATCTCGAAGGAGAGGCACCCCGCGCAGGCCTGCCCCGCCAGCTCCAGCGGCGGGGCTGCTCCCGCATCGACGATCACCACCAGGGGCCCGCGCACGAGACGGACGTAGCCGTCGCGGGCGGCCGTCCCCGCCTCGCTGTCGCCGTAGGTGAGCACGGTGGCAAGCACGTCGCGCTCGGTCGCGCCCATGCCGTTGAAGCGCGCGAGCATGCCGTCGCCGAGCCGCAGGTGGCGCAGCATCGCCGTCATGCGCGCGATTGCCGCGAGCACGCGCCGATCGAGGCCGGCGTCGAGGCTGCCGTTGCGCCCCGCGCAGCATTGGCGCAGCGGCAGCAGGTCGAGCAGCAACTCGATCAGCACGGCGGGGTTGCGGCTCAGATGTCCGCCGTCGGGCGTAACCTGCCGTTCCAGCTCCGTGGCGAGCAGCTTCTCGGACTGCGCCAGCCGGCGCTCGTGATCGCTCATGCTCACGTCGGCGCAGACGAGTGCGATCAGGCACAGCAGGCGCGGGTAGCCGTCGGGTGCGTTGCGCCAGGAGGCGGAGAGATGGGTCGCGTGGTCGGCGAGGCTCGTCATCACGGCGCCATAGCGCCGGTCGTCGAGGCCATCGAGCAGCAGCCCCGCGTGCGACAGCCACGAGATCAGGCGGCGCGCGACGACATCGGGCCGCCAGGCGGGGTCGGCGTGCCGGCGGCTGCGCCGGATCCATTCGCCGACCAGTTGCTGGGCGAGCGCTTGGGCATCCTGCGTCTGCGCGTGGTGGAGGTGGCGCAGCCAGCCGAAGCCGTGCAGCTCTCGTGCCCATTGCGGGCTCGGCGCCGCGACGGCGAACGGCGAGCGTCCCCCGAGCGTGGCGGCCCAGCCGCCGAGCCCGAAGCTCCCCGAGGCCACCTCGTCGGCGAAGCTGGCGTCGGCGACCCGCAGGTCGGGCGGCGCCAGCAGCAGCTCATCGGCCGCCTCGGACCGGTAGCGCCAGCGCAGCAGCCGCGAGCGGCGCATGCGGGCGAGCGCCCCGCGGCCCGCCTGCCCCACGCTCAGCAGGGCGAGACTGACCTGCTCGCGGGCGGTCGGACGCGAACCAGCCGTTCGCGCGGCGCTGCTCGAGCCCCGTCGGGGAAGGTTCTCCATGCGAAATCGCTTAGCTTGGTGCTGCACCTCAGCCAAGCCGCCGAACCGCGCGCGCATGCCGGATTTGTGGATAAGCAGCTTTCGGCCACGGTCAGGACAGCCGGCGCAGCCGCGCCGCATAGAAGCCGTCCAAGCCCGCAAGCTCCGGCGGCGACTGGGCCCCGTGAAACGTCAGCGTGCGCAGGTCGCCGTCGGCGCTGATCCACTCCGGCTCCGCGCCGATCTCGGCGGCGGCGACGGGCTGGCGCGCGAAATTGGGATGCGCCGCCAGGAACGCGGCCGTCTGCTGCTCGCCTTCCTCGGGCTCGAGCGAGCACGTGGCGTAGACGATGAGCCCGCCCGACGCGACGAGTGTGGCCGCATGTGCCAGCATGCGCGCCTGCGTCTGCGCCATGCGCGCGACATCCTCTGGGCCCTTGAGCCGCAGAATGTCGGGATGGCGGCGGATGGTGCCGGTTGCCGTGCACGGCGCATCGAGCAGCACGACGTCGAACGTGCGCCCCGGCGCCCAGCTCGACACGTCGGCCTCCACCACCTCGGCGTCGAGCCGCAGGCGGCCGAGGTTCGCGCGCAGGCGCTCGAGCCGCTGGGCCGACACATCGACCGCGGTCACCTTCGCTCCGGCGGCGGCGAGCATCGCCGTCTTGCCGCCGGGCGCCGCGCAAAGGTCGGCGACGGTCTTGCCCCTGACGTCGCCCGCCAATCGCGCCACCAGCGCGGCAGCCGCGTCCTGCACCCACCACGCGCCGTCGGTGAAGCCCGGCAGGTCCTCGATGCGCCCATGCGCGGCGAGCCGGATCGATCCGGTGGCGAGGAGCTGTCCGCCGAGCCGCGCGGCCCAGGCCGCCGCGTCGGCGTCGGGCTTGACCGAGATGTCGAGCGGCGCCTCGCGCAGTGCGGCCTCGGCGATGCGGCGCGCGGTCTCGGCGCCATAGGTGGCTGTCCACCGCTGCCACAGCCAGTCCGGGATGTTGAGACGCACGCCATCCTGGCCGGCGAGAATGTCCGCCCCGCGCTCGGCGACGCGCCGCAGCACGGCGTTGACGAGTTTGGCGAAGCGATGCGCCCCGCGGTCGCGCCGCGTGGTCTCGACGGCGAGATCGACGACCGCGTGCGGGGGCATGCCGAGACAGACGAGCTGGGCGGCGCCGGCGAGCAGGATCGGCCACAGGCGGCCCTTGTCGGCCGGCAGCGGCCGCTCGAGGAAGCTCTTGAGCACGAGCTCGAGCTCGCCCTGCCGGCGCAGCGCGGCCGCTGCCACCGCCCGCGCCAGCGCCCGGTCGCGGGCCTCCAGCGCGGCATGCTCGGGCCGCGCCGATTGCTCCGCCAGCACATGCTCCAGCGGCCGCTTGTGCATGAGCACGCCGGCGATGAGGTGCACGGCAAGCTCCCGTGCCGCGAGCCCGGCGTGGCTGGCCCTGACGCTCGGTTTCTTCTGCCCAGTTCGCACGCTCAATGCTCTCCGTCGCCCGACCGATCCCGTTCGCGTGTGCTTCTGCAGTAAGGATGGCTGCACCGCAACAAGAAGGTCGTCCGTAGGCATTCTTTTGACACCGCACCCGACCCGTGCGACGCTGCCAGCGTTGGGGCATCGCATATCCGTCAGACCGCGCAAGACAAGCGGCAGCAAGTAGCACCAACGCCCCAACTTGTTATGCCGTCGACCGCTGTGACGTCGTGAGGCCGCGCCTCACGCGTCGACCGATGCATTGCGACGGCCATCAAGGGAGGAGTCTGCAATGAAGAAAAGCCTTTTCGTGCTGGGTTTGCTGGGCGCGTCGGCCTCGGCTCTCACCGCGACCGTCGCTCCTGCAGAGGCCCAGGACAAGACCCGCTGGAAGATGCAGAGCGCATTCGCCAGCTCGCTGACACACCTGGGACCTAGCGGTCTGCGCTTCGCCAAGAACATCGACCGCATGTCCGGCGGCAGGTTCGAGGTCAAGTTCTACGAGCCGGGGGCTCTCATACCACCGCTCGAGTGCTTCGATGCGGTCTCCAAGGGCTCGATCGAGTCCTGCTGGACGACGCCGGGTTATCACACCGGCAAGTATCCCTCGCTCGCCTTCTTCACGACCGTGCCGTTCGGGCCTACGCTCGGGGAGTTTCTGGCGTGGAAGTGGCACGGCGGCGGCAACAAGCTGCGGGACGAGATTTACGCCAAGCACGATCTCGTCGCAGTCGACGCCAGCTGCATCGGCCCCGAGACCTCAGGTTGGTTCCGCAAGGAGGTCAAATCGGTCGAGGAGATGAAGGGCATCAAGATGCGCTTCTTCGGCCTCGGCGCCCAGGTGATGCAGAAGCTCGGTGTGTCGACGCAGCTACTGGCCGCGGCCGACATCTATCAGGCGCTCGAGCGCGGCGTGATCGATGCCACCGAGTTCTCCATGCCCGCCATGGACATCAAGCTCGGCTTCCATCAGATCGCCAAGTACAACTACTTCCCTGGCTGGCACCAGCAGGTCTCATGCGGGGAGCTGCTGATGAATAAGAAGGCGTGGGAGGCGTTGCCTGACGCCTACAAGGCGATGATCGAGACTGCGGGCGAGGCTCAGATTTCCTTCACGTACTCCGAAACCGAGGCCACGCAGTTCGGTGTCATGGCCGAGATGCGCGACAAGCACAATGTGCAGGTCAAGCGCTGGGGCGACAAGGACCTGGCCGCCTTCGAGAAGGGGTGGCGCGAGGTGCTCAAGGAAGAGTCGGCCAAGGACCCGCTGTTCAAGAAAGTCGCCGATCACTACCTCGACTTCCGCAAGAAGTATGCGATTTGGGGCGAATCCCAGGCGATGAAGGCGAGCTACCTCGACAAGTAGCAGGAGCCGGGGTCGGCGCGGCCGTGAAGCTGCGCCGGCCTTTGTTGGCTGGCGGGATACGCCGCAGGAAAGCAGCAGCTACGGCTTCCAGACCACGTCGTCGTTGACCGCGTAAAGCTTGCAGGCCGTCTTCGCAAGCTCGCGGCAGCGCGCGAGCACGGCCTCGATGGCCGAGGGATTGCCGCCCACCCAGGTCCACGAGCCGTCCGGCCCGATGGCGAAGGCTCTCGGCACGTCGCCTTCCAGGAACGCCTTGTAGCCCTCCCGCCCCTTGTTGCTCACGATCGGCACCGACCGCACATCCTCGAGCCCGGCGAACCCGCTCGGTGGCGGCGAGCCCGGCGGCGGCTTGCGCGGATCGAGCCCGAGCGTCGTCAGGAAGCGGTCGAGATGCGGCCGCCACAAGGTGACGCCGGGGTCGACGATGTCGTGGCCGTCCTGGCCGATGGGCGGCAGCATGTGCAGCTCCGCCCGCCCTCCCGCGCCGACGTAGGCGACATGCCAGTCGCGCGGCACGCGCGGACCCCAGAGTCGATCGTTCTCCGAGTAGATCCAGATGCTGGGAAGGGGCCTCTTCCTCGCCGCCGCGGCCATCCGCATCTCGACGTCCCTGGGATTGCACGGTCGCCCGAGACGATCGTTCTTGCCGCCGATACCGCCGGCGAAGTTGACGATCGCGAGGATGCGGGCCGGCGAATCTCCCGCCGCGACGATCGAGCCGAAGCCGCCCGCCGATATGCCCGACAGCAGAAACCGCTCGCTGTCGGCCCAGGGCTGCCGTCCGGCATAGGCGATCGATTCCCGGATGTGGGCAGCGACGTTCGCGGCCAGGGGCTCGTAGCGCCATGCGTCGCAGTTCGCTTCCACCCCGAACGAGCGCTCGGGGTCGATGTCGTAGCCGCTCACCCCGTAGCCGACGCGAGTGGGAGCCAGGACGGCGAAGCCGCGGCGCACGAAATAGCCGCGCAGGATGCGGCTGCGGCCGAACTCGGGGCGTCTTTGCGAGTCCCGACCGTGACTGGCGATGACGGTTGGAAACGGGCCCGGCCCGTCCGGCTTGAAGATCGTCAGCACGAACTCGCGCCGGTGCATCCTGCCATCGACGGTCTTCACCGCGATCGGCAGCCGCACGACCTCCTCGTTGAGCGAGCGGTCGAGCGGCGGCTCGGGTGCAGCGGGTGGCTGGGTCAGGGCCCCCGGGCCGCCTCCGGGCTTTCGCTCGACCTGCGCCACTGCGGGCCAGAGCGGCCAGAGGCTCGCTGCCGCGACGAGAAGCGCCAGGACGAATGCAAACGGCATGATGTCGAGGGTTCCGCTGCCCAATGCAGTCTCGCTCAATCCGGTGCGATTAGAGCAAGGGCGGCCGCTGTGCGTCAAACCCGCGCTACCGCAGCGATCGGCCCGCCGGGTCCCGCCCTTGATCGGAATCAACGATTGGTAAGGCTTGCTGGGTCAGGTTGAGGGATCAGCCATGTCCGACGAGGATTCGCCAACACCATGAACCACCGCCACCGCAAAGTGCTGCACGCCCTGTTCTCGCATCCCGTTAGCGCCAACATCGACTTGAAGGACGTGATGCACGTGTTGGAGGAGCTGGGCGGCAAGGTGGAGGCCAAATCGGGCAACCGCATCGGCGTCACCCTCAACGGCCACACGGCGGCCTTCACCCACGCCCAGCACAGCCTGCCGAAGGAGGAGGTGGCACAGATCCGCAAGTACCTCGAGACCTGCGGCGTCGATCCGGGCAAGTATCCGGTCTGAGCGCTAGCCCCAGGGGCCGCGCCGGCCCGCGTCGGTGGAGCCGCCGCTCCAGGGACCCGACGGTGCGGAGGCCCCATAGGAGCGCGCGCCGCGCGTGAACGAGCCCTGCCCGCGCGACGTCCCCATCTCCTGCGCCAGCCGCTCGAGCGCGGCGATGCGGTTCTGGGTGTTGGGGTGGGTCGAGAACAGGTTGTCCATGCCCTCGCCCGTCAGCGGGTTGATGATGAAGAGGTGCGCCGTGGCGGGCGCCGCCTCGGCCGGTTCGTTGCGGATCTGGTGGGCGTAGCCCTCGATCTTGCGCAGCGCGGAGGCGAGCGACATCGGATCGCCGGCGATCATGCCGCCCATCCGGTCGGCCTGATACTCGCGCGAGCGGCTGATCGCCATCTGCACCATCATGGCTGCCAGCGGCGCCACGATCATGGCGACGAGCGCGCCGATCCAGCCGATGCCGCCGCCGTTGTTGTCGCGGTGGCCGCCGAACAGCGCGCCGAACTGCAGGTACTGCGCCAGCATCGAGATGGCGCCGCCGATGGTGGCGGCGACCGCCATGGTCAGCGTGTCGTAGTTCTTCACGTGCGCGAGTTCGTGCGCCATCACGCCCGCGACCTCGTCGGGGGTCAGCGCCTCGAGCAGGCCCGTGGAGGCGCACACGGCCGCGTTCTGCGGGTTGCGCCCGGTGGCGAAGGCGTTGGGCTGCGGGTTGTTCATGACGTAGACGCGCGGCATCGGCAGCTCGGCCCTGCGCGCCAGCTCCTGGACGATGCGGTAGTAGTCCCCGCCCGAGCGCGCATCGACCTCCGCGGCGCCGTACATGCGCAGCACCATCTTGTCGGACTGCCACAGGCTGAAGAGGTTCATGCCCGCGGCAAGAACAAGGGCGATGACCATGCCGGTCGTGCCGCCGATCAGCCCGCCCATGGCCACAAAAATGCCCGTCAGGAACGCGAGCAGAAGCCCGGTCTTGGCGTAGTTCATAGGCATCGTGGGTCCTCGTCAGCCTTTCCCTGGATGTCGTCCACCAGTCGGATGATTATATGGTATTGGCGGAAGCTGACAGCCAGGGGCTTCCCGGATGCCGGCCCGCGGAAGGGTTGAGAAATGGCCTATCCCACTGAAAAGAAACGACCCGACGGGCGTAGGCAACCTGAGGTAGTGGAGCCGCCCCGGGTGCTGACGCCCGCGGCCCAGCGGGCGCTGGCCGAGGCTGCGGAGCGCCGCCGCCTCGCCGAGGCGCAGCGGGTCGCCAACCCTCCGAAAAAGGAGGTCGGCGGTCAGGACGGCCCCGATCCCACCCGTTTCGGGGACTGGGAGAAGAACGGCATCATCTCCGATTTCTGAGGGCACCTGCCCAGGCGCCCCCGGCGGCCTTCCTACAACACCCCTTTGCCGTTGCTGCCCGCATGGGCCCAACAACGGAGCTCACGGCTTGGCCGGGGACTCCGGCGTCTCTATAGAATGGGCTCATGCAGAGGCCCGCAGGAGCAGTCGTGACGCCGAGGCGCCGCTCGCGCCTGCCGAGGGTGATCCTCTCCGTCGTTGTTGTCGTCGGCCTCGCGGCCCTGTTCCGGTTCGGCCTCGTGCCCTGGGCGATCAACCCGCTCCCCGCCATCGATCTGAGCCAGCCCAACCTCTGGTTCGTGGACTGGCGGCTCTCCGCCATCAAGAACAACCCCGACCTCTGCCGCCGCGTGCTGGTCGCCCCGCACATCGAGGCCCAGCCGATCGCCGACAGCCCGATGCGCGACGGCTGCGGCTGGGTCAACGGCGTGCGCATGTCGACGGCGGGCGGCGTGCGCGCCGGCTTCGACAAGCTCACGTGCGAGGCGGCGGTGGCGCTGGCGCTGTGGCTCAAGCAGGACCTCCAGGACCTGGCGCTGGAGCACTTCGGCAACCGCGTCGTCGCGGTGCAGAGCTTCGGCACCTTCTCCTGCCGCAACATCATCGGCAACCCGCTGTGGAAGGCCTGGCGCAGCCAGCACGCCACCGCCAACGCCGTCGACATCGGCGGCTTCACGCTCTCGGACGGGCGGCGCATCTCCGTGAAGGGCTCCTGGCACGGCACGGGGACCGAGGCGCGCTTCCTGCGAGCCGCGCACGCGAGCGCCTGCCGCTACTTCCACGTCGCATTGAGCCCCGACTTCAACGCCGCCCACCACGACCACTTCCACTTCGACCGCGGACCGCTGTTGCGCTGCAAGTGACGGGCGCGGAATGGGGTCAGACCCTACGGCTCTGACGGCGCCAAAGGCGGGACCACAACCAAAGGGTCTGACCCCGTAACTCCGACCTCTGTCAGTAGCCAGGCGACGCCTCCGGGGCTACGGTTTCTCCACGACAACCCTGCCAACGCGCCAGTTGAGGAGAAACGCCCATGCCCACGACCGCCGAGAAGCGCACAGCCTTTCGTCGCCTGCATGAGAGCGGCTGCTTCGTCATCCCCAACCCCTGGGACATCGGCACCACCCGCTACCTGCAGAGCATGGGCTTCAAGGCGCTGGCGACGACGAGCGCGGGGTTCGCCTGGTCGCGCGGCCTCGCCGACGGCGGGGTGACGCTCGACGCCATGCTCGCTCACATCGCCGAGCTGTCGGCCGCCGCCGACATCCCCTTCAACGCCGACTTCGAGGGCGGATACGCGCACGAGCCGGCGGGCGTGGCCGAGAGCGTGCGGCTGTGCTGCGCGACCGGCGTCTCGGGCCTCTCCATCGAGGACTTCACCGGCGATCGCGAGAAGCCCCTCTACGACTTCGATGTGGCGGTTGCCCGCATCAAGGCGGCGCGCGAGGCCATCGACAAGGCCGGCGGCGGCGTGCTGCTGACCGGGCGCAGCGA
>JBGGME010000178.1:0-13342 GCA_041288195.1 Hyphomicrobiaceae bacterium
CCGCTGCGCCACCCGGTTCCGGTGGCCAAGCAGGTGGCGAGCCTCGATCACCTGAGCGAAGGTCGCTTCATCTTCGGGGTCGGCGTCGGCGGCGAGTTCAAGCGCGAGTACGAGGCCTGCGGCGTGCCCATCGGCGAGCGCGGCGCGCGCCTCGGCGAGGCGATCCCGATACTGCGCAAGCTTTGGAGCGGCGAGCCCGTGACGCACGAGGGCGGCTGCTATCCATCCTTCCAGGGCGTGCCGATGCAGCCGCCGGGGCGCCAGGCCGGAGGGCCGCCGATCTGGTGCGGAGGCCGTTCGGACAGCGCGCTCGCCCGCGCGGGGCGTATCGCCGACGGCTGGATCTCGTATGTGGTGACGCCCGAGATGTTCAGGGCGGGCCTGGAGAAGATCGCCGCCGCCGCGAAAGCGGCAGGGCGCGGCGGGACCAAGTTCGGCACCGGGCATCTACTCTTCATGCGCATCGACGACACCTACGAGAAGGCCCTCGACGCCGCCACCGTCTCGCTCAGCCAGCGCTATGCCATGGATTTCCGCAAGGCTGCGGAACGCTACGCGGCGCTGGGCTCGGCACAGCAGATCGCGGACCGCGTCCGCGCCTTCCATGCAGCGGGCGTGCGCCACCTCATCCTCGACCCCGTCGGTCCCTACGAGGAGCGCGACAAGCAGATCGAGCGCATCGCCCGCGACGTGTTTCCGCTGCTCGAGGAATTGCGGTAGCGGGCGGCGTCAGCGCGCCGGCACCCAGTCGCATTCGCGATATCGGATGGCGTGGCGGCGGGTGTCGAAGCGCGCCAGCAGCCTGGACGCCACAACGATGGAGACGACCGCCAGCGCCACGCCGACGATCACGTCGACCAGATAGTGGCTGCCGTGCAGCGGGGTTGCCGCCAGCATGCCGGCGTTGATGGTCATGCCGGGCCAGCGCAGGTAGGGGACGAACCACCAGGCCCAGCCGCACACGACGGCAAGCAGCGCTTGGAAGTCGGGCAGGGTGATGACGTCCATCAGCCCGCGCGGGTCGATGTCTATGCCGACACCGGTGCGTGCGAGCGCGCGCTCGGGCATCGTCAGGGCGGCGGACACGAGCTCGATGTTGGGGTGCTGCGCGGCAGTGAGGCCGAAGAAGCTGTAGGCTCCATACACAGGCATGAAGAGGACCAAGGCAAGCGTAATGAGGAGTCCGACCACGCCCGCGAGCAGCGCAACCTGTGCCTCGCGGACGCGGGCCGCCAGCGCCATGACGATCAGGACGATGGGCGGTTGCGGCAGGAAGGCTTGATGGCACGCCGCGAGCAGGTCGGAGATGGCCGGGTTGGCATTGAACCAGGCGAGCATGTCGGGCCAGTGGAATCCCAGCGCCGCATCCGCGCGCGCCGCCACGGCATCCCACGGCGGAATGTCGCGGCCAAGGTCGTAGACGACGTAGGTCAGCATGATCGCCGCGCGGCCGACGGCGTATCCGAGCGCCAGCAGCAGCAGGATCGAGCCCAGCAGCTCCATGCGCAGGATGCTGAGCGCGATGAAGCCCGCGGCCGCCATGATGGCGCATATGCCGAGAAACGATATCCACCGGTCCGGATCGACGCGCAGCGTGGTGGCGCCCATCAGCGCCCATACCAGGGCGTGCAGGGCGGCAACGATTGCCACCAAGACGGCAAACCGCGTGAACAGCCCTCGGGTGGAAAGCGACATCGGCGCTCCTCGGCCAGTGCCCCCTGCGGAGACATAGCCAAAGAGATGCTGAGGAAGGATTACCCTTGCTCACTTGGGGCGCTGCGGGCGTCGTGCACGAAACGCCCATTGGGGTTACTCTGCGGGGATCGCCACGGCCCGCAGGTGGACACGGGCTTCGGGCCGTCGGGTTTGGGACGAGCTTTAACGCAATCGAGAGGTCAGCATGACGGTTGGCATCGGTCTCGGCCTCATGGAATTCCCGTTCGCGCACGCGCGCGGCTACTGGCGCTGGGTCGACCTGTGCGAGGCGGGCGGCGTCGATTCCATCTGGCAGACCGACCGGTTGCTGAGCCGCGAGCCGCAGCTGGAATGCATGAGCGTGATGGCGGCGCTGGCGGGGCGTACGCGGCGGCTGAAGTTCGGCATGAACGTGGTGTCGCTGGCGCTGCGCGATCCGGTGCTGCTCGCTAAGCAGTGCGCCACCATCGACGTGCTGTCGGAGGGCCGCCTGCTGCCCGCGTTCGGCATCGGCTCCCCGCGCGGTCCCGAATGGGCAGCGTTGCACATCGACACCAAGACGCGGGGCAAGAAGACCGACGAGGCCCTCGAGATCATCGCCAGGCTGTGGCGCGAGGACAGCGTCGACTTTGCCGGCGAGCACTTCAAGCTGACCGGCGCCAGCATCGCGCCCAAGCCTGTGCAGGCAGACCTGCCGATCTGGATTGGCGGCGGCTCGGAGGCGGCGGTCAGGCGCACGGCACGACTCGGCACCGGCTGGCTCGGCGGGCCCGAGACGCCGGCGGAGGCCCGCCCGATCGTGGAGGCCATCAAGTCGGGCGCCGCGGCGGCCGGGCGCACGATCGACGACGATCACTACGGCGCGAGCTTTCCTTTCTACTTCGGCAGCGCGGCGGACCCGGCCGTGCAGCGGGGCATGCAGGCCTATGAGAAGCGCACCGGGCGCAATCCCGCGGGCTACTTCGCCGTGGGCGATGCCGAGGCGATTGTCGCGCGCGTGGCCGAGTATATCGATGCGGGGGTGTCGAAGTTCGTGCTGCGCCCGGTCGGCGCGGGCGAGGAGGCCGTGCACGCCCAAACCCGGCGGCTGATCGAGGAGGTGTTGCCGCTCGCCGCGGCGCGTTGGCCAAAGCCTCCCAAGCAAACGGCATAGGTCATCCCGGCCCCGTGCTGCCCTGTGCCCGGGATCCAATAATCCTCAGGGCCGGAGCGTGCGGCGCGATGGATCCCGGTGACGAGCACCGGGATGCCATCAGTCGCCGAGGCCGGCGGCGCGCTTGTCGTGGCGGGCGAGGCGGGCGAGGAGGTAGGCGACCTCGGCGCGGGCGGTCGGCGAGAGCGAGGTGGAGGGCTTCCTCTGTGCGTCCGAGGCGATGGCACCGCGCAGCTTGAGGATGTGCTTGCGCACCGCGAGGCCGACACCCGGCTGCTGCTCGTAGCGCATCAGCGGCAGGTGGGCGTCGAAGAGATCGTGTGCGCGGTCGCGCTCGCCCGCCTTCTGCAGCCGCACGACATCGACCAGCATGTCGGGGAAGGCGTAGCCCGTCATGGCGCCGTCGCAGCCGCGCTCCATCTCGAAGTCGAGGAACACGCCGCCGTTGCCGGTGAGGATCGAGATCGGGCGCATCGTCTTGTCCGCCATCAGCCGGCGCACGGCGCTGATCTTCTCGAGGCCCGGCCAGTCCTCGGCCTTGAGCATGACGCAGGAGGGTTGCGCCTCGACGATGCGGCGAATGGTGCCGACCGACATGACGACGCCGCTGCCCTGCGGGTAGTCCTGGATCACGAACGGCACGTCGGCGCCGATCGCCTCGACGGCCTGGGCGAAATAGGCGGCGATCTGGTCGTCCGTGCGCAGCGTCCCGGGCGGCGCGATCATCACGCCGGCGGCACCCGCCTCCATGGCGCCTCGCGCCAGCGCCCGCATGGCGGCAAAGCCCGGCGACGACACGCCGACGATGACGGGCATCCTGCCCGAGCGCTTCACCACGCGGCGGGCGAAGGCGATGGCCTCGGTGGTGTCGAGCTTCGGCGCCTCGCCCATGATGCCGAGGATGGTGAGACCCGTGGCGCCGCAGCTGGCGTAGAAGTCGACCATGCGGTCGGTCGAGGGCTCGTCCAGCCGGCCATCATCCAGGAAGGTCGTGACGGCGATCACATAGACGCCGGAGGCGGTGGTATCGAGCAAGGGTGTGCACCTCTCGTTTCGGGCGGGCCGGGGACCACGCGCACCATCCCTCATCCCCGCCCGTAAAGGAAGATGCCGCAAGCGCGCTGCTGGCGCAGACCTCGATTTGGCGGCATTGTCGGCGAGCCGAACGGATCGAAGGAGGAGCCCCATGCCGCAAGCCCAATACGACTGCGTGGTGCGCGGAGGCCGGGTCGGCACGGCGGTGGACGAGTTCGACGCCGACATCGGCATCAGCGGCGGGACGATCGCGGCCATCGGCCGCAACCTGCCCGCCGGCGCCAGCGAGATCGACGCCAGGGGCAAGCTTGTGCTGCCGGGGGGCATCGACGTGCACGCCCATATCGAGCAGCGCTCGGCGGCGGGCATCGTCAACGCCGACACCTTCGAGAGCGCCACGACGGCGGCGGCCTCCGGCGGCACCACCACGGTCATCTGCTTTGCCGCCCAGCATCGCGGCATGAACCTGATGACGGTGGTCGAGGACTACACGGCGCTCGCGCGCAAGGGCGCCATCATTGACTACACGTTCCATCTCGTCATCGCCGATCCGACCGACGTCACGCTAAAAGAGCACGTGCCGGCGCTCGTCGCCCAGGGCCACTCCACCCTCAAGGTGTTCATGACCTACGACCTGCTGCAGGTCGGCGACGAGAAGCTGCTCGACATCCTGCTCGCTGCGCGCGGCTCGCGGGCGCTGGTGTGCGTGCACGCCGAGAACCACGGCATGATCTCCTGGATGGGCAAGCGCCTGGTCGAGCGGGGCTACACGGCACCCAAGTTCCACACCATCAGCCACCCGCGCGGATCGGAGGCGGAGGCCATCAACCGGCTCATCACCTTCGCCGAGCTCATCGACCAGCCGATCATGGTTTTCCACGTCTCGACCGCCGAGGGCCTTGCCGTGATCCGCAAGGCGCGCGGGCGCGGCCTCAAGGTGTTCGCCGAGACCTGCCCGCAATACCTGTTCATGACCGCAGCGGACGTCGACAAGCCCGGGCTCGAGGGTGCCAAGTGGATGTGCTCGCCGCCGCCGCGCAGCGAGGCGGACCAGGAGGCGATCTGGCGCGGGCTGGAGCTCGGCGACCTGCAGGTGGTCTCGTCCGATCATGCGCCCTACGCGTTCGACGAGACGGGCAAGCTGATCGCCGGCCCCTCGCCGAACTTCAAGGTGATCCCCAACGGCGTGCCGGGCATAGAGGCGCGAATGCCGCTGCTGTTCGATGCCATGGTCTCCAAGGGCCGACTGGGCCTGTCCAAGTTCGTGGAGGTCACGGCCACGGCGCCGGCCCGCATCTACAACCTGCACCCGAAGAAGGGCTCGGTCGCGGTCGGTGCCGACGCCGACCTGGTGGTTTGGGACCCGCAGCGCAAGGTGACGATCGCAGACGGCGCCATGCACGACCGCACGGGCTACACGCCCTATGCCGGGCGCACGGTCACCGGCTGGCCCGAGACGGTCATCCGCCGCGGCGAGACGGTCATCCGCGGCGGCCGTCTCAGCGCCGCCGCCGGCTCGGGGCAGTTCCTGCCGCGCTCGGGCGGTGTGGCGGCGACCCCGCGCCGGGAGCTGACGCCCGACATGGATCCCGCCCGCAATCTCGGCGCCGAGCTCCTCTGAAGGAGCGGCACTGAGCGTCGGCTGCAATCGACATTAACCGAAACGAAACACATTGCCTCTAATTTTATCGGTTGTCGGTTGGCAGTTGTTCTGGGGCTCTTACGGCGAGCGTGACGCTCTCCCGAATGGCCGGGCCAGACCGGGACCTGTGCGTACACTTGGGGGAAGTTTCACATGAGTAGCATCAATACAAACATCTCGGCGATGACTGCTCTCCAGTCGCTGACCGCGGCTAACAAGGCTTACACGGAGACGCAGAAGCACATTGCAACGGGCCTGCGCGTCGGCGAGGCCTCGGACAACGCCGCCTACTGGTCGATCGCGACCACGATGCGGTCCGACAGGTCGGCGCTCTCCACGGTGCAGGATGCCCTCGGCCTCGGCGGCAGCATGGTCGATGTCGCCTACACAGCCGTCAACACCTCCATCGATCTCGTCGACCAGATCAAGACCAAGCTGGTCGCTGCACGCGAGCCCGGCATCGACCGCACCAAGGTGCAGAGCGAGATCTCCGAGCTGCAGAAGCAGCTGGCGGGCATCGCCAGCTCCGCCTCGTTCTCGGGCGACAACTGGCTGTCGGTCGATTCCAGCGTCTCCACTTATAACGCCAGCAAGAACATCGTCGCGTCCTTCGTCCGCACCGGCAATACGGTCTCGGTGCAGACCATCACGATCGACTCGTCGGGCATGGACCTGTTCGATGCCAACACGGCAGCCACCAACGCTGCGGCCGGCATACTCGACGGCAACCGCACGACGCTGGGCGTGCTCGACAACACGGCGACGACCTTCTCGGTCTCGGGCCTCTCCATCTCGGCGCTGACGGACAGCTCCACCGATCTCGCCACGCTCGACAGCTACATCAAGGGTGCGGACGCGGCCATCAGGGAGATGACCACGGCCGCCGGCAGCCTCGGCGCCGTCAAGAAGCGCATCGGCCTGCAGAAGGACTTCGTCACCAACCTGATCAGCGCCCTCGATCGCGGCATCGGCTCGCTCGTCGATGCCGATATGAACGAGGAATCGACCAAGCTGCAGGCCCTGCAGGTCAAGCAGCAGCTGGGCATCCAGGCGCTGAGCATTGCCAACGCCCAGAGCCAGAACATCCTGCGGCTGTTCCAATAAGAACCGGCTCCATCCGCCGAAGGCACGACGTCTATGCTGCGGCCTGACCCTCCAGGGGTTGGGCCGCATGCATTTTGGCAGGTTGTCGTCTGATCGGGAAAGGCAGCATCCGCCGAGGCGCGAAACGAGAAGCGCAGACCCGGGCTCGCGCCCTGGTCTGCGCTCGGACTGATCGCGAGGAGAGGGGTCGCGTCAGCGCTTGAGGTTGACCAGCACGTCCATCAGGTCGGCGCCGGTCTGGAAGACCTTCGAGTTGGCCGTGTACTCGCGTTGCGATTCGATCATGGTCGTGAGCTCGGTGGCTAGGTCGACCGTCGATTGCTCGAGCGCGCCCGAGCTGATGCTCCCGAATCCGCCAGCGCCGGCGAAACCGATCAGCATGTCGCCGGAGTCCACCCCCAGGCTGTAGACGTTGCCGGGCTCGGGCTTCAGCTTGTCGGGGCTCGGCACGTTGGCGAGCGGAATCTTGTAGGCCTGCAGGCGCTGGCCGTTGTCGAACACGGCATAGAGCGTGCCGTCATCGTCGATGTCCACGCTCTGGACGCTGCCGGGCGCGTTGCCGTTGACCGCCGCGCTCAGGACGCTGTACTCGGTCGCGAGCTGGACCGATTTCGACAGGTCGAGCGTGAAGGCCGCGCCGTTCGGAATGGTGAAGGAAAGCTCGGTTGGGCTGCTCGTGGTGAGCTGCCCCGATGAATCGAACGTGAGCGTGGCCGAGGTGATTGCCGCAGCGGAGTAGGGGAAGCCGCCGTTGGCGGCGGCGTTGGCCTTGTCGAATACGCTGATCTGCCAGGCGCCGGCAGCGCTCTTTGCAGCGTAGATATCGAGCGTCACCTCGTTGCCGAGCAGGTCGTAGGTCACGAGCGAAGTCTTGCCGCTGTACTCGGCGGTCGCGGCATTCGCGGCCGGCAGGTTCGCCGCGACGACTACGGCGTCGTTGGAGGGTAGATTGAAGTAGAGGTTGCCCTCCGTCGACGGGTTGGCCTTGAGCGAGAAGCTGCCGATGTTGACCGGCACCAGGCCCGTCACGCCGTTGGCGACGATCGCGGGCGTCGATCCCAGCGCCAGGTCGTAGCCCATCAGCTTGAAGCCGCCCGCATTGACGAGGTTGCCGTCGCCATCCTTCACGAACGAGCCGGCCCGCGTGAAGAAGCTCTGGCCGTTGCTGTTCTCGACCACGAAGAACCCCTGGCCGCTGACCGCCAGGTCGGTCGCCGAGGTCGAGTAGCGCATCGAGCCCTGCTCGCTGATGTGGTAGCGCACCTCGGTCTCGACGCTGCCCGACGTATAGTCGGCGGTACCCGATTGCAGCAGGATCGAGGAGAACTCGGTGGAGGCGCGCTTGTAGCCGACGGTGCTGGAGTTGCCGATGTTGTCGGCCACGGTCGCCAGCCTGTTGGCCTGGGCGTTCATTCCGGACGAGCTCGTCCGCATCATGCTGTAGAGACCCATCGGCGTACCTCTTTGCGCAATTTGGCAGCCGAAGTGTCGCAGTCCGCGCTTGCGCGAGGCTGACTGTCGGCGAGGGCGCCGCACACCTTTTCGAGGTCGGCAACAATGAGGGATGCGGGATCGACGAATGGCCGCGACATGGCTTGCCCTCAACACATGCCTGCCACGCGCGAGATGGTACCTCGGAGACGGCCGCGTCGCTTGACGCACCGGAGACACGCCTGCAAGTTGCAAGAAAAAGAAAAACCCAAGGTGGCCGATGAAGGGATGCCGCCTTCAGCCTCGAGGAGGAGACGAGCCCATGCATCGCAAATGGTTGTCCGCCGCGCTCGTGGGTGCGGCATTCATGGTCGCCGGCGCCACGGTCGCGCCTGCGCAGGAAACTCTCAAGATCGGCGGCATCGGCCCGTTGTCGGGCGGCGGCACCGCATGGGGTCTCGCGGCCCAGCGTGGCATGGAGATCGCGATCGAGGAGATCAATGCGGGTGGTGGCTTCAAGTCCGACGGCAAGACCTACAAGCTCGAGCTCTTGATGTACGACGACCAGTACACCGGCGCCGGCGGCAAGGCCGCGGCGGAGCGGCTCGTCAACCAGGACAATGTCAAGTTCATCGTCGGTCCGGTCGGTTCCCCGCCCGCGCTCGGCGTCATCAGCGTCACCAATCCGGCCAAGGTCGTCGCGCTGACCAACGGCTACGCCCCGCAGATCCTGAAAAACGACACCAAGGACCCCTACAACTTCCGCATCTACCCGACCAACATCGAGTTCGGGCCGCCGCTCATCAAGTGGCTCAAGGACAACGCGCCGGAGGTCAAGAAGGTCGCCATGCTGGCGCCCAACGATGCCGTCGGCCAGTCGGTCGCGGGTGCGTTGGCGGCGGACTATCGCAAGCAGGGCTTCGAAGTGGAGCTCGAGCTGTTCGAGCGCGGCATCAAGGAGTTCACGCCGCTGATCCTGCGCATGATGGCCAAGAAGGTCGACGCCTTCGAGTTCGACGGCAACTCGCCGGGCGACGCGGGCCTGATGCTGAAGCAGATCCGCCAGGCCGGCTTCAAGGGCAAGGTGATCCAGGTCGGCGGCCCGGGCTCCGACGAGATCATCGAGATCGCGGGACCGGCGGCCGAGGGCTTCCTCTCCTATGGCGTGTTCGACTGGGATACGCCGGCGGGCAAGAAGCTGCGGCCGATCTACGAGAAGAAGTACGGCAAGGGCATCATCAACCAATTCATGCCGGCCTTCTATCACACCGTGTTCCTGCTCGTTGACGCCATCAAGCGTGCCGACTCCGTCGACACCACCAAGGTGCGCGACGCGCTCGATGCCATGAACGGCTTCGACGCTGGCATCTACGGGCCGGTGAAGTGGACGGGCAAGGACTTCTACGGCGTCAACCGGCAGCTGATGTTCACCTACTACCTGGCGGAAGTGAAAGGCGGCAAGCTCGTCACCAAGGCCAAGTTCCAACCCTAGACGCTGGACGGTGTGCCTGCGCTCCTCCGCGGGCGCAGGCGGGGAGATGATGTCCAGTGTTCAATGCCACCATCCTCGGCCAGGTATTCGTCAATGGCGTGAGCTTGAGCGCGATCTACATCCTGGTCGCGCTCGGGTTCACGTTGCTGTTCGGCATCATGCGCGTCGTCAACTTCGCGCATGGCGAGTTCGCCATGCTCGGCGCGTTCGCGCTGTTCCATCTCATCAAGGACTACCACTGGCCGTGGCTGATCGCGCTGCCCGTGGGCGTGGTCGGCGTGGCGCTGGCCTCGCTGGTGCTGGAATGGCTGGTGTTCCGCTGGTTCTACCAGCGCATGTTCGAGAGCATGATCGGGCTGCTCGGCCTCAACATGATGATCATGTTCGGCGCGGTCCTGCTGTGGGACGTGCACGAGCGCAACATCCCCTCCGTGTCGAGCGAGGTGCTGATGCTGGGCGACATCATCGTGCCGGTCGACCGGCTGATCGTCGTCATCATCGCGCTGGCAGCGCTGGCGGGCTTCTACCTCTTCATCCGGTATACCCGCGCGGGCCTCGCCATGCGGGCCGCGGCCCAGGACCTCGAGATTGCCGAGACCCAGGGCGTCAACACGCGGCGCACCTACAAGGTCGCATTCTTCGTTGCGATCCTGCTGGCGGCGCTTGCGGGAGCCCTGTGGGGCCAGATCTACGCGGTGTCGCCGTTCCTCGGCGAGCGGCCGCTGCTGATGGCCTTCGTGGTGGTGATCCTCGGCGGCATGGGCTCGATTCCCGGCGCGGCGCTGGGCGGCGTTCTGCTCGGCTTCACGGAGAGTTTCGTCGGCACGTTCTATGGTGCGGCGGCTTCCGCCTTCCTGTCGTTCGGCGTCGTCATCCTGCTGCTCGTCGTGCGGCCGTGGGGCATCCTGGGGACGCCGGAGACATGAGCGTGAACAAGCGCATCCTCGCGGTCGTCGCCGCCATCGTCCTCCTGGGCTGGCCGTGGCTGACGGAGGACAAGTTCCTCCACCACATCGGCGTGCTCATCTGCCTGACCTCGATTGCCGCGTGCTCGCTGCACCTCATCATCCGCACCGGCCACGTCAGCCTCTGCCACACCGCGTTCATGGCCTTCGGCGCCTACGGCTCGGTGATCGTGGTGATGCAGCTCGGCATGCCGTGGCCGGTGGGCCTCATCGCCGGCACGGCGCTCGCGGCTGCCGTGGCCGCGGTCATCGGCCCGATCGTGCTGCGCCTGACGGGGAAGTATTTCGTGCTCATCACCTTCCTCATGGGCGAGGTGGTGCGCATGGCGATCATCGAGAACTCCTGGCTCACCGGCGGCTCCAACGGCATCTTCAACGTGCCGCCGCCCTATCCCTTCCTCCTCTCCAACCGCGCCTACTACTACTTCGCGCTGGGCTTTGCGGTATTCGGCGTCGGCCTGTGCGCTCGGCTCCTGACGTCGGAGTTCGGCCGTGCCATGGACGCGATCCGCGAAGGCGAGCGTCTGGCGGAATGCTCGGGCGTGCCCGTCATCCGCTTCAAGGTCATGGTGTTCGTGATCGCCTGCGCGCTCGCCGGCATGACGGGCTCTCTGCAGGCCCACTACATCAAGTTTGTCGGGCCCGAAGCCTACTCCGGCTTCCAGTCGCTGAACCTCGTGGTCATGAACGTGATCGGCGGCATGACGAGCCTCATCGGCGCCCTGCTCGGCACCGTGTTCATGGTGACGCTGCCCGAGCTGCTGCGCGGTTACGTCAACCTGCAGCAGATCATGTTCGGCGCGATCCTGTTCGCCACCATGGCGTTCCTGCCGGGCGGCCTCGTCGAGCTCGGCCGCCGCCTGCGCAAGCTGCTGTGGGGGCGGCGGGAGGATGCGGCTGCGGCGGAGGCGGGCGCCCGCGCCGGAACTCGAGCGAGCCCGCAGGCATCATGACGCGCATCCTCTCCGTCGAACGACTGAGCCGGAGCTTCGGCGGCCTGCAGGCGGTCGCCGACCTGAGCTTCGACGTCGATGCAGGCGAGATCCTCGGCATCATCGGGCCCAACGGCGCCGGCAAGACCACGGCCGTCAACCTCGTCTCCGGCGTCATCGAGCCGACCAGCGGCAAGGTCACGCTGTCGGGCCACGACGTGACGGGCAAGGCGCCGCACGTGCTGGTCGAGGCGGGCCTGGTGCGCACCTTCCAGGCCACCATCGTCTATGCCGGGCAGACCGTGCGTGAGAACCTGCTGCGCGGGGCCTTTCGCGAGATCTATC
The DNA here is from genome assembly GCA_041288195.1 of Hyphomicrobiaceae bacterium. Lineage (GTDB taxonomy): Bacteria > Pseudomonadota > Alphaproteobacteria > Rhizobiales > Hyphomicrobiaceae > AWTP1-13. The sequence continues at coordinate 11,795 of JBGGME010000178.1, forward strand.
CGGGCCTCGTCGCGACGCTGTTCGGCACAGGCCGCGCGCGCGAGGCGCGCGGCCGCGCCGACGCCCACGTCGAGGAGGTGATGCGCTGGCTCGATCTCAAGCGCGTCGAGCACAGCGTCGCCAGCGGCTTGCCCTACGGCTTCCAGAAGGTCCTGGGCATGGGGATCGCGCTCGCGGCCCGGCCGCGCATCGTCCTGCTCGATGAGCCGGCCGCGGGACTCTCCGCCGAGGAGACCGACCACGTGCGCGACACCATCAAGCTCGTTCGCGAGCGCGGCATCTCGGTCGTCGTCATCGACCACAACATGCGCTTCATCACCGATCTCTGCGACCGGGTGCTCGTCATGGCCCAGGGCAGGGAGCTCGCGCGCGGCAAGCCGCAGGAGGTGCTGCGCAACCCGAATGTGATCGAGGCCTATCTCGGCAAACGCTATGCCCAAGCTGGTCATTGAGAATCTCAAGGTCACCTACGGGCCCATCGTCGGCACCGACGGGGTGGGGCTGACGCTCGACGCCGGCGAGACGGTGGCCCTGATCGGTGCCAACGGCGCCGGCAAGTCGAGCACCCTCAAGGCCATCCTGGGCATGGCGACCTATCCGCAGGGGACGATCGTGCTCGACGGGCACGACCTCAAAGGCCTCAGGCCATCGCAGGTCGTGCGGCGCGGCGTCGGCTACTCGCCGGAGGGGCGGCGCGTGTTCCCGCAGCTCTCGGTGCTCGACAACCTGCGGGTCGGCGGCATCACCCGCGCCAAGAGCGAGCTGCCCGGCCGCATCGAGCGCATCTACGGCTATTTCCCGCGCCTCAAGGAGCGTGCGGATCAGCGTGCGGGGAGCCTGTCGGGCGGCGAGCAGCAGATGCTGGCGATCGGCCGCGCGCTCATGTCGAAGCCGACGCTGCTGATGCTGGACGAGCCCTCTCTGGGCCTGGCGCCCGTGATCGTGGAGCGGATCGGCGAGATCCTGGCCGAGGTGCAGGCATCCGAAGGGCTGGCCGTGCTGCTCGCCGAGCAGAACGCCACCTGGGCGCTGTCGCTCGCCAAGCGCGCCGTGATCCTCGACGTTGGCCGCATCCGCATGACCGGCGATGCGGCCAAGCTGCTCGACGATCCCGCCGTGCGCAAGGCCTACCTCGGCGTCTAGGCGGCGTCACGCTGCAAGGCGCTGATGCATGGCGTCGGGCCAGTGGGCCGTCAGATAGCGATAGACCCAATTGCCTCGAGCCTTGAGGCGCAGGTAGCTGGATTTGAGATCGAGCACCAGCGTGATGCGCCGGCTCTTGCAGTTGAGCTCGCCGTGCTCGTGCGTTGCCACCGGAATAAAGCCCATCACCCGCGTGTGGAAGCCCAAGGGGCTGTGGGTATCGTCCTCGAACACATCGGTAATGACGTGCGTGTAGCCGCGAGCGACCATCTCCTCGGTGGCAGCGCGCATCAGAGCTGCGGCCACCAGGACGTTGCTGCGATGCTCGGCCACCACCGCGAAGCGACCGACCTCGGCAATCCGATGCTGCCTGATGAAGCTCTCGAGGTCGATGTGTCCATCGAG
>JBGGME010000179.1:0-7938 GCA_041288195.1 Hyphomicrobiaceae bacterium
AGATGGCGCTCGAGCTGTTCAAGCCGTTCATCTACGCGCGGCTGCAGACGCTCGGCCAGGCGGCCACCGTGAAGCAGGCCAAGAAGCTCGTTGAGAAGGAGAAGACCGAGGTCTGGGACGTGCTCGACGAGGTGATCCGCGAGCACCCGGTCCTGCTCAACCGCGCGCCGACGCTGCATCGCCTGGGCATCCAGGCCTTCGAGCCGGTGCTGATCGAGGGCAAGGCCATCCAGCTCCATCCGCTGGTGTGCGCGGCCTTCAACGCCGACTTCGACGGCGACCAGATGGCGGTCCACGTGCCGCTGTCGTTGGAAGCCCAGCTCGAGGCGCGCGTGCTGATGATGTCGACCAACAACATCCTGCATCCCGCCAACGGCTCGCCCATCATCGTGCCGAGCCAGGACATCGTGCTCGGCCTCTACTACCTGTCGATGGTGCGCGACAAGGAGCCGGGCGAGGGGATGATGTTAGGCTCGATCGCCGAGGTCGAGCACGCGCTCGCCGCCGGCATCGTCACGCTGCACGCCAAGGTCAAAGGCCGCTACGCCGCCGTCGACTCGGACGGCAACGAGGTGGTCGAGGTGCACGACACCACGCCCGGCCGCCTGCTGCTCGGTCAGCTCTTGCCGCGCAAGGCGGGCGTCAAGTTCGCCCTCGTCAACCAGCTGCTGACCAAGAAGGCCATCTCCGGCCTGATCGACGCCGTCTACCGCGACTGCGGACAGAAGGAGACGGTGATCTTCTGTGATCGGGTCATGGGCATGGGCTTCTACCACGCGTTCAAGGCCGGCATCTCGTTCGGCAAGGACGACATGGTGATCCCGGACACCAAGGCCAAGTTCGTCGACCAGACCAACGACCTCGTGCGCGAGTACGAGCAGCAGTACAACGACGGCCTTATCACCCAGCTCGAGAAGTACAACAAGGTGGTGGACGCCTGGTCGAAGTGCACCGACCAGGTGGCGCGCGAGATGATGGAACGCATCTCAGCCACCAAGCTGGACAAGGGCACCGGCCGCACGCAGCAGGTGAACTCGGTCTACATGATGGCGCATTCGGGTGCCCGCGGCTCCGAGAAGCAGATGCGCCAGCTCGCGGGCATGCGCGGCCTGATGACCAAGCCCTCGGGCGAGATCATCGAGACGCCGATCATCTCCAACTTCAAGGAGGGGTTGAGCGTGCTCGAGTACTTCAACTCGACGCACGGCGCGCGCAAGGGCTTGGCCGACACCGCGCTCAAGACCGCCAACTCCGGGTATCTGACGCGGCGCCTCGTCGACGTTGCGCAGGATGCGATCATCTTCGAGGATGACTGCGGAACCGACGCCGGCATCAACGTGCAGGCCGTGGTCGACGCCGGTCAGATCATCGTCTCGCTGGCGCAGCGCGTCCTGGGCCGAACAGCGGCCGAGGACGTGAAGGAGCCCATCAGCAAGAAGGTGATCGTCAAGACCGGCCAGCTCCTCGAGGAGAAGGAGGTGGAGGCGATCGAGAAGGCGCAGATCCAGGAGGTGCGCATCCGCTCGGTGCTCACCTGCGAGACCACCAACGGCGTGTGCGCCAAGTGCTACGGCCGCGACCTGGCGCGCGGCACGCCCGTCAATATCGGCGAGGCGGTGGGCGTGATCGCCGCGCAGTCGATCGGCGAGCCGGGCACCCAGCTCACCATGCGCACCTTCCATCTGGGTGGCGTGGCGCAGACGGTCGACCAGTCGTTCCTGGAGTCCAACTTCAACGGCAAGGCCAAGATCAAGAACCGCGCCGTCGTCAAGGACAGCCAGGGCCGCCTGATCGCCATGGGACGCAACATGGCGTTCGTGATCGGCGACCAGTCGGGCAAGGAGCTGGCGATCCAGAAGATCCCTTACGGCTCGCAGCTGCACGTCGACGACGGCGACGAGGTGAAGCGCGGCGCCAGGCTGGCTCAGTGGGACCCCTACATGCGGCCGATCCTGACCGAGGTCGACGGCGTCGCCGATTTCGCCGACCTGGTCGAGGGCGTGTCGATGAAGGAGCAGACCGACGAGGTGCAGGGCACGACCAACCGCGTGATCATGGATTGGCGCGCGTCGCCGCGCGGCGCGGAGCTGAGACCCTCCATCGTCATCAAGGAGTCGAAGGGCGGCAAGCCCGTGCGCGTCTCGCGCGGCGTCGATGCCAAGTACCTGCTCCCCGTCGAGGCGATCCTGCAGGTGGAGCCGCACGCCAAGGTCAAGGCCGGCGACGTGCTGGCGCGCATCCCGATCGCCTCGGCCAAGAGCGGCGACATCACGGGCGGCCTGCCGCGCGTGGCGGAGCTGTTCGAGGCGCGGCGTCCGAAGGACAACGCCATCATCGCAGAGATCTCGGGCACCGTCGAGTTCGGCAAGGACTACAAGAACAAGCAGCGCGTCATCATCAAGCCGGACGACGAGAACGCGGAGTCCAAGGAGTACCTGATCCCGCGCGGCAAGCCTCTGGCGGTGCAGCACGGCGACCGCGTCGACAAGGGTGATTTCGTCTATGACGGCCATCCCGCGCCGCACGACATCCTGGCCATCAAGGGTGTGGAGGAGCTCGCCAATTACCTGATCAACGAGATCCAGGACGTCTACCGTCTGCAGGGCGTGACCATCAACGACAAGCACATCGAGGTCATCGTCCGGCAGATGCTGCAGAAGGTGGAGGTCGAGGACCCCGGCGAGACCGAGTTCCTGAAGGGCGAGCAGATCGACAAGATCGAGTTCAACGAGAAGAACTTGGCCTACGAGAAGGAGGGCAAGCGTCCCGCCACCGCCAAGCCCGTCCTGCTCGGCATCACCAAGGCCTCGCTGCAGACGAGGAGCTTCATCTCGGCGGCTTCCTTCCAGGAGACGACGCGCGTGCTCACCGAAGCCGCCGTCAACGGCAAGGTCGACACGCTCGAGGGCCTGAAGGAGAACGTGATCGTCGGCCGTCTGATCCCGGCGGGCACCGGCGGCATGCTGCGCCGCATCCGCAAGGAAGCTGCCAAGCGCGACGAGCTCATTGCCAAGGAGAAGGCGAAGTTCGACGCCGAGAAGGCGCTCACTGCGCCGGCCGATGGCGGCGGAATGCTGCGGCCGCCGGAGCGCCGTCGCCGCCGCACTGAGGCCGCCGCGGAGTAGTTGTTAGGGAATGCTGCGCAGCAGCTGTCCGGGACCCAGCAGCCCCCTCGTGGCCCTGGGTCCCGGATATTCGCGCTGCCGCGAGATGCCGGGATGACGGCTACGCCACCTCCAGCACGACCTTGCCGATCGTGGTTCCGCTCTCGAGCTGAGCGTGCGCACGCTTGAGGTTGGCGGCGTCGAGGCGGCCGAAGTTGGCGGTCATCGTCGTGCGGATCACACCCTTGTCGACGAGGCCGGCAACCTCGCTCAGCAGCCGGTGCTGCTCGATCATGTCGGGGGTGCCGTAGGTCGAGCGGGTGAACATCAGCTCGGGATGGAAGCTCACACACTTGGGCCAGAGCGCGGCCGTGTCGAAGGCCTTGAGCGAATCCATGCCCTCGATCAGCCCGAGACGGCCCTGCGGGGCGATCACCTCGGTGATCTGGGCGGCGTTCTTCACCGTGCCCGTGAGCGAGAGCACGATGTCGATGCTCGGGAGCCCCAAGGCTTTGAGCTGGGGTGCGAACGGCTTGGTGTGATCGATGATGTGGTGCGTACCCATCTTTTCCGCCCAGGCGCGTGTGTCGGGGCGCGAGGCGGTGGCGACGATAGTGAGCGATGTGAGCTTGCGCGCGAGCTGGATGGCGATGGAGCCGACACCGCCGGCGCCGCCGACGACGAGCATGGAGCGGCGGTCGGCGCCTTCGCCGCGCTTCACGCCGATGCGGTCGAACATCAGCTCCCAGGCGGTCAGCGTCGTGAGCGGCAGGGCGGCAGACTCGGCGAAGCCGAGCGATTTGGGCGCGCGGCCGACGACGCGCTCGTCGACCAGATTGAACTGTGCATCGCTGCCGGGACGGTTGACGTTGCCGGCGTAGTAGACGCGGTCGCCCGGGCGGAAGATCTCGCAGCCGCTGCCCGCGGCCTCGACGATCCCGGCGGCATCCCAGCCCAGGATGACGGGATTGCTCTCGGAGCCTTGTTTGCGCATGCGAACCTTGACGTCGACCGGATTGACCGACACGGCCTTCACGCTCACCAGCAGGTCGCGCCCCTCCGGCCTTGGCACAGGGGTCTCGAACTCGAACAGGGAGCGGTCGTCCGATATCGGCAGACTTGCTGCGTAGCCGACGGCCACCATTTTCGCGGGCATGTCTTGCTCCTCCTGCGCGGGGCTGATTTCTCGAAGTAAGGACCGGTGCAGGCGTCCGCGCAAGGGCCTGCGCAGCCCACGAAATCGGAGCGTTTCCCATGCTCCCTGCTTGGCGCGCTTCGGGCCCGTTTCCTTATTGCAGCGCAATCTTTCCGGTGAGCCACCGCAGGGGCGCCAAATATTTCAATTCCCCGTGTGCCGAGGTGTTGACCGGGCAAGACGCGCTCGTATATAACCCGCCCACTCTCGCGACAGGCGGTAGGCCGTTGCGTGGGGCTGGGGCTCGATGCCCCGCCCTGGCCTAAACGCTGTCGTCGTCAAGCAGAGGACATTTTCGGACCAAGATCCGCGGGAACCGCGCAAGCGGAACCGGTTGGATCCTCTGGTATGGAAGCCGAGGACCGCTCGTCGAAGCGCCTCGGCGGCTGGTTTTGGCGCACGGTGCGGACGTCCCGCACCCAGTAAGGTGGAAGCGGCGCATGCCGACCATACAGCAGTTGATCCGCAAGCCGCGGACGCAGAAGGTCTACCGCGAGAAGGCCCGCCACATGCAGGCCTGCCCGCAGAAGCGCGGCGTGTGCACGCGCGTCTATACAACGACGCCGAAGAAGCCCAATTCGGCCCTGCGCAAGGTCGCCAAGGTAAGGCTCACGAACGGGTTCGAGGTCATCGGCTACATCCCCGGCGAAGGTCATAACCTGCAAGAGCACTCGGTGGTGATGATCCGCGGCGGCCGCGTCAAAGACCTTCCCGGCGTGCGCTACCACATCATCCGCGGCGTGCTCGACACCCAGGGCGTGGCCGACCGCAAGCAGAGGCGCTCCAAGTACGGAGCAAAGAGGCCCAAATAACTTCGGCCTCTCCATGCTCCGCTTCCCCGCGAGGGCGGGGTCTCGGACCGCAAGGACTAGCCAGCAGCATTCGACGAGACTGACCAAGGAACCGTATCAATGTCGCGCCGCCACAAGGCTGAGAAACGCGAGGTCAACCCGGACCCCAAGTTCAACGATTTGGTCGTGTCCAAGTTCATGAACTCGATCATGCGCGAGGGCAAGAAGTCGGTCGCCGAGAATATCGTCTACGGCGCGCTCGACCGCATGCAGTCGCGTGCGAAGTCGGACCCGATCCAGCTTTTTCATTCGGCGCTCGAGAATGTCATGCCGGCGGTCGAGGTGCGCTCGCGCCGCGTCGGCGGAGCAACCTACCAGGTGCCGGTCGAGGTGCGCCCCGAGCGGCGCCAGGCTCTCGCGATACGGTGGCTGATCACGGCCGCCAGGTCGCGCAACGAGAACACCATGGAGGAGCGCCTGTCCGGCGAACTCCTCGATGCCGCGAACAACCGCGGCACGGCGGTGAAGAAGCGGGAGGATACGCACAAGATGGCGGAGGCGAACCGCGCCTTCTCCCACTACCGCTGGTGATACGGAACGCATCATGGCCCGAACGCACAAAATCGAGGACTACCGCAACTTCGGCATCATGGCCCACATCGATGCCGGTAAGACAACTACGACCGAGCGGGTTCTCTACTACACGGGCAAGACCTACAAGATCGGCGAGGTCCACGACGGCGCCGCGACCATGGACTACATGGAGCAGGAGCAGGAGCGCGGCATCACCATCACGTCGGCCGCCACGACCTGCTTCTGGGCCGGCAAGCGGCTGAACATCATCGACACCCCGGGCCACGTGGACTTCACCATCGAAGTCGAGCGCAGCCTGCGCGTCCTCGACGGCGCTGTGTGCGTCCTCGACGGCAACCAGGGCGTGGAGCCGCAGACCGAGACCGTCTGGCGCCAGGGCGACAAGTACGGCGTACCCCGCATCATCTTCGCCAACAAGATGGATAAGACCGGCGCCGACTTCTACATGTGCGTCAGCGACATCAAGTCCAAGCTGGGCGCGCGGCCAGTGCCGCTGCAGATCCCGGTCGGAGCCGAGTCGAGTTTCAAGGGCGTGGTCGACCTCCTCAAAATGAAGGCGATCATCTGGGACGGCGACGACAAGGACTCCAAGTTCGTCGAGCAGGAGATACCGGCCGACCTCGTGGACAAGGCCGCCGAGCTCCGCGCCGAGATGGTGGAGGCTGCCGTCGAGATGGACGACGACGCCATGGCCGCCTACCTCGACGGCAAGGAGCCCGACGTCGACACGCTGAAGCGGCTGATCCGCAAGGCTACCGTCAAGGGCATCTTCTATCCCATGCTGTGCGGCTCGGCCTTCAAGTACAAGGGCGTGCAGCCGCTGCTCGACGCGGTCGTCGACTACCTGCCCTCGCCGGCGGACCGCGAGGCTTTCAGCGCCATCGACATCAAGACCGGCGAGCCGACAGTGCGCAAGCCGGTCGATACCGAGCCGCTCTCCATGCTCGCCTTCAAGATCATGGACGACCCGCACGTGGGCTCGATCACGTTCTGCCGCGTCTACTCCGGCACCGTGAGGAGCGGCATGGCGCTCGCCAACACCACGCGCGACAGGAAGGAGCGCGTCGGGCGCATGTATCTGATGCACGCCGACGAGCGCGAGCAGATCGATGAAGCCTACGCGGGCGACATCATCGCGCTTGCGGGCCTCAAGGATACGCGCACCGGCGAGACGTTGTCCGACCCCAACAAGCCCGTGCTGCTCGAGAAGATGGAGTTCCCCAACCCCGTCATCGAGATGACGGTCGAGCCCAAGACCAAGGCCGACGTGGAGAAGATGGGGCTGGCGCTCGCCAAGCTCGCGGCCGAGGACCCCTCGTTCCGCGTCTCCACCGACCAGGAGAGCGGCGAGACTCGCATCAAAGGCATGGGCGAGCTGCACCTCGACATCAAGATCGACATTCTCAAACGCACCCACAAGGTCGAGGTCAACGTCGGCGCGCCCCAGGTGGCCTACCGCGAGACCTTGGGGCGGTCGGCCGACATCGACTACACGCACAAGAAGCAGACCGGAGGCACCGGCCAGTTCGCGCGCGTGAAGCTGAGGCTCGAGCCCAACGAGCCCGGGAAGGGCAACGACTTCGAGAGCGAGGTCGTCGGCGGCGTGGTGCCGAAGGAGTTCATCCCCGGCGTCGAGAAGGGCGTGCAGAGCGTCTGGGACTCGGGCGTTCTGATCGGCTTCCCGATGGTGGATACGCGCGTGACGCTGTTCGACGGCGATTTCCACGAGGTGGACTCGAGCGCCATCGCCTTCGAGATTGCGGCGCGCAATGCCATGCGCGAGGGCGCGGCAAAGGCCGGCGTCAAGCTGCTCGAGCCGATCATGGACGTGGAGGTGGTGACGCCCGGCGACTTCGTCGGCGGCGTGATCGGCGACATCAACAGCCGCCGCGGCCAAATCCGCAGCCAGGAGATGCGCGGCAACGCCACCGTCATCCGCGCCAACGTGCCGCTTGCCAACATGTTCGGCTACGTGAGCCAGCTGCGGTCTATGAGCCAGGGGCGCGCCATGTACACCATGCAGTTCGCCCACTACGCCGAGGTGCCGCGCAACGTGGCCGAAGAGGTCAAGGCGAAGTACGCCTGAGAGATTGAGTGAGAGACAGGAGAGCCGACAATGGCCAAGGCAAAATTCGATCGGAGTAAGCCGCACTGCAACGTGGGCACGATCGGGCACGTTGACCACGGCAAGACGACGCTGACGGCGGCGCTGACGAAGGTGTCGGCGGACCGTGGGTGGACCAAGGAGTCGGTG